>NZ_CP019082.1:5811579-6148772 GCF_001956985.1 Paludisphaera borealis
GAGCATCACGATATGGACGCGATGCTCCTTCAGCGGAAAGCCAGCCTGATCCGTTGCGAGGCCGAGCTTGAAGAGGCGAAGGTCGAGCTCTGGGACAAAGACCGCCAGGAGAAACGCCTCGAACGGCTGCTCGTCAAGAAGATGACCCCCCAGGAAGACTACGACAAGGCCATCGCCGCCCGGAAGATGACCGAGGCGCGGGTGTCAGCCCTGGAGGCCGCGATCAAGGCCGTGAAGGCGAACGTCGATGAGACGGAAGCCACGATCAAATACCAGATGTATCTCTACGCCCCCTTCGACGGCACCGTCGTCGAGAAGCAGGGCGAGGTCGGCGAGGTCATCAATCCGATGGCGATGAGCTCGTCGCTGGGACGTTCGGCGGTGGTCACGATCGCCGACCTCAGCAGGATGGACGTCGAGGCCGACATCCCCGAAGAGCAGATGTACCGCGTCGCGGAGGGGCAGCCGGCGGAGGTCTCGGTGACCGCCGTGCCGACCAAGCGCTATCGCGGCCGGCTCCGCCAGATCACGCCGATGGGGGACCGGACCCGGGCGACGGTGAAGGTCAAGGTCGAGATCCTCGACCCCGACGACAAGCTGTTTCCGGAGCTGGCGGCGACGGTCCATTTCCTTCCCGATAAGAAATGGGCCGAGTCGGACGCGAACCGGTCGTACCTGTTCATCCCGCTCGAAGCGGTCTTCCAGGACGACGGCCACGACTGCGTCTGGCTGCTCGACAACGATTCGCGCGTCGCGAAGCGGCGGATCGAGGTCGCCAACACCCAGTCGGGCACGACCCGCGTCGAGTCCGGCCTGAAAATGGAAGACAAGGTGGTCCTGAGCCCTCCGAAGGGCCTTCGCGACGGCGACGTCGTCCGCGAAGCGACGCGGTAAGCGACGACCACACGGACGTCCAACGCAATTCCATCAACCCCAGAGGTCGTTTTTCCATGGAATCGTCGCCGTCGATCGAGCTGCGCGGAGTGGATAAGGAGTATCGCCGCGACGAGTTCGTGGTCCCTGTCCTTCAGGGGCTCGACCTCAGCGTTGCGGAGGGGGAATACCTGGCGCTCATGGGACCCTCGGGATCGGGCAAGACGACGCTCCTGAACCTGGTCGCGGGCCTCGACACGGCGACGCGCGGCGAGGTCCTGGTCCACGGCCAGAATCTCGGGCGGCTCTCCGAAGCCGAGATCACCCGCTGGCGCGCCCACAACGTCGGCTTCATCTTTCAGACCTATAACCTGATCCCGGTGTTGACCGCGTTCGAGAACGTCGAGCTGCCGCTCCTGTTGACCCATCTGTCCCGTCGCAAGCGACGTGAGAACGTGATGACCGCGCTGCGGGTGGTCGGGCTGGAGGGGCGCGAGCACCATTCGCCCCGCCAGCTCTCCGGCGGCCAGGAGCAGCGCGTGGCGATCGCCCGCGCGATCGTCACCGACCCGTACCTGCTCGTGGCCGACGAACCGACCGGCGACCTCGACCGGGTCACCGCGGGCGAGATCCTCGAACTCCTCGAACAGCTCAACCGCGAGTTCCAGAAGACGATCGTGATGGTGACGCACGACCCGCTGGCCGCCCGCCGCGCCAGTCGCGTGCTCCATCTCGACAAGGGCCGGCTCGTGGACGACGTGATCAACGAAACCTCCATCTCGGCGGCGTCATGAAGTACCTGACCTACATCCTCCGCAACGCCCGGCGGAATCCGGTCCGGACCGGGCTGACGATCGCATCGACGAGCATCTGCTTGTTCCTGATGATGATCCTCCTGTCGTTCTTCGCCATGAACACCGAGGCCACCAGCTCGACGCGGATCTTCAATCGCATCGTGACGATGAACGCCAACGGGTTCGCCGGCATGCTGCCGGTCTCGCGGGTCCGCCAGATCGCCGCGATGGAAGGCGTGGTGGGTGCGACGCCGTTCCAGTGGTACGGCGGCAAGTACCACGACGAGGTGATGCCGTTCGCCCAGTTCGGAGTCGACGCCGACTCGGTGTTCACGATCCTCGACGAGTACGCCGTCCCCGCCGACCAGCTCGCCGACTTCAAGGCCAACAAGGACGGGGCGATCATCGGCCGCAAGCTCGCCACGGACCGCAATCTGAAGGTCGGCGACCCGTTGCCGTTGAAGGGGGACATCTACCCCGTCGACCTGGATCTCACGGTCCGGGGGATCTACAACGGAGACACCAACCGCGATCTCCGGATGTGCCTCTTCCATTACGAGTACCTGGACGAGGCGCTCAAGAAGACGACGATGTCCGGGTCGGGCGGCTCGCTGGCGACGGCCTCGTCGCAGCGGTCGGGGAACGCCGGCAGCATCTTCATCAAGTGCAAGAGCGCCGACGTCACGACGTCGCTCTGCAAGAAGATCGACGAGGAATATCGCAACACCGAGTTCCCGACGCGGACCCAGACCGAGGAGGCGTTCGGCCTGATGTTCGCCGAGATGCTCGGGGACCTCAAGAACACCATCTACTGGATCGGCGCCGCGGTGGTGGTCTCGCTCTTGTTCGTGGCCGGCAACGCGATGGCCATGACGATGCGCGAGCGGACGACCGAGGTGGCCGTTCTCAAGGCGATCGGCTTCACCAAGGGCCTGGTCCTCTTCCTGGTGCTGAGCGAGGCTGTTCTGGTGGCCGGTCTGGGCGGCGCGATCGGCTCGCTGGGCTGCAAATACTTCTGCGATTTCGTCGACGTCGCCCGCTTCAGCGGCGGCTTTCTCCCGTTCTTCTACATCCCCTGGAACATTGCGATCCTCGGCCTGGCGGTCTCGCTTTTCGTGGGGTTCGTCAGCGGGCTGATCCCCGCGTTCCTCGCCGCCAATTCGTCCGTGATCGACGGTCTCCGCAAGGTCGTTTGAGGTTCCCATGATCCCGTTCAAGTACAACGTCCGCAACCTCCGCGTGCGCTGGAAGACGACCCTGATGACCATGCTGGGGACCGCCCTTCTGGTGGCCTCGTCGTGCATCCTCTTCGGGCTCGTGGAAGGGCTGGAATACAGCCTGAAAGTCTCGGGCGATCCGCTCGACCTGATGATTCTCCGGAAGGGGGCGTCGAACGAGACGACCGGCGGTTTCGAGGCCAAGAAGGCCGACGAGGTGCTGACGCTCAACGGGATTCAGCGCGACGAAAACGGGCCGATCGCCGCCAAGGAAATCCTCAACATCGCCATCACCGAGCGGACCAACGGCACGCGCAACAACCTGATCATCCGGGGCGTTCAGCCCGCCTCGCGGAAGCTGCGGCCCGACTTCAAGATCGTCGCCGGACGGGACCTCGAATCGGGCAAGGGGGAGTGCATCGTCAGCCGCAACATCTCCCGCCTTTACAAGGGCGCGCAGGTCGGCGGGCTGCTGGAATTCGGTGAGAAAGAGCGCTATCGGGTGGTCGGCGTCTTCACCGCCGGCGGCAGTTCCGCCGAGAGCGAAGTCTGGGCCGATCTCAAGGACGTCGAGCGGAACACCGGCCGGGACGGCTCGGTCTCCTGCGTCCAAATTCGCGCGGCCAGCACGAAGGACCGCGACGACCTCAAGAAGGCGATCGAGGACGGCACCCAGTTCAAGCTCGCCGCGATCCCCGAGGCGACCTACTTCGAGAATCAGTCGAAATCGAGCATCTTCCTGAAGGCGGCCGGCACCCTGATCGCCGTGCTTCTGACCTTCGGCGCCATGTTCGCCGCCGCCAACACGATGTTCTCAGCCGTCAAGTCGCGGACCCGCGAGATCGGCACGATGCGGGCGCTCGGCTTCTCCCAGCGCGACGTCCTGATCTCGTTCCTGGGCGAGTCGTTCCTGCTCTGCGTGCTGGGCGGCCTGCTCGGTCTGCTGGCGACCTTGCCACTGAGCTTCTTGACCATTGAGACCAGCAATTTCAGCAACTTCGCCTCGGTGACGATCAACTTCCGGTTCGGCCCCTGGGTCATGGCGGTCGCCCTGATCATGACCGTGGTGATGGGCCTGTTCGGCGGCATGATCCCCGCCATTCGCGCGGTTCGCATCGAAGTCATCTCGGCGCTTCGCGAACTCTGAGAGTCGAGCGGACGATCACCGCGCGTGTTCCAGCACGTAGATCGTCCGACTCGCCGGCAGCGTTCGGCGCTCGACGTTGAAGACGCTGTCGGCGATTCGCTCGACGCGGTCCCCGGGCAAGACTTCGAGGAACCGCTCCAGCGGCTGGATGGCGAGGTTGATCTTGGGCGTCTTGTAATGCATCGGCACGACGACCTTCGCGCCGATCGCATCGAGCAGCGCCGGGATTTCGGGGAAGTCGATCGTCGGCGGCCCCCCCGCGGCGATCAGGACGACGTCCGCGCCGCGGATCGGGGCCAGCTCGGTCTCGTTGAGCGCGTGTCCCAGGTCGCCGAGGAACGCGACGTGGAGATCCTCCGAGCGGAAATGGACGATGGCGACCTCGTCCTCAGGCATCCTCTCGGGCGTTTCAAAAACATGGACCGCCTCGAATCGCAGGCTCCGGACGACTTCGCCCCCTTCGGGCAATTCGAGCGCGCGGACGACCTCGAACGGCCGGACGATCTGCCCGAGATGGCTGTGATAACGGTCGTTCTCGTGACTCACGATCACGAGGTCCGTCGGCTCGTCGATCGGCTCGTAACCGCCCGAGTCGGGCGAGCGGTACGGGTCGAGAATGATCCTCAGCCCCTGCGTCTCGATCAAGAACGCGGCGTGTCCGTACCACTTGATGCGCATCAGCCAGGCCCCCGAGGCGGTTCCTTCGTCCAGGATCGAGTTTCGGTTCCAGTCTAGCGTGGCGGGACGGCTCGGGGCGACATCATAATGAGCCTCTCGCGGTTCGACGAATCCGCTCGAAGCGTTTTGGGGTCCATGGAGCAGCGTTCGCTCGTGTCATTCTTTGATTCTCTGTCGCATCCGATCGACTTTTCGCCGCACCGCCGCTGGGTGCGTTACCGCGTCGAGGACCGTCCGCTTGAGACGCTCATCTGGCTCGGGGCGTTGTTGCGGGTCTGGGTCTTCCTCGACGGACGTCCTTACTGGATGGACGAGGGGTCGCTGAGCGCGAACCTGAGAGGCGGCCCGATCCTCGATTTTTCGCGTCCCCTGGCCGGCGACCAACTGGCGCCGTTCGGCTTCTTGATCCCCGAGCGCGTGCTCGTCGCGTTGTTCGGCGGCTCGGTCTACGTGACGCGGCTGATCCCGTTAGTCTGCGGGATTGCGGCTCTCGGGCTGTTCCGCCGTCTCGCGGAACGCTTGATGAGCCGTTCGGGGGCGATCGTCGCGATGATCCTGTTCGCGTTCTCGGACGACCTGATTTACTATTCGAGCGAGTTGAAGCCGTACTCGTGGGATCTCGCGATCGGGCTCGTCGTGACGCTCGTCAGCCTCGGCGAACTTGCCGTGGACTCCAGCCGGTGGAGGCTCGGGCTGCTGGCCCTGGTCGCGATCGGCTCTCCCTGGATGTCGTTCCCGTCGGTCTTCGTCGTCGCCGGCTGCGGGGCCGTTCTGCTCGCTCATCGCCTGCTCGCGGGCCGCTGGCGCGACGCCGCGCGACTCGCCGCGATCGCCGGCGGATGGGCGGCCAGCGCGGTCGTCGCCTACCGCGCGTCGAGTCGGCTGCTCAACGAGGCGACCTCCATGTACGTCTTCTGGAACTTCGCGTTCCTGCCGTTCCCGCCGACGACGCGCAAGGCTCTGTCGACGACTTCCGGCATCCTCCTCGAAACGTTCGTTACGCCGCTGAACCTCGTGCCGCCGTTCCTGCCTTACGCATTCGCCGGCCTGGCGGTCGCGCTCCTGATCTTCGGGACGGCCGCTCTCGGCCGCCGCGATCCGGCCGCGCTGGCGATCCTACTCGCCCCGCTGGCCCTCGCGCTGGCGGCCTCGGCGCTCCGCAAATATCCGTTCCACGGCCGCCTGATCGTCTGGCTGGTCCCGGTTTTCTTCGTGCTGATCGCCGAGGGGACGCAGACGGTTCGGGGCAGGGGGGGCCGGCGGTTGTACGGCGCCGTACTGGCGATTTTGCTGGTGTATCCCTGCTGCGATGCGGTCAACGAGTCCACGGGCCGGCGGATGCGCGACTTCAACATCCATGGAGATCTGCGCAAAAATCAATTCATGGAATGATGCGCGGGTCACTCGGCGTCGGGCTTCCGCGGCTGGTCCTCGCCCTGAGCCGCGACCTTGCGCGCGTCGGACGGGATCGCCGCCTGTTCGGCGGTGATCAGCGGGAGGTCGTCGGGAAGGGTCTTGAGGAGGACGTCCTTGTACTGGATGGCCATCGGCGGGCCGACGTGGACCTGCACGGCGAGCACCCCTTCGAGCTTGCGTCCCTTCTCGTCGAGGTCGATCAGGTCGACCGTCGGATGGCCGTCGATCCAGTGGCGGTGGTGGTTCCCTTCGACCAGGACGCGGAAGTCGTGCCACTCGCCGGGCTTGAATGTGCGGAGCGGAAAGGTTCCAACCGTCCAGGGCTGGCCTTGCGGGTCGATCACGACCTTCTCGCCGGTGTGGGACAGGATGCGGCGTCCTCTCTCCTCGTAGAGCATGCCGTTATAGTCGGGGCGGTCGGCGACCACGTCGCACTGGTAGCCGATGACGACCGATTCGCCCAGGTCGGGCCGCTCGGTCCCACGGTATTGGAGACCGCTGTTGCCGCCTGGCGAGACCTTCACCTTGACCCGCAGCTCGAAGTTCTTGACCGTGCCGTCCCTCCAGGTGATGAAGCGGTTGAACTTGAGCGTGCCGTCGGCCTTGCCCGTCAGGCAGCCGTTCTCGGCCGACCAGTACTTCGGACTTCCGTCCCAACCAGTCAGGTCGCGACCGTTGAAGATCGCCCGGAACCCCTCGGGACGGCCCTGATCGGCCGTCGCGCCGCCGGCTTTCAGTTCACGGATGCGGACGTTCCGCCAGCGCACCTGATACGGTCCCTGGTCCTTGGCGATGCCGTGGACCTGAAGCCCGACGAACCCGTGGGCGTCCGTGGCGTCGTGGAAGTCGGAGACCGCAGCGCCGTTGACCCACGAACGATAATGGTCGCCTTGCGCCACGATCCGGTACGTGTTCCAGCCGTCGTCATCGAAAGCGCCCTTCGCCGCGTCGGCGATCTCGCCGCTGATCCACCTTCCACGACGCCCTTCATCGTAGAACCGTCCCGCCGTTCCCGTCTCCTTGCGGGCGATTTCGCATTGCGGGCCGTAAACCACCCCCGCCCGGTCGCGGTTCTTAGGATCGGAATCGTCTTTTCCGTAGACGTGGCTGCGGACCTGAACCCCCGAGTTCAGCCGGGGATCGCATCGGACTTCCAGCTCGAGTTCGAAGTCCTTGAAGTCCCCTTTGCAGAGGAAGGTGTTGGGGCTTCCCTCGACCGTGTTCCCCACGATCTCCCCATTCTCGACCTGGTATCTGGCGAACCCACCGCGGACCGTCCACCCTTCCAGGCTCTTGCCGTCGAACAGGTTCACCCAGGGCTCGTCGGCCTGAGCCGGCCGTCCGGCCGAGGCGGCGAAAGCCATAACCAGCGATGCGACGAGGAGAGGTCGTTTCACCACGGCGGGAGTCTCCGATACCGATTCTGAGGCGGGTCTCAAAACACGAATCGCCCTGATTATGCCCGTGCCTGAAGCCGTCGTCCACCAGTCACACCCGTGGAGAGCCGTTCATCGAATCGCGGAAAAGGGGCGCTCTTGGCATCGCGTGTGCCGGCATCAAGTGGTCGCGGACCTCTGGGATTGAAACACCCCTTGCGCTGGATCACTCTTATGGAGCGACGGGCGATCGTGGTCACCGGAGTGGTTCAGGGCGTCGGTTTTCGGCCGTTCGTCTATCATCTCGCGGATCGTTTCCAGCTCCACGGCTCAGTCAAGAATCAGTCAGGCAGCGTGCTGATCGAGGTCGAGGGGGAGCCGTCTTCGCTGGAAGGCTTTCTGGCCGAGCTGGCCGACCGGCCGCCGCCGCTGGCTCAGATCGATCGGCTTTCGTGGGAGCCGCAAGCGCCGCGAGGCGAGAGTCGATTTCAGATCGAGTCGAGCGAGGCCGACGGGGCGAGCCCGGTTTTCATCTCGCCCGACGTGGCCACGTGTGCGGATTGCCTCGCGGAGGTGTTTGACACCGGCGACCGTCGGTTCGGTTATCCGTTTCTCAACTGCACCAATTGCGGCCCGCGACTGACGATCATCACCGGCGCGCCGTACGATCGGCGGCGGACGACGATGGCGACGTTCGCCATGTGCGCCGCCTGCCGCGCCGAGTACGACGACCCAGCCGATCGCCGGTTCCACGCTCAGCCGACCGCCTGCGCGGACTGCGGCCCGAGGCTCCGGTTGCTGGACGGAGCCGGCCTGCCGCTTCCAAGCCCTGACCCGATCGCGTTCTTCGCCGAGGCGCTCGAAAAGGGCGAGATCGGGGCGATGAAGGGGCTGGGGGGCTATCACCTGGCTTGCATGGCGCGCGATCGCGCGACCGTGGCCGAACTGCGAAGGCGGAAGCACCGCGACGAGAAGCCGTTCGCGGTGATGGTCGCCGATCTTGAGGCCGCCGAGCGTCTGGTCGAGATCGGGCCCGCCGAGCGTTCGCTGCTGCTCTCGGCCGCCCGGCCGATCGTCTTGCTGCGCGCGCTTCGGCCCGACGTCGTGGCGGAGGAGGTCGCGCCGGGCAATCCCTGGCTGGGGGTGATGCTGCCTTACACGCCGCTCCACCACCTCTTAATGCGGGCGGTCGAGGGCGTTCCGCTGGTGATGACCAGCGGCAACCGGTCCGATGAGCCGATCGTCCACCGCGAGAGCGATGCGGGAACGCTCGCCGGGATCGCCGATCTGTTCCTGGTCCACGATCGGCCGATCCACGTGCGATGCGACGACTCGGTCACGCGCGTGGTCGACGGCGTCGAACTCCCGGCGCGCCGGTCTCGGGGCTATGCGCCGTCGCCCATCGCCCTGCCTGTCGCCTGTCCGCGGCCGGTTCTGGCGGTCGGAGGGCAGCTCAAGGTCACGTTCGCCCTCGGCCGTGGTCGTCAGGCGTTCGTCAGCCATCATATGGGGGACCTCGACCACTACAATGCGTTCCGGGCGTTCGAGAACGACGTCGAACTCTATCAACGCCTGTTCGCGATCCGGCCGGAACTACTCGTTCACGACCTCCACCCGGACTATGTGACGACTCGGTATGCGCAAGACGGGGCGGCGAGGGAGGGAACGCAGCTTCTCGCCGTGCAGCATCATCATGCGCATGTCGCGAGCTGCATGGCCGAGAACGGTCTGGACGAGCCGGTCATCGGCGTTGCGTTCGACGGCTCGGGATTCGGCGAGGACGGAGCTATCTGGGGCGGTGAATTCCTCGTCGGCGACTATCGAGGCGTTCGGCGAGCCGCCCATCTCCGCTACGTCCGCATGGCGGGGGGCGACCGCGCCGTCCGCGAGCCCTGGCGGTTGGCCCTGGCCCACCTCCGCGACGCCGGCGAAGAAATCAATGATATTAAGGCACATGCTTTGCATGCAGACGTTCGGGTTGTTTTGAGGATGCTTGAACGGAATATCAACGCTCCGTTCACATCCAGCGTGGGTCGGCTTTTCGACGCGGTCGCCTCGCTCGCCGGGGTGCGGGACCGTGTGAGCTTCGAGGGGCAGGCCGCGATCGAGCTGGAGGCCCTGGCGACCGCGCAGCCCGAAGGGGCGGCGTATCCCCTGGACTTCGAGCCGAGCGGCGGAGGAGGCGGTATGGATGGGCCGATGATCATCGACACCAGGCCGATGATCCGGGCTGTGGCGGACGACGTGGCGAGCCACGTCTCATCGAGCCTCATCGCCAGACGCTTTCACTCGACGATGGTCGATCTCATCGCCCTGACCTGCGGCCGGCTCCGGGATGCGACGCAAATCGAGACGGTCGTTCTCAGCGGCGGGGTGTTTTTGAACGCTCTGCTGACGCATGAAGTGTGCGCGCGGCTCGGCCGCGAGGAGTTTCGGGTCTATCGTCACCGCCTCGTCCCGCCGAACGACGGCGGATTGAGCCTCGGGCAACTGGCTGTCGCCGCGGCCCTCCTCTCTTGAGTTCCACGAGTTCGGATCGGAAGGGAGTCGCTTATGTGTTTAGGCATCCCCGGCCGCGTCGTCGAGACCTACCGCGAGGACGACGTCCTCATGGGCAAGGTCGATTTCGGCGGCGTCTCCAAGCGCGTCTGCCTTGAGCACGTCCCGGAGGCGGCGCGCGACGATTACGTCCTCGTCCACGTCGGCTTCGCGCTCTCGATGATCGACGAGGTGGAGGCGAAGCGGGTTTTCGGGTTCCTGGAGCAGATGAGCCAGCTCGACGAGTTGGAGGTTCCGCCGCCATGAAATACATCGACGAATACCGCGACGGCCAGGCCGCCCGCGCGCTCGCTGCTTCGATCACCCGCACCGTGACGCGGCCCTGGACGATCATGGAGGTCTGCGGGGGCCAGACGCATAGCATCGTTAAGTACGGTATCGACCGCCTGCTCCCACCGGAGATTGAGCTGGTGCACGGTCCGGGATGTCCGGTGTGCGTCACCTCGCTGGAGACCATCGACCGGGCCAACGCCATCGCGTCGCGTCCCGACGTGATCTTCTGCTCGTTCGGCGACATGCTCCGCGTGCCGGGCTCGCGCGGCGATCTGCTGCAACTCAAGTCGCAAGGGAGCGACGTCCGCGTGGTCTACTCGCCCCTCGACGCCGTCGACCTCGCCGCGGCCCGGCCCGATCGCAAGGTGGTGTTCTTCGCGATCGGCTTCGAGACGACCGCCCCGCCCAACGCGATGGCCGTCTGGATGGCCAAGAAAAGGAAGCTGTCCAATTTCAGCGCGCTCGTCTCGCACGTCCTCGTCCCGCCGATGATGAACGCGATGCTCGGCGCGCCCGACAATCTCGTCCAGGGCTTCCTCGGGCCGGGGCATGTCTGCACGGTGATGGGCGAGTCCGAATACAGGCCGATCGTCGACCGATTCCACGTGCCCATCGTGATCACGGGCTTCGAGCCGATCGACCTTCTTGAAGGCGTCCTTCGGACCGTCGAGCAGCTCGAATCGGGCCGGGCGGATGTCGAGAATGCGTACGCCCGCGCCGTGCGGCCCGAAGGCAACCCGAGGTCGCGGCAACTGCTCAACGACGTCTTCGAGGTCTGTGACCGCAAGTGGCGAGGGGTCGGCATGATCCCTCAGAGCGGCTTCCGGTTGCGTCCCGAGTATCGCGATCACGACGCCGAGCAGATCTTCAAGGTCGACGACATCGAGACCCACGAGTCATCGATCTGTATCAGCGGGCAGATCCTCAAGGGGCAGAAGAAGCCTCACCATTGCCCGGCCTTCGGCAAGCAATGCACCCCACAGACGCCGCTCGGGGCGACGATGGTCTCGTCCGAAGGGGCCTGCGCGGCCTATCACGCCTACGGCCGCCACCTGGAGGCCGTTGCGACTGTGGACGGGGCGCAAGCCCCGCTGATGTCGACCGCGACGTAACGAATTCTGGAGGTCGTCCCCATGGCCGTCGACGATTCCCGGGCCGTCCTTCCACTTGGCGCGTGCCCCGTGCCGCAGTCGCGCTATGAGCACATCTTGCTGGGCCACGGCAGCGGCGGACAGTTGACGGCCGAGCTGATCGGGAAGCTGTTCGTGCCGGGGTTCGGCGGCGACGTGCTCGGGGCTCTTGAGGATGCCGCCACGCTCTCGCTGAGTTCCGGCAACGGAGTGCACGGGCCTCGGCTCGCCTTCACGACCGACTCGTTCGTCGTCCGGCCACTGTTCTTCCCCGGCGGCGACATCGGCCGGTTGGCGGTGCACGGCACGGTGAACGACCTGGCGGTGGCGGGAGCGCGGCCGTTGTTCCTGTCGTCCGCCTTCATTCTGGAGGAGGGCCTGCCGCTGGACGACCTGCGGCGGATCGTCGCATCGATGCGCGCCGCGTGCGCCGAGGCGGGCGTGACCCTGGTGACGGGCGACACTAAGGTCGTAGATCGGGGTAAGGGGGACGGCGTGTTCATCACGACGTCGGGCGTGGGCCTCGTCCCGGAAGGACGTTCACTGTCGATCCACTCGGCCCGGCCCGGCGATCGCATCCTGGTTTCCGGGACGCTCGGCGATCATGGAATCGCCGTCATGTCGGTGCGCGAGGGGCTGGAGTTCGAGACGGTCCTGGAAAGCGACACTGCGCCTCTGAACGGCCTGGCCCGGACGATCCTGGAGACATGTTCCGAGACCCGCTGCATGCGCGACCCGACGCGCGGCGGCCTCTCCAGCGCCGTCAACGAGCTGGCGTCGGCCTCGGGGGTTGGGGTGGAACTGGAGGAGACCGCGATCCCGCTCCGCGCCGAGGTCCGGGCGGCTTGCGAGATGCTCGGGCTTGATCCGCTCTACGTGGCGAACGAGGGGAAGCTGATCGCCGTGGTCCCCCCCGAGCACGCCGACCGCGTCCTGGGAGCGATGCGGTCGCATCCCCTGGGACGCGACTCGGCGCTGATCGGCGACGTCGTGGCTGAGCATCCCGGAATGGTCATCCTCCGATCGCGCGTCGGCGGCCGTCGCGTGGTCACGCTTCTGGCAGGCGAACAACTTCCGAGGATCTGTTGAGGGCCTGCGCGATCGTTCTCGATCGGACCGAGAGGTAGACCAACGCTGCTGATGCCCACTAACCATTTTTTCGGAAAGGAAGGGCGATCGTGGCTGAATCGACACAAGCCCCTTATGGGAGGAAGACGCAGAAAGCGCCCGCCGTCAAGGAGATCCACATCCTCTGGATGCCCGATGCGCTGGGCTGCGAGGGCGACACGGTCTCGACGACGGCCGCCACTCAGCCGAGCATCGAGGACATCCTGATGGGGGCCATTCCGGGCCTGCCGAAGGTCCATCTCCACAACCGGATTTTGGACTTCTCCCAGGGGGGCGAGGACTACCTGAAGGTCTGGTACGACGCGGCCGAGGGGCGGCTCGAAGCGCCCTTCGTGTTCATCGTCGAGGGCTCGATCCCCAACGAGAAGATCAAGTCCGAGGGCTACTGGGCCGCGATGGGCACGAACGCGAAGACCGGCCAGCCGATCACCGTCACCGAGTGGATCGACCACCTGGCCCCGAGGGCCCTCGCGGTGGTCGCGGCCGGCACCTGCGCGGCATACGGGGGCATCCACGCCATGGCCGGCAACCCGACCGGCTGCATGGGGCTGGCCGACTACCTCGGCTGGAGCTGGCGGTCCCATGCCGGCGTTCCGATCGTCAACGTCCCCGGGTGTCCGGTGCAACCCGACAACATGACCGAGACGCTCCTTTACCTCCTCTACCAGGCGGCGGGCCTGGCGCCGATGATCCCGCTGGACAAGGAGCTGCGGCCGACCTGGCTGTTCGGCAAGACCGTCCACGAGGGCTGCGACCGCGGCAGTTATTACGAGCAGGCCGACTTCGCCCACGAGTACGGCTCGCCCAAATGCCTGGTGCGGCTCGGCTGCTGGGGGCCGGTCGTCAATTGCAACGTCACCAAACGCGGCTGGATGAACGGCCTCGGCGGCTGCCCGAACGTCGGCGGCATCTGCATCGGCTGCACGATGCCCGGCTTCCCCGACAAGTTCATGCCGTTCATGGACGAGCCGCCCGGCGGCGTCCTCTCGTCAAGCCTGATCGGGATGTACGGCAAGATCATCCGGAGGCTCCGCGCGATCACCAACACGACGCTCAACCACGAGCCGAAGTGGCGGCACGCCGGGCCCGATCTGACCACCGGCTACCACCCCACGTCCTACGACCACGAGCCCGTCGAGATCGAGAGAGGAGCGACCGCATGGCGACCGTGACCCGACCCGTCCGCGAAACCCACGACGGCCCTCGCAACCTGGTCGAGATGTCGTGGGACCCCATCACCCGGATCGTCGGCAGCCTGGGGATCTACACCAAGATCGACTTCGCCAACAAGCAGGTCGCCGAGTGCCACAGCACGTCGTCGATCTTCCGCGGCTACAGCGTCTTCATGAAGGGGAAGGACCCGCGCGACGCCCATTTCATCACCAGCCGGATCTGCGGGATCTGCGGCGACAACCACGCCACCTGCGCGTGTTACGCCCAGAACATGGCGTTCGGCGTCCGTCCGCCCGCCATCGCCGAATGGATCGTCAATCTTGGCGAGGCGGCGGAATATATGTTCGATCACTGCATTTATCAGGACAACCTCGTCGGGGTGGACTACTGCGAGCAGATGGTCCGGGAGACCACGCCGAGCGTCTGGGCGAAGGCTCAGAAGAAGGCCGCGCCGCACGCCGCCGACCACGGCTATCGGACGATCGCCGACATCATGACCGCGCTCAATCCGTTCACGGGGGACTTCTATCGCGAAGCCCTCCAGATGAGCCGGCTGACGCGCGAGATGTTCTGCCTGATGGAGGGCCGGCACGTCCATCCGTCGACCCTGTATCCCGGCGGCGTCGGCACGGTGCCCACGCAACAGCTTTTCACCGACTACCTCGTCCGGCTGATGAAGTACGTCGAGTTCATGAAGAAGGTCGTGCCGCTCCACAACGACCTGTTCGACTTCTTCTACGAGGCGCTTCCGGGCTATGAGGAGGTGGGCCGTCGCCGCGTCTTGCTCGGCTGCTGGGGCTCGTGGAACGACCCGAAGGTCTGCGACTACGAGTACCGCCACATGAACGAGTGGGGCAAGGCGATGTACGTCACGCCCGGCGTCGTCGTCGACGGCAAGACGGTCACGAACAACCTCGTCGACATCAACCTCGGCATTCGCATCCTCCTCGGGTCGTCGTTTTACGACGACTGGGAGGGGGACGAGATGTTCGTCACGCACGACCCGCTCGGCAACCCCGTAGACCGCCGTCATCCGTGGAATCAGACGACCACGCCCCGGCCGCAGCGGCGCGATTTCGAGGGCAAGTACAGTTGGGTCATGTCGCCGCGCTGGAAGCACCCGGAGACCGGCGAGCACCTGGCGCTCGACACCGGCGGCGGCCCGATCGCCCGACTCTGGTCCACCGCGCTGGCGGGGACGGTCGACATCGGCTACATCAAGGCGACCGGGCACAGCGTCAAGATCTACCTGCCCAAGACCGCGATGAAGCCCGAGGTCGAGTTCGAGTGGAAGATCCCCAAGTGGAGCAACGCCATCGAGCGGAACCGGGCCCGCACGTACTTCCAGGCCTACGCCGCGGCCTGCGCCCTGCATTTCGCGGAGAAGGCGATGGAGGAGTTGCACGCCGGCCGGACCCGCACGTTCACCGACTTCACGGTGCCCGACGAGGCGATCGGCTGCGGCTTCCACGAGGCGGTGCGCGGCGTCCTGTCGCACCACGTCGTCATCCGGGACGGCAAAATCGCCAATTATCATCCCTATCCGCCGACCCCCTGGAACGCCAACCCGCGCGACGTCTACGGCACGCCCGGCCCGTACGAAGACGCGGTCCAGAACACGCCGATCTTCGAGGAGAACGGCCCCGACAAATTCAAGGGCGTCGACATCATGCGCGCCGTCCGCAGCTTCGACCCCTGCCTGCCGTGCGGCGTCCACATGTATACGGGCGAGGGCAAGCTGCTCGAAGTTCGGCACGTCCCGATGTTCGGCGCGCAGGGATGAGTAAGAGCCTGTCTCGTAAGGGGAGGGCGAGGCTCCCGCCGAGCCGGGCGTGGCGGTGAAAACCGGCTCGGCGGGAGCCTCGCCCTCCCGTAATACGCGTTTGTGGGCCAGACTCTAAGGCGGACGAACGCAAGAAACGGGAGACAGTGATGACAGACCGTCTCGACGGCCCCGAGTTTCAGTCGCGGCTTCAGCGCCTCGACGCCTTGCTCCAGGACGTGGAACGCCTCGCCGACCCCGCGGCTCGGTCGCAGGTCGGCGAGGTGGTGCGGGCGCTCCTGGAATTGCACTGCGCGGGGCTCGAATCGATTCTCGAACACCTTGAAGCCGCGGGCGAGCCTGGCGCGGCAGTTCTCAGCGCCTGCGCACGCGACGACATGGCGGGGGGCTTGTTGCTTCTGCACGGGCTCCATCCTTTCAGTCTCGAAGAGCGCGTGCTCCAGGCGCTCGAACAGGTCCGGCCGGTGCTTCGCTCGCATGGCGGAAACGTGGAAATGGTCGGGGTCGACGGCGGCGTCGTGAGGCTCCGCCTGACGGGAAGCTGCCACGGCTGCGCGTCGTCGGCCGTGACGATGAAGCAGACGATCGAGGAAGCGGTCCTCGGCCGCGCGCCCGACGCCGTCGGCCTGGAAGTCGAGGGCGTGGTGGACGAACCGGAAACGACGCCGGACGGCCGGCGGCTGGTCGTCTTGACGGGAATCTAAACTTCAAGAAAGGAGCGTCGAAGATGGGATGGCACGACTCCAGGGCGGCGCTGGCCGCCCACACTTCA
Source organism: Paludisphaera borealis (assembly GCF_001956985.1). Taxonomy (NCBI): domain Bacteria; kingdom Pseudomonadati; phylum Planctomycetota; class Planctomycetia; order Isosphaerales; family Isosphaeraceae; genus Paludisphaera; species Paludisphaera borealis. Next base: position 5,827,899 of record NZ_CP019082.1, read on the forward strand.
GGGGTCCCCCGGGGCGAACAAATGGTCAGCAAGAGGGGGCGCGAGCCGGGCCGTGACGATCCGATGACCGGCCGCACGGCGCGCGACGCGACGAGCATTAACGCCGCCGACCGCGAGCCGATCGACCCGCGCATGCCTCACCTCCCGCCGGCGTGACACGATCGCGGACGATGAGGAGCCTTACCATGAAAATCGAAACGCGCGTCGAGGGCCGCGAACAGTCGGTCTTCGCCTCGATCCGCCGGTACGCTCGACCTCGACAGGCCCGCGAGCGGTGTGGCATCTGCGACGCGGGGCTTGCCGCCGAACACGCGCACCTTATCGAGACGGCCGTCGGCCGGCTGACTTGCGCCTGCGAGCCCTGCGCGATCCTGTTCGGCAATCAGGACGCCGGGCGCTATCGCCGCGTGCCGAGGGACGCCTGGTTCCTGCCCGAGTTCCAGCTTTCGGACGTGGCGTGGGAGGGCTTCTCAATTCCGATCAATCTGGCCTTTTTCGTCCACAGCACGCCGGCAGGCCGCGTGGTCGCGTATTATCCGAGCCCCGGCGGGGTCGTCCAGTCGCTCGTCTCGCTTGATGAATGGGCCGCTCTAGTCGCGGAGAACCCGGTCCTTGGCCGCTTCGAGCCGGACGTCGAGTGCCTGCTGGTGAACCGTGTCGGGGAGACGTGCGACTGCTATCGGGTGGGGATCGACGCGTGCTACAAGCTCGTCGGCCTCGTCCGGATGAACTGGCGCGGGATGACGGGCGGGACGGCGGTCTGGAATGAGATCAATCGCTTCTTCAACGGTTTGAAGGAGCGGTCGAGCCATGCCTGACCTGAACTTCCAGGTGGAGGGAGTCGAGCCCCAAAAGTTTGCGGCCGAGCCGTTGCTGCTGTTCAAGCTCCGCGTCTCCGAAGCCCTGAACAACGGCCTGGCGCCGACGCCGGTCCACACCGTCGCGCTTCGCTGCCAGGTGCGAATCGAGCCCGGCCGGCGAACCTATCAGGCAGCGGAGCGCGAGCGACTGCTCGGCCTGTTCGGCGCTCCCGAGCGCTGGGGGCAGACGCTGAAGCCGATGCTTTGGAGCCATGTCTGCGTCGTCGTCCCGTCGTTCGAGGGCGAGGTCGTCGTCGACTTGCCGATCCCGTGCAGTTTCGACTTCAGCCTGGCGGCGACGCGGTATTTCAGCGCGCTCGACGGCGGCGACCTGCCGCTCGGCTTCCTGTTCAGCGGCACGATTTTCTTCGCGACGGAAGAGGGCGATTTGCAGGTGCGACCGATCGCGTGGGACAAGGAAGCCTCGTTCCGGCTCCCGGCCTCGACCTGGCGCGAGCTGATGGACGTGTTCCATCCCAACACCGCCTGGCTGTCGATCCGCCGCGACGTCTTCGACCGACTCGACCGCTACAAGACGGAGCAAGGCATGCCGACATGGGAACGGGCTCTTGAGCGGCTGCTCGCCACGGCCGAGGAGGGAGCGACGCCATGAACCGCGCGCTGGTCGACCGCATCGCCGACGCCGTTCTGTATGAAGGGTACATCCTTTACCCCTACCGCCCGTCGATCAAGAACCATCAACGCTGGACCTTCGGCGGCCTCTTTCCCGAGAGCTACACGCGGTCCCAGCGCAACGGCGACGCGTCGAGCAATCGGACCGAATGTCTGGTCCACGGGACGCGCGCGTCGGCGATCGACGTCCGGGTCCGCTTCCTCCATCTGACGGCCCGTCAGGTGGGCTTCCTCGATCCGCCAAGCGCTGAATGGCCCGAAGACGGCCCGGAGCCGCCGTTCCAACCGGTCGAGTCGCTCCGCGCGGGCGGGGCGATTCACCAGACGTGGCAGGAGGCCGAGGAGCGCGAGGCGAGCCTGGGCGAAACGACGATCGACGACCTCATCACTCGACCGCGCGAGACGACCTTCGCGTTCGTGGGAGGACGACGGTGGGAGCCGATCCGCGTGCCGGGCCGAGGCGTCGTCGGCGTCATCGTCCGCGATCAACAGCCCGTCGCGGGGGGCGTCGAGGCGTCGGCCGTCGAGGTCGCCGAGGGATTGTTCCGCCTCTCGATTCGCGTCGCCTGTCGGTCGTCGATGGAGGATGCGGCGGTCGCGGATCGCGACGCCGCGCTGCTCCGGTCGCTCGTCGCCACGCACGCGATTTTGACCGTCCGCGACGGCGCGTTCGTATCGCTTCTGGAACCGCCCGCGTGCTGGCGTGACGCCGCCGCGGCGTGTCGGAACGTCGGCGGATGGCCGATCCTGGTTGGCGAGGAAGGTTCGACGGATACGATGCTGGCGTCGCCGATCATCCTCTACGATTACCCTCGGATCGCACCCGAGAGTCCGGGCGACTTCTTCGACGGCACGGAGATCGACGAGATCCTTTCGTTGCGGATCATGACGCTCACCGACGACGAGAAGGCGTGCATGGCCGCGATCGACGACCGCGCGGGGGCCCTGCTGGCCAGGACCGAGGCTATGGCCCGTGAACAGCTTCTCGGGCTTCACGGTACGGTGCGCGGCTGTTCGGGGGGTTCGGGGGAGGCCGATCATGGATAGCTGGGGCTTCGAGAACGAGCGTCGATGCGTCGAGTGCGTCCACATCGGCCCGGTCGAGCTGCGAAGTGGGAGTCGCGTGCGGCTTCGCCCTCGCGGCCGCGCCGACATCATGGATATGGTGCTGGCCGGGAAGACCGCGATCGTCGAGGCGATCGAGCAGGATTTCGAGGGGAGGATTTACCTCGCGGTCGCCGTCGACGACGACCCCGGCCGTGACCTCGGCATGCTTCGCCAGCCCGGCCACCGCTTCTTCTTCCAGATGGACGAGATCGAACCCCTCTCGTGAGGTGATGTCTTGAGCGTCCGCTACGTGTTCGACAAGAGGCAGAGCCAATTCACCGTGCAGGCGTTCAAGACCGGCCTGCTCTCGACGTTCGGCCACAGCCCGACGTTCGCGGTCGGCGACTATTCCGGCGAGGCGCGGTTCGGAGCGGGTGGACTTGCAAGCTTTTCACTGGAATTGACCGTCGTCGCCGACTCGCTGAGTCTGCTGGACCGGGTCGGCGTCACCGACCGTCGCGAGATCGAGAGTCGAATGCGCGACGATGTGCTCGAAACGCGAGCCCATCCAGAGATCCGTTACCGGGCGGAGCGGCTCGCCGACGAGCGCATCGCTCCCGGGCGGTATCGGATTCGGATTGGCGGCCCCCTGTCGCTGCACGGCGTGACGCATCCTCACCAGATCGACGCCGAGTTGACTGTCTTCAACGACGCGCTTCAGCTTCGCGGAGGCTGCGCGCTCCGGCTTTCGGACTATCAAATCAAGCCGGTGTCCGCGCTCGCCGGCGCGATCAAGCTGAAAGACGAATTGCAGTTGACCTTCGACCTCAACGCCCCCAAGGAGGAGACATGATGCAGCCACGCATCCTGGTCGCGGGGATTGGCAACATCTTCCTGGGCGACGACGCGTTCGGCGTCGAGGTCGTCGGCCACCTGATGAACCGCCGACTGCCGGACGAAGCGCTCGTCGTGGATTTCGGCATTCGGGGGCTCGACTTGGCCTACGCTTTGCTCGATGGTTACGAGGCGGTCGTCCTGGTGGATGCGACTCCGCGAGGCGGCCCGCCCGGCAGCTTGTACGTCCTGGAACTGGACGCGGACGCGACGGTCGGGCCGGAAGGCCAGGAGCCGTCGATCGAGGCGCACAGTCTGGACCCGGTTCGGGTGCTGCGACTGGTCAGATCGATGGGCGGCGCGGTCGGCCGGATCTTGCTGGTTGGCTGCGAGCCGTCGCCGTTCGAGGAGTCGGACGACCTACGCGACGGCCTGAGCACGGCCGTCGACGCCGCCGTGGACGAGGCGGTCGTCCTCGTCGAATCGCTCGTCAAGCGGCTGCTTCGAGGCGAGGGGGTCGGTGCGAGTGATCACCGCGTCATTTCCGAGGAGGAGGTTGGAAGATGAACAGTCTCATGCCGGGTCAGCATGCGTCGTTGTCGCGTTGGCCGCACGAGGAGCGGACGGTTCCTCACAAGGGCCTGTTGATCGCCGGCGTCGTGGTCGTCGGGCTGGGCCTGCTGGCCTGGACCTACCTCGGTTCCGACTTCAAGCGGTATATGAAGATCCAGCGCATGTAGGGAATCGATTGGGGCGTTTCGCATGCACGAGCTGTCCATCGCGTTGAGCATTCTGGACATGGCCGAGGAGGAAGCCGAACGGCGGGGAGGGCGCATCGTTGCCGTTCATCTGAAGCTCGGCCCTCTCTCCGGCGTGGTCGCCAGGGCGCTGGCGTCGGCCTATGAGATGGCCCGCGAGGGGACCCCCCTTGATCAGGCCGAGCTGGTCATTGAGGAGGTCCCGATCGTCGCTTACTGCGCGACGTGCGACGTGGAGCATTTGCCGGATGCGTTCGACCTGCGATGTCCCGGCTGCGGCGCGCCGACGCCCACGATCCGCGGCGGTCGAGAGTTGGAAATCGTCGCCCTGGAGATCGTCTCATGACCGAGCAACCGCGGATGGTCCAGGTTCGTCAGCGCGTCTTGAAGCGCAACGACGTCGCCGCCGGCATGCTGCGGGGACGGTTTCATGAGGCCGGCGTCTTCGTCGTGAGCTTGGTATCGAGCCCCGGCGCCGGCAAGACGGCGTTTCTCGAACGCGTGCTGCGCGGGCTTCACGGTCCGTTCCGGGTCGCCGCGCTCGTCGGCGACCTGGCGACCGACAACGACGCCCGGCGGCTGGCCCGCAGCGGCGCGCCGGTCAAGCAGATCGTGACGGGAACGGTCTGCCACCTCGACGCCGAGATGGTGGCGTCCGCCCTGGACGGCTGGACGATCGACGAGCTCGACTTCCTGTTCCTGGAGAACGTCGGCAACCTCGTTTGTCCCGCGAGCTTCGATCTTGGCGAGAGCCTTCGCCTGGTCCTGTTCTCCGTCACCGAGGGGGAGGACAAGCCGCTCAAGTACCCGACCATCTTCAACACGGCCGACGTGGCGCTCATCACCAAGACCGACATGGCGACGGCCGCCGAATTCGACGCCCAGCTCGCGCATCAGAGCATTCAGTCGGTGCGCCCCGGCATGGAAGTGTTCGAGGTGTCGGCGAAGACCGGCGCGGGGGTCGAGGAATTTCTGGAGTTCCTCCGCGACCGCCGCGCGGCGTTGCGTACGTACGAGCCAGGCGAGGTTGTCTCCAAGGGATAGGGCCTCGCCCAAGAACGAGGGGAACGACTCATGTCGGATTCGTCTTCTCATCACGGGGCGGTCTTCGCTGTGCGCGAGGCCGCTCGGCCCCTCACGGGGGCTTCCGCCGACTACGACTACTTGCTCGATCGGATCGGTGACGCCCGATTCGTGCTTCTCGGAGAGGCGTCTCACGGCACCCACGAGTTCTACTCCGAGCGAGCCCGGATCACGCGCAGGCTGATCGGGGAAAAGGGCTTCACGGCCGTCGCCGTCGAGGCCGACTGGCCCGACGCCTACCGTGTCAACCGATACGTCCGCGGCGCCGGCGATGATGACTCAGCCCTGGCGGCGGTCGGCGATTTCCATCGGTTCCCGACCTGGATGTGGCGCAACGCGGCCGTGCTCGAGTTTATCGAGTGGCTCTACGATCACAACGGAGGGGTAGTCAAGGCCGGCTTCTACGGTCTCGACCTTTACAGCCTCCACGCCTCGATCCGCGCTGTCGTCGACTATCTCGACAAGATCGATCCCGAGGCGGCTGGGCGGGCCCGTCGCCGGTACGCGTGCTTCGATCATTCAGGCGAGGACACTCAGGCCTACGGCTACGCCGCGAGCCTCGGCCTTGATCGATCGTGCGAGAACGAGGTCATCGCCCAGCTCGTCGACCTCCGCCGCCGCGCTGTCGAGTATGCGAGGCGCGACGGCCTGGTCGCGGAGGACGAGTACTTCCAGGCCGAGCAGAATGCACGACTAGCCAAGAACGCCGAAGAGTATTACAGGTCGATGTTCCGGAGCCGCGTCTCATCGTGGAATCTGCGTGATCTTCACATGGTCGAGACGCTCGCCGAGCTGGTTGGGCACCTCGATCGCACGACCGGCCGTCCCTCGAAGGTCGTCGTCTGGGCGCACAACTCCCACCTGGGAGACGCCCGCGCTACCGAGATGGGCGAGCGCGGCGAGTGGAACGTCGGTCAGCTTGTCCGCGAGCGTTGCGGCGACGACGCAGTCAACATCGGATTCACGACTTACACCGGCACTGTGACGGCGGCATCCGATTGGGACGGACCGACCGAGCGGAAGCGCGTCCGCCCGGCGCTGCCGGGCAGCTACGAGGCTCTCTTCCACGAGGCCGGCTCACCGCGGTTTCTGATCGACCTCCGCGACGGCGGCGACGCGACGGAAGCCCTTCGCGAACCACGGCTGGAGCGGGCCATCGGCGTCATCTATCGGCCGGACACGGAGCGTCGGAGCCACTACTTCCACGCGCGGCTGGCCGAACAGTTCGACGCCGTGATCCACATCGACCAGACGCGGGCGGTGGAGCCCCTCGATCGCGATTCCGGTTGGGAGGAGCAAGGCGAAGTTCCCGAGACCTACCCCGCGGGCGTCTGAACTACGGGCCTGACTCGCTGGGTTTCAATTCGGAGGGGGCGGCGCGGTCTCGAAGATCGGGGGGACGGCCGAGTCCGGGCCGGGAGTGGCGTCGTGCTGGGCCTGAGCGAGCATTCCGCGAATCATCGTGGGGGTCCCGATCGCCAAGAGCAGGTCGGCCTGCGCCTGGGTGGCCTGCCAGACCGCGTCGAGCTGGGCGTTCTGGAGCTGGATCAACCGCTGGCGGGCTTGCATGAGCTTCGTCAGGTCGGACTGACCCGCCTGAAACAACCGCTCAAGGACGGAAACCTCCTGGGCGAGTTCGTCGATCAGGCCGGCCGACTCGTTGACCAGCTCCCGGGCGCCGTTCCATTTGGCCACGCTGGCGCGGACCTGGGAGACGGCTCTTTGTTGAACCTGCTGCAACGCCACGTGCGCCCGGCGATGCTCGGCCTCGCGCTGCTTGACCAGCGGCGTGCCGTTGTTGACGATCGGCAGCGGGGAGATGAAGACGAGCCCGACGTATTGAACGCCGACCTCGTCGATTTCCCACTCCGGGCCGATGACGGGAGTCGGGATGCGGTCGGCCTTCGCAAGCCGGACCGATGCGTCGGCGCCCCGGGCGAAGGCTCTCGCCGCATGAATGTCCGGGCGGTTTTGCAGGGCCGTCTGGATCATGAGCTGCTCATCGACCTCCGGGACGTAGGTGGGGAGCGTGAATTCCCCCAGCGGCTCGACCGTTCCGGCGGTCTCGGGGACGCCGATCTGGTTTCGCAAGTCGGTCAGCGCGACGACGTACGTCTGCCGCGCCGCCTTGACGAGCTGCCGCGCCGCGCGACTCTCGACCCGCGCCAGCGCCACGTCGGCGGCGGTGACCTGGTTGGCTTCCAGACGTCGCTGAAGCGATTCCAGCAGCTTGTCGTTGAACGAGGCCAGCTCCTCGGCTACGCGGGTCCTCTCGCGGTTGTAAGCGGCGGTCTGAAAGAAGCGATAGGTCTGGACCAGTGCGGTCAGCTCGGCCTGAAGCACGGTCCATTGCAGGCTGTCGTAAGCCGCCTTGGCGATGTGGTATCGGTGGGTGGTCTGGTGTCCCAGCTCGACCGGCTGCCGGAGCGAGAGATAGAGGTAGTTGCCGCCGTTGTGATAGAAGCTGCCATTCTTGGAGCTGCCGCCGCCGCCCGCCCCCGTGCCGAAGGTCTCGCGAGGGATGAGACTGATCGGCCGATAGTCGATCCAGAGGGTCGGGTTCAGCGTCGTCGGGAATCGCCGGGCGACCTCGACGGCTTCGGCCGACGCCGCAGCCGGGTTCCCTTCCCGCAAGGCCACCAGGTCGGGATTGCCCGTCAGCGCGCCGTAGAGGGCGGCTTGCAGGCTGACGGATTGGTGCCCCACGGGGGGGGCCGGGCTGGCGAAGGGCGTGGGCATGACGAGCGCCGGCGCGTTGGGAATACCGACGTCGCCCGGCGTCGTTTGCACCCGGCGAACCGGTGCATCGACAGGCGGTCGGGGACGGACAGGCGGAGTCGCGGCCGGTGTCGGCGCTGTCGGCGGTGCGGTCTGAGGGCGGCGGAATCGCTCGAAAAGCCGCCTCGGCGAAGGGTTTGCGGCGGTTGGCGGCGGCGACGGATCGCCGTCGGGCGCGTCAGCGGTCGCAAGCGTTCCAACGCTTGCCACGAGGCCGAAAACCATCGGGCCCAGGATTCGTCTCATGGCATCGCATCCTTCACGTCGTCCCCCCGCCCGCCAAATCCTTCGGCGGGCGGAAACGTCTTCCTTGAACCTCCGAGCAACGCTCGATCGATCGACGTAACCTATCTATTCGGCTTTCGGATCGAAGCGCGTTCGTCTGTAAGCGAAAACTAACCAAACTGCCCGTGCTACCTGGATCTTCATCCCGATACGCTTAGATACAGAATCGGAGTCCGCGGGGTGAACTTCGCCCCTGGATCTCGGCGGGAGTCACGAGGAGCGGCGGCGATGTCGAAGCGATGGCGGCTGTTGGTAAGCTTGCTCTTGACCGGACTTATGGGCTGCGGGGCCAAGAGCGAACCGGAGCACGCGGAAGCCGAACACGACCCGAGCGAGGCGACGGTGACGGTTCAGACGCTGCCGGCGAAGAAGGGGAAGCTGGCCGAGTTGATCGAGGGACTTGGTCGCACCGAGGCGATTCCCGATCACCTCGCAACGCTCACCCCGGCCGTCGAGGGCCACGTCGAGACGCTTCTCGTCAAACAGGGCCAGTCCGTCAAGAAGGGACAGCCGATCGTCGAACTTGACAAGTCCGTCGCCCTGGCGGACCTCGCCGAAAAAGAGGCGACCCGCGACGGCCTCAAGGCGTCGTTGATTCTCCTCAAGTCGTTGCCACGTCCCGAGGAGCGCAAGGCGAACGAGCTGGCGATCGCGCAGGCCAAGGTGGCGGTCGTCCGGGCCAAGGCGACCGCCGACCGGCTCCGGCCGCTGCTCGCTCGCCACGAAGCGGCCGATGCGACGGTCTTCGACGCCGAGCAAGCGGTCGAGCAAGCCCTGCTCCAGCAACAGTCGGCCGAGGCCTTGCTACAGTCGACGATGATCGGACCTCGCCCCGAAGCGGTGGCCGAGGCGGAAGCCAAGATCAAGACGGCGGAAGGCCTGGTCGCGTTTTCCAAGGCCCACCTCGCCTTCCACGTCATCCGGGCACCGATCGACGGCGTGCTCGACAGCCTGACTTGTCATCCGGGACAAACCCTCTCCGTCGGGTCGCCGATCGGCGAGGTCGTCGACTCCCGGCAAGCCTACGCAATCGTCTGGCTTCCGCCCCGCTCGGCCCAGGCCGTTCATGAAGGCCTCGCGGCCCAGGTGGCGCCGGCTGACGCAACGCCGTCCCACGCGGAGGCGGAAGAAGAAGGCGAGAAGGGCGAGGCGCACGAGCCGGCCGAGGAAACCGCCTTGCCGGGCCAGGTTGAATCCATCAGCCGGATGGCCGACCCGCAAACAGGAAACCTCGCGGTCCGCGTGCTCGTCGAGAACCCCAAGGGGCGAATCGCACTGGGGCAGACGGTCCGGGCGACGATCGTGCTCGAAGAGCGGGATGACGTGCTCCAGGTGCCGGCCGTCGCGGTCTTCGACCTCGGCGAGGGGCCGGTGATTGGAGTGGTCCGCGACGGGAAGTCGGTCATGCTTCACCCCAAGATCGGAACGAAGCAAGGAGCGTGGGTGGAGGTCTCCGACGTCGACCTTAAGGAAGGCGAACTCGTGATCACCGAGGGCGGGTACAACCTGCCGGACGGCACGACCATCGAGCTGGCCGATCCCCCCGCCGTCGCGAGCGCCGAGGCGGGCAAATGACTCAACTCATGGAACCCGAGACCATCGGTCGCGCCACGCCGAGCCGAGGTCTGAACCTGATCTCGCTGGCTCGTCCCTATTTCGGCCTGATCGTGCTGACGGCGGGCCTGCTGTCGGCGTACGGCGTCTATTCGATGTTCCGGATGCCCAGCGGCATCTACCCCGAGGTGAATTTCCCCCGGGTCGTCGTCATCGCGCAGACGCCGGGGCTGTCGGTCAAGGACGTCGAAGTCGCCGTGACCCGGCCGATCGAGGAGGTCGTCAGTATCGTCCTGGGGGTCGAACGGGTGCGGTCGAAGTCGGTTCGGGGGGCTTCCGAGCTTTCGGTCGACTTCACCCCCGGAACGAACATGATTCAGGCCCTCAACGACGTCCGCGCCCGGATGGCGGAGGTCGGGGCCAAACTGCCGCCGGGGACGACGACCCTGACCGAGCGGCAGACGCCGTCGGTCTTCCCGATCATCTCGTTCGTCGTCACGGGCGGCCGGAATCCCTCCGAGCTGCACGACTACGCCTATTACGTGCTGAGGCCGCGCGTCAGCCGCGTCCCCGACGTTTCGTACGCCACTGTGCAAGGCGGCGACGTCCGCGAGATCGTCGTCGAGGTCGATCCCCAGGCGCTGGTATCGGCCGGGCTGTCGATCTCCGACGTGGCCGATCGGCTGAACAAGGAGCACCGGCTCAAGGCCGTCGGCCGGCTCGATCGGGGGACGCTCCAGTATCAGGTTCTGACCGACACGCTGGCGACCGACCCCCTCGACCTGGAGAACATCGTCGTAGCCGACAAGAACGCCCAGCCGATCCGCGTGAAGGATCTCGGCAAGGTGACAGTGTCGCACGAGGACCGCATGGTGGCGACCCGGGCCAACGGCAAGGACGCCGTCGTCTTGACAGTCTTCCGACGCCTCGGAGGGAACACGCTGACGGTCTCGCGCGAGCTGGACGCGGCCCTCGCCGACGCGGCCAAAAACGCCCCGCCCGGCATCCACATCGAGCACGTCTACGACGAGGCGCTGCTGGTTCAGACGGCGATCGACAACGTCCGCGACGCCATTTTCATCGGCGGCGCGCTCAGCGTCGTGGTTCTTCTGTTGTTTCTCCGAAGCGTGCGGGCCACGCTGATCGCCGCGCTGTCGATTCCCTTGAGCCTCGTCATCAGCTTTGTCTTCCTCAACCTGAGCGGCGACACGCTGAACCTGATGTCGCTGGGCGGCCTGGCGGTCGCGATCGGCCTGATCATCGACGATACGGTGGTCGTGATCGAGAACATCGCGCGGCATATCGCCGACGGCGACCGCGGCGACGAGGCGGTGGACCGGGCCAGCAAGGAGATCAGCGGCGCGGTGGTCGGCTCGACCTTGACGACGATCCTAGTGTTCCTGCCGCTGGCCTTCGTCCAGGGGATGGTCGGGCAGTTCTTCCAGTCGCTCAGTCTGGCGCTGTCGGTCTCGCTGCTGGTGTCGATGGTGGTCAGTCTGACGATCATCCCCGTTCTCGCCGCCCGCTACCTGGGTCGTCGCCCGATGGCGCACAACGGCCCCGTCTACAACTTCCTGGCGGACCGCTACGAAGGCCTGCTGAGGATCGGCCTGAGGTTCCCCCGGACGACCATCGCGCTGTTCGTCCTCGCCGTGGTCCCTCTGGTGTGGATCTACTCGCAACTGGAGACGGGCTTCATGCCCGACATGGACGAGGGGACGTTCGTGCTCGACTACCAGATGCCCGTCGGCACTTCGCTCGAACAGACGGACCGCGTGCTGCGGCGAGTCGAGGACGTGCTCTTGAAGACGCCGGACGTCGAGGGCTACATTCGCCGGACCGGGGCCGAGTTGGGCTTCTTCGCGACCGAGTCGTACACCGGCGACGTCCTCATCGTCTTGAAGCCCCGCAGCCAGCGCCGGCCGATGGCCGAGATCGTCGAGGAGCTTCGCGAAGCGATCCCCAAGGTGGTTCCCGAGCTGGAGACCGAGTTCGTTCCGACGATTCAGGACCAGGTCGACGACCTGGCCGGGGCCGAGAGCCCCATCGAGGTGAAGATCTTCGGCAGCGACCAGGCGGAGCTTCGCAAGCTGGCCACCGAGGTCGGCGAGATCCTCGAAAAAATCTCCGGCGTGGTCGACGTCAATACAAACGTCGTGATGGGCAACCCCGACATCATGGTCCGTCCCGACAGCGTCCAGACGGCGCGGGTGGGCTTGTCGGTGATGGACGTCGAGAACCAACTTAACGCCGCGCTCTACGGCCAGGTGGCCAGCACGCTCCCCGAGCAGGACCGGATGACGAACATCCGGGTCCGCTACCCCGATCACATCCGGTACGATCGCGACCGGCTCGCCCAGTTGCCGATCAGCCTGGCGACCGCCGCGACTTCCGCCGCGCATTCGACCGCCGCTGCTGGGATCGGCTTCGTCCCGCTCGGCCAGCTTGCGACGATCCGTCTGATCCGCAGCCCCAACGAGCTGAAGCGCGAGAACCTTCAGCCGGTCATCAACGTCACGGCCTCGCTCGACAAGCGGGACCTGGGATCGGCCAACACGGAGATCCAGGCGAAGCTCTCGGAACTGAAGTTCCCGCCGGGCTACCGCTGGGAGGTGGCCGGCGACTTCAAATCGCAGCAGGATTCGTTCGCCAGCCTGTTGACCGTGTTGATCGTCTCATCGGCCCTGGTCTTCCTGTTGCTGGGCTTTCAGTTCAAGAGCCTGACGCTGCCGATCCTGATCTTCCTGGCCCAGCCGATCTCGATCGCGAGCGCCTTCTTCGCGCTCTGGATCACCTCGACGCCGTTGAACATCTCGTCGTTCCTGGGCGCGATCCTCTTGATCGGCCTCGATGTCAAGAACGGGATCATCCTGATCGAATACATCGACCAGCTTCGCGCGGGGGGGATGCCGATCCGCGAGGCCGCGCTCAAGGCGGGTCGCGTCCGGTTCCGGCCCATCCTGATGACAAGCCTCTGCACGATTCTCGGCCTGGCGCCTTTGGCCCTGGGCATCGGACCTGGCGCGCAAATGCAGCAGCCGCTGGCGATCGCCGTGATCGGCGGCCTGTTCACCAACATGCTGTTGACCCGCCTGCTCATCCCGGTCGGCTACCTGGTGTTGAAGGGCGACGATAAGCCGGCGGCCGTCTGACCCGAGCCGCTTTCGCATGAAAGGCCGCACATGCCGCGCGTGCTGATCGTCGAGGATCAAAGGAAGCACCGGGAAAGCCTTCAGCGCGGCCTGGAGGCGGAAGGGTACGAGGTCGTCGCCGCGGCGACGGGCGAGGAAGGCTACGAAGCCGCGCTCAGCCAGGCGCCGGACGTCGTGGTTCTTGATCTGATGCTTCCCGGCCGGCACGGTCTCGACGTCCTCCGCGATCTGCGGGCCGTCGAGTTCAGCAAGCCGGTCTTGATCCTCACGGCGCTCGACGCGGTCGAAGAGCGAGTTCAAGGCCTGGACAGCGGCGCGAACGACTACCTGGTCAAGCCGTTCGCGTTCGCCGAGCTGCTCGCCCGACTCCGCGTCCTGTTGCGCAAGGACGTCAAGGAGCGGGAGTTGCTGCTGCGGGCCGACGACCTGGAGATGGACCTGCTCTCCCGCCGGGTCGCCCGGGGTGGAACCGTGCTCGATCTGACTCCCCGCGAGTACGAGCTGCTGGAATATCTGATGAGCCATAGGAACGAGGTGGTGACCCGCGATATGATCGCGCTAGAGGTCTGGAAGGAGCCGACCGGATCGATGACGCGGATCATCGACGTTTACATCAACGGCCTCCGCAAGAAGGTCGAGCAAGCCGGCCGGCTTCCGTTGATCCAGACCGTTCGCGGTGTCGGCTATGCATTGAGGGACGGCTCATGAACCGCCTGCCGATTCGATGGCGGTTGACCCTGTGGTACGGGGTCGTGCTTTCGGCGATCCTCATCGTTTTCAGCGGCACCGTCTATCTGCTGATGCGCCGGCATCTGCTGGCGCTGACGGACGCCGGCCTGGCCGAGGAAGTCGTCGAGGTGGGAGACGAGCTGGGGCGAATTCATCACGCCTCGAAAGTGTCGCGGCTGCTCGGCCTGCGGTTCGCCAAGCACGAAGGCTTCGAACACCTGGTGACGGACGCCGCAGGAAAGGTCTTGTTCCAGAGCGACTCAGACGTGGGGCCTTGGCCGTCGGGTAAGGCTGTCGAGGGCCTGGACAGGCTCGCGTATCAGACCGTGGATATGAACCGCATCGGCCACGCCCGCCTGGTGAGTCGGCGGGTCGCCGGCCCCGAGGGGCCCGTGACGATCCAGACGGTGGTCTCGCTCGCGCCGAACGATCGGGCGCTGCGAGAGCTGGTGACGATCTTGCTCACGATCGGCCCGATCGCCCTGGGCGGGACGCTCGGCGGCGGTTACTGGCTGGCGCGCAAGGGGCTGGCCCCGGTCGATCGCATGGTCGCCGCGGCGGCTGAGATCACCTCCTCTCGTCTCGACCGCAGGCTGGAGACCGGCAATTCGCGGGACGAACTGGGGCGGTTGGCCCATACCTTCAACGACATGATCGCGCGGCTCCAGATCTCCTTCGAGGAGGTGCGCCGGTTCACCGCCGACGCCGCCCATGAGCTGCGGACGCCGTTGTCGATGATGCGTACCGAGGCCGAGGTCGCCTTGCGGGCGCCGCGCTCGCCGTCGCAGGACGCCCGGGTCTTTGAGAGCGTGCTCGAAGAGACCGAGCGGCTCGGCCGCCTCGTGACGCAGATGCTCTTCCTTTGCCGCGAGGACGCCGGGATCGCGACGGGCGACCAGCGTCCCGTGGTGATCGACGACCTGATCCGCGAGGTCGCGGATCACATGCGGGTCGCCGCCGACGAGAAGGGGCTGACGCTGAAGGCCGACGCGCGGATCGCGGGCCGGGTCGTCGGCGACCCCGACCGCCTGCGGCAGATCCTGTTCAATCTCCTGGACAACGCGATCAAATACACGCCTCCCGGCGGCGAGGTCGCGATCCGAGGGGAATCCCCGAACGGCTGCGCGAGGATCATCGTCGCCGACACCGGCGTCGGCGTCGCGCCCGAGCATTTGCCCCACCTGTTCGATCGCTTCTACCGGGTCGATTCGTCTCGCGGCAACGAGACGGGGGGGACGGGGCTCGGCCTGGCGATCTGCCGCGCCATTGCCGAGGCGCACGGCGGCCGAATTCACATCGAGAGCGAATTCCACCGAGGCACCCGGGCCGTGCTGACCCTGCCGATTGCAACGCCCGCGGAGCATGCCGACGGCCCGACGCGACGGGCTCAAACCTTGGGCGAGGTCGGGTGATTCACGTAGCGGATCGCGCGGAGGTCTTGAACGACGATCAGGCCCCCTTCGACCATCTCCTCCAGGACCGGTAGGATCTCGGCGATCCGGTCGGGGCGGTCGACGATCTCGATCTTCTCGGGCAGGCCCGCCGAGAGGCCGAAGAGATGGGTCCGGTGGATGACGGAGTGTTTGCCGAAGCCCAGGACGCCCAAGCTCGCCGTCGCGCCGGCCATGCCCAACGCCCGGCAGCGTTCGATGATCGCCATCGCCAGGTTGCCCCCTTGCCAGGTGTCGGAACTGCCGATGTAGACCGTGACCTTCTGGACGTCGCCTTCGATCGACATTTGAGCCCCTCCCTCCCGTGAGACCGCGAGGCGATCCGCCGTCGAGGCGACGGCCTCCTCATGATGAGCGTAACGGACCACCCGGACGGGCTCGACGGTGACCAGGCCGTCCACGACCATCGTCGCCAGTCCGGCGACCAGCGCATCGACGCGGTCCGGGGCGTCGACGACCTCCATCACGACCGGGATGTCGACGAAACTATATTCATTCTTCGCGTCGCGCAGTCGGTGATGCGCGCCGAAGCTGAGGTCGACCAGGAAGACTGATGCGCCCGCCACCGGCAGGGCGCGGGCCGTTTCGACGGCCGCTCGGTACAAGGGCTGGCCGCGCCAGCGACGGCTGGCGTTGAGGTAGACGTGAAGCAGGCAGGACTCGGCTGGGATCATGGCCTCTCCTTGCTCGGCGCCGCTTCGATCGTCGATGGTCGTTCGGCCACGGCGGCCCGCTCCCTGGCGGGGATCACGACGTCGCGAGCCAACGCCATCCCTGCGAGCGCGGCGGCCATCCCGACGACGAGGCTGCCGAACAGGTTGACGAGCGCCAGGTTCTTCTCCCCGCGATCCCAGAGCACGGCCGACTCGAAGGCCCAGGTCGAGAACGTCGTGTAGCCGCCTAGGAATCCGGTGAGGATCAAGAGTCGGACGTGGGGATGCGGCAGCCAGCGCGCGAGCGTCATCGACAGGAACCCGATCGCGAACGACCCTGACATGTTGATCGTGAACGTGGCCCAGGGGGCGGCGGTCCACCGGCTCATCCAGACGCCCAGCCAGTAGCGGGCGTTGACCCCCAGCACGCCGCCGATCGAGAGCGAAATCACCCGCGTCCAGACCTCCAACGGTTACCTCCTTCAGCGTGGGAGTTCCAGGACTTCGAGACGCGAGGGCGTTCCGGGCGCGCGGTAGACGCGCTGGACGGCCTTCTGGAAGTCGGTTTCCTTCGCGGTGTAGATGTCGACGAACGTCTGGGGGTTCCGGTCGACGAGCGGGAACCAGGTGCTTTGGATCTGGATCATCAGCTTGTGGCCGGAACGGAAGGTGTGGCCGACGTCGGGGAGCGTGAAATCGACGGCGGTCGGCTGGTTGGGCGTGAACGGTTCGGGAGAGGTGAGGCTCTTGCGAAACCGGCCGCGCATCACGTCGCCGCGGACCAACTGCTGGAAGCTCGCCAGCGGCGCGCCGCCGATCGCTTCGCCCGGGTGGTCGTCGGGAAACACGTCGATGAGCTTGACGATCCAGTCGGAGTCGGAGCCCGAGGTGGAGACGAACAGGCGGGCCTGGATCGGTCCGACCAGCGTCATGTCTTCAGCCAGCTCTTCGGTCTCGTAAACGAGGACGTCCGGCCGTCGCGCGGCGAACCGCTGATCCTGGATCATGTAATCGCTCGTCATCCGGTTGGCGATGTGGTCGATAAACTCGACTGGCTTGGCCGGATCGCTGACGTACTCGTCGTAATCCGGGCCTTGCGAAGCTTCGGGCGCCGAGAACGCCACCCGGCCGCCCGGGGCGAGGTACAGCGACCGCGGCTTGGCCTGGCGCGGGGGCCAGGCGTCGAAGGAACGCCACTGGTTGGTGCCGGTCTCGAAGACCCAGGCTTCCGGCAGGCTCGGGGCGCCTCGTCCCTTCAAATAGTATTGAAAGAACGGGAACTCGATCTGTTCGCGATAGTTCGCCGCGGTGTTCGAGTTGAACGCGATCGGCCCGAGCGACGCGCCGTCGCCGTGCGCCCAACCACCGTGGAGCCACGGGCCCATGACCAGCATGTTCGTCGCGCGGGGGCTGGAGGCTTCGACGGCCTTGTAGGTTTCGAGCGCGCCGAAGAGATTCTCGGCGTCGTACCAGCCGCCCACGGTCAGCACGGCCGGCTTGATGCTCTTGAGATGCGGCCGGATGTTCCGCGCGGCCCAGAAGTCGTCGTAGCTCGGATGCTTGAGCATCTCGTTCCAAAACGGGACGTCGTCCTTGTAGTACCGAGCGTTGGCGTTCGAGAGCGGCCCCAGCTGGAGGAAGAAGTTATAGCCGTCGGCCTTCACATACTCGAACCGGCTGTGGTCCTCCTTCTTGGTCGGCCGCGGGCGGGGATGGCCGAAGCCCGACATGAAGTTGAAGGCGTGGGGCAGGAAGAACGCCCCGTTGTGGTGCCAGTCGTCCCCCGCGAACCAGTCGGCGATCGGCGCCTGGGGCGAAGCGGCCTTGAGGGCGGGGTGGGCGTCGATCATCCCCATCGACGTGTAGAAGCCGGGATAGGAGATCCCCCACTGGCCGACCTTGCCGTTGTTGTTGGGGACGTTCTTGACGAGCCAGTCGATCGTGTCGAACGTGTCGGTACTCTCGTCGATATCGGCGGCGTCGGCCTTCAGAGGCCGGTGCGGCCGCACGTTGACGAACTCGCCCTCCGACATCCACCGGCCGCGGACGTCCTGATAGGCGATGATGTAGCCGTCGCGACTGAACAGCGACGACGGACCGATCTCGTGGCGATACGAATCCGCCCCGTAAGGCGCTACGCTGTACGGCGTGCGGTTCAGGAGGATCGGGTAAGGGCGCGTCGTTTCCTTGGGGACGTAGACCGCCGTGAACAGGCGGACGCCGTCGCGCATGGGGATGCGGAATTCGTACTTCGTGTAGTTCGCCTTGATGTACCCGTCGTCCTCGCCGGCCGCGACCGCGATCGCCGGATGGAAGATCGACAGAGCGAGCAGGGCGGTGCTTGCGACGAACGAGACTCGACCCGATCGGCCCGACATGTTGCGATTCTCCTCGCCTCAAGTTCGATGGTACACGAGTCGGCCCGTCTCCGAGGAGAATGGCCGACTCGTCGATCATCGAACCAGAGTAAGAGAATCGCCGGTTCGAATCAGCGCCCCAGTCCCAGCCGCTGGCGATGGTACGCGAGCCGGTCGGTCGGAGTCATGCGGGCGAAGTCGGGGCGTCCGTTGACCTGGAACGAGGGCGTCTCGCTCGCGGACGTCAGCTTCGACTCGGTGACCAGCGGCTTCGGCTGCTCGAAAACGGCCGCGAAGCTGTTGCCGTTGGCGTGGGTCGCCGCCGGCTTGCCGTGGTCGTGGCACGAGCAGGCGTGCGCGCCGTTGGACGAAGGCGAAGGCAGGGGCGCGGTCGTCGGTCCGACGGCCGCGGGTTGCGCCGGCACCGTCACGAGCCCGCCGCCCGCGTAGCTCATCGATTGCGTCGTGACCTTGAGGTCGTCTTCAAGCCGGCGCTGGGGCGCGACGCCCAGGCGGGCGAGGACCGCGTGGTACGCCTTCACGGCGTCGACCGGGCCGATCTGGCCGTCGACGATCAGCCGCAGGAACTGGACGAAGGCGAGCTGGTTCTCGGCGTTGTTGATCTTGCGACCGAACAGGGCCACCTTGGCGCCGTACTTCTGGGCGTCGGCCAGGAGCTGGAAGGCGTCGCGGGTGGTTCCCGACGAACCGCCGAGGATGCCGACGATCAGGTTCCGGTCGAAGCGGACCAGTTCCTCCATCGCCTTGGGGCCGTGATACACGATCTTGAGGAAGTCCGGCCGACCCGCCGGGGCGACGCCCGCCAGCATCCGGGTGATCATGTCGTTGAGGTAGTGTGGCACGATCGCGGGATCGAGGCCGGTCGCGACGTTCGGGTCGAAGACTTCGAGGAAGTAGCGAAAGCCCTTGCGCTCGGCCTCTTCGCGAAACGCGTGGAACCTTTCGAGCGTCTCCACGTCGCGCCGGAGGTCGTTGTTGAAGGTGACGCTGTAGAGCCCGAGGTTCGCTCCGCGCGTGCGCTCCTCGGGCGAGCAATCGAGGTGGCCGCACTGGGCGTGGTCGATGCTGGCGGTGCGGAAGGGCCGCGAGGCCTCGGCGGCGTAGGACGAGCCGCGCGCCAGGTGGATGTCGGTCGTGTCGTTGGCGCGGATCGCCGGGGTGACGGCCGTGCCGTCGAACAGCCGCTCGCCGAACGTCAACGCGTAATTCGAACTCGCCGACATGAGCATGATGTCGACCAGACCCTGACGGGTGATCAGCCGCATTTGCTCGCGGTACTGTTCAAGCGTCTTGAACCGCACCTCGCCCGCGTGCAACTCGGGCGACTGTCCCGGTGCGCCCAGGCCCGTCGCCATGTCGGCGTCCTTGGCGTCGGCGAGGATGAACTCGCCGCAGTTCGGATTCGCGTGAATGGCCGCGAGTTTTCGATCGAGCGACTTGATCATCTCAGCGGCCCCCTCGGCCGTTGCCGTTGCCCAGTCCGGAAATCGTCACCCGCGAGCTGCCGCTCACGACGTTGCCGCCGCCCGAACCCATCGTCACTCGCACCGGGCGGGGGCCGGACTCGGCCGGCTTGCTGGACGACCCCGCGACGGCCTTGCCGGCGGCCTTGGGATTGGTCTTGAGCACCTGATCGATGGTCTCGCGAAGCACCTGCGCCGAGTGCTGAAGCGCCGAGGTTTCCTTCGGCCACAGCTCGATTTCAAGCTGCGACTGCACGCCCGAGCGGCCGACGACTGTGGGGACCGAGATGCAGACGTCGCGCATCCCGTACTGGCCGTTGACCAGCGACGAGACCGGCAGGATGCGCCGAGAGTCGAGGGCGATGGCGTGGACGACCTCGCGGATCGACAGGCCGACGGCGAAGCCCGCGCCACCTTTGAGCTTGATGACCTCGGCGCCGCTCCCCTTGGTCTTCGTGAACAGAGCGTCGGCCGTCGACGCGTTCCAGCCGGGGAACTTCTCCAGCGGCAGGCCGGCGGCCTGGGCGGCCGACCAGATGGGGACCATGCTGTCGCCGTGCTCGCCGAGGATCGTCGCCGTGACCTGGGTCGCGGGCAGCTTCAGGTGGTCGGCGATCAGGCTGCGGAACCGGGCCGAGTCGAGCTGGGTCCCCAGGCCGATCACCTGCGAGGCGGGCAGGCCGAGCTGCGTCGTCGCCAGGTACGTCAGGACGTCGACGGGGTTCGAGACCACCAGGATGATCGCCTCCCGCTTCAGGCCGGCCGATTTGACGCTGCCGAGGATGCTCAGGAACAGCTCGACGTTGCGATTGATCAAGTCGAGGCGGCTCTCGTCAGGCTTGCGACGGAGGCCCGCCGTGATCACGACGACGTCGCTTTCGGGGATGGCCTCGTAGCCCGTGGCCCGAATCCGCTGGTCGGCCACCAGCGACGCGCCGTGCAGCAGGTCGAGGGCCTGGCCCTTGCAGCCGTCGGCGTTGAGGTCCATCAGGTCGAGACCGCTGACGAGGCCCCCGCACTGGAGGGCGTAAGCCGCGCACGACCCGACCAGGCCGCCGCCGCCGATGATGCTGACCTTCATTGAGTCGTTCTCCTAGGCGTTGCTGTTGGCTTGTATGGGGGTGGTCACTTGCCGGTGCCGCTGAGGGCGCTCATGACCTGTTCGGTGATCGACCGGACCAGGGCGTCGACGTCGGGGCTCGATACGCCGCCGTTTCCGTTCGACGACGGCTGGGCCTGGGCCTTGGGGGCCGCGACGGCCGCCGGGGCGTCGTGGGAGTGGCACGAGCAGGCGTTGGATTCGCCCGACTGGGTCGCCTGGTTGAGCAACTTGGGATGGATGAAGACGCGGGGCTCGGGGCTGAAGTCGCCGTAGCCTTCGCGGAACAGGCTGTTGCCGCAGAGGTCGCAGTTTTCGAGCCCGAGCCCGAGCCGGGGGTCGGGGATGCCGAGACCGGGCTTGAGCCTGAGCAGTTCGGCGGCCTTCTCGTCCGAGTAGTAGTTCACCCGGCCGAGCTGCTTGGCCAGCAGCAGAATCCGGCAGTAGGCGTCGATGATCTCGGTCTTGAAGTAGGCGTCTTCGAGGTCGATGCCCGAGGTGATCGTGCCGTGGTTGGCCAGCAGGATCGTGTCGGTGTCCTTGGCGTACGGCAGGATCGTGTCGGCGAACTTCTGGCCGCCGGGGGTCTCATAAGGGGAGATGGCGACCTCGCCCAGGAAGACCTCGATCTCGGGGAGCACGCACTTGGGGATCGGCTCCTTGGCGACGGCGAAGGCCGTGGCGTGGGGCGGGTGGCAGTGGACGACCGAGCGGATGTCGGGCCGAGCCTTCATGTAGGTCAGGTGGAGCAGCATCTCGCTCGAACGCTTCCGCTTGCCGGAGATCTGCTTGCCTTCGAGGTCGATGATGCACAGGTCGTCGGGCTTCATGAAGCCCTTCGAGACGCGGGTCGGCGTGCAGAGGACGCGGTCCTCGCTCAGCCGGTAGCTGATGTTGCCGTCGTTGGCCGCCGCGAAACCCTTGGCGTAGATCCGCCGGCCGATCTCGCACATCTGCTCCCGCAGCTTCCACTCGTTCATGACGTTGCCGTTCGTGCTCATGGCTTGCCCCTCGCCGTCGTCAGAAGTTTTCCGGGATTCGTATCGTTTGTTTCGTCTGCGATTCAGAATGAGAGCTGGTCGATCAGGCACGCGCAGTAGGCGTCGATCGGCGTCTTTTGCTTGCCGAACGGGTTTGCGGCCTCGCCGCCCTCGCTGAGGCCGATCAAGGCGCCGACTCCCGCGCCCAGCCGGTCGTACACGACGACCTCGTCGCCGCGCTCCGGACCGCCGTCCCTCAAGGCCGACAGCGGCATGGGCAACGCCAGGGCGAACCGGCCGCCGCGGAGGCTGGGATGCGACCGAGACAGCGTGACCCGACCGATGACTTCGGCGATCCTCATCCTTCCGTCTCCTTCAGCCATGACGGCCGTTCGGCGAACCGAGGCGCTCCGGCCTGTCGGAAGGCGGTCGCCAGTTGCTTGATCCACGACAGCGATTTGCCGGTCGGCTCGACCACGATCAGGTTCGCGCCCATCGACCGCGAGGCGCGGTGGACGTCGGCCGGCTCGGCGGCGACCGCCGCGCGAACTCCGGGGGCCTGGCAGGCTCGCCAGACCGCGAGCGCCCCGTCGGTCGTCACCAGGAGCGCGCCTCGTCCCTCGCCAGCCTGAATCCAGCCCGAAAGATCGTCGAGCGCCGGCCCTAGCTCGGTCCAGCGGCCGGCGTCTTCCAGCAACGACCGTCGCAGAGCGTGAAGGTATCCGAGGTCGGAGTCGATCGCGAACGCCCATTCGCCGCGCGCCGACGCCCCGAACTCCGTGAGACCCGCGAGCTGGATGACGACGCCTTGCCGCTTCATCAGGTCGCGGGCCAGGGGGGTGACGACCGTTCCGGGGGCGATCCGGACCACCCGCGTTCCGGGCGAAAGCGTCTCGGCGTGACGGAGCGAGAACAGCCGATCGGCGAACACCGGGGCCGACGCGCGTTGCGCCGGCCGCGTCGCCGCGTGCAGCTCGGCGAGGACCGTCCGGACGGCCGCGTCGACGATCGAGATCGGGTCGGGGCCGAACGACGGCGAACCGAAGGCGCGCGGCGACGGCGGCAGGCTGGCGCCCCGCGTCCCGACCGCGATCCGACTGTTCAACGTCGACTGCAACATCAGAAAAACGTCCTCGATCAACCTGTGCTTATCTGCGATCCGGAACCGCCAGGACGCTCCAGCGCCCCGGCGAGTTGATTCCGACCATTTCCCGGAGAATTTTCGCGTCGGTCGTGCACATCACCAGGTCGCCTCGGCCGGCGCCCAACCGATCGAAGACCAGGACGGGTTCGCCGTCCGGGCCGCCGTCGGCGGTTTCAAGCTGAACGACGAGCAGCCGTTCACCCTGAAACGTCGGGTCTTTCACCGTGGAGGTCGCCGTTCCGACGACTTGGCCGAGCTGCATCGAACCAGGCTCCTGATGACGGAAGGTCAGGCGAACCGCAAGCCGCCGGTGACGGCGGTCCGGCGCTGGCGGCAGAAGGTCAGGGGGGTGGTGACGCCCTCGCCGGTCGGGCCGGCGATCGAGAACGAAGGGACGCCTTCGCCGCCGGCGCCCAGCCCCGCGATGCTCGGGCCGTTGATGACGAAGATCGTGCAGTCCATCACCTTGCCCATCTTCGACATCACCGAGACGTCGCGCGAGTGGAGCACGGCGGTGTGGCCGAAGTCGTGTTCGCTCTCCTTCGCCAGGGCGATGGCGCGGTCGACGTTCGGGACCTTCACGAACGGCACGAAGGGCATCATCTGCTCTTCCTGCACGAACGGATGGTCGAAGCCGGTTTCGCCGTAAAGGAGCTGCGTGCCTTCGGGAACCCTGATGCCCGCGAACTCGGCGAGGAAGGCCGGGTCCTTGCCGACGAGGTCCTTGTTGACGTGCGGCTTGCCGTCGGAGCCGGTCTCGAAGGCCGCGCGGGTGAGGGACTCGATCTGCGGGGCCGAGAGCCGGAAGCCGCCGTGCTTGGCCATCGTGTCGAGCAGCTTGTCGAAGATCTCGGCGACGGCGAAGACCTGCTTCTCGCCGATGCAGAGCAGGTTGTTGTCGAAGGCGCCGCCGATCACGATCGACTTGGCCGCGTTGTCGAGGCAGGCGGTGGCGTCGACGACGACCGGCGGGTTGCCGGGGCCGGCGACGATCGCGCGGCGCTTGCTCGCCAGCGCCGCCCGGGCGACGGCCGGACCGCCGGTCACGACCAGGAGCCGGATCTTCGGGTTCTCGAACAGGCCGGCGGCCGTCTTGAGAGTCGGCGGGTCGATGATCGTGATCAGGTTCTCAAGGCCCGTCGCCTCGGCGATCGCCTTGTTGAACAGCCGGACGCCGTGGGCCGCGATGTTCGAGCCCGACGGGTGGGCGTTGACGACCATCGTGTTGCCGGACGCCAGCATGTTGATGGCGTTGGCGGCCAGCGTCGGCAGGCTGTGGGTGACCGGCGTGATGGCCCCGATGACGCCGAACGGCGTGTAGTCGGTGAGCGTCAGGCCGTCGTCGCCGCTGTTGAGATCGGTGCGGAGGTACTCGACGCCCGGGATCAGCGGAATCGTCCCCCGCAGCTTGGCGATCTTGTGGTCGAGCCGGCCGATCTTGGTCTCTTCAAGCTCCAGCCGGCCCAGCTCTTCGGCCTGCTCGACGCAGATGTCGCGGATGCAGGAGACGGCCTTCTTGCGGTCGGCCAGGCTGCTGTTGCGGAACGTCTGGAAGGCCGATTCGGCCGCGTCGACCGCCGCTTCGACGGTCGGGAACACGCCGTAGTCGCCCCCGGACGCCTTGCCGTTGCTGCTGCCGTTGGTGGGAGCGGCCCCGGTCCCCATCTGGTTGAGGACCTGCTGGACCACGCTGCGGATCAGATCTTCACTCATTTGCATGGCGGACACCGGGGGTTTTGGGCCTGGTCGAAAATCCAAATGTGTTTCGCGGTACGAGCCGGGGGCGGGCCGTTCAGCCGTCGCTTCGCGTCGAGTAGACGACCTGGCCGCGGAGATCGACGGTGTCGACCAGTCCGATCACCACGGCGTCGATGGGGAGCTTGTCGGTCTCCGGCGTCAGCCGGGCGCTCGAGCCCTGGCAGATCAGGACCATCTCGTCGATCCCGGCGCCCAAGGTGTCGACGACGACGAACGTCCGGCCCGTGGGGACCAGGCGGTCGCGGCTCTTGTCGTCGATCCGGTAGGGCTCGACGATGAGCAGCTTTTGTCCGGTCATCGAGGCGACCTTCTGGGTCGCCACCACGCTTCCAGTCACCCGGGCCAGGAACATCGTCGAAAGGTCCTGTGAGTCTTGACGGCTGTCTTCGATTCCACGGTCACGCGGACGAGCGGGCGCCCGATTTCAGCAAGGCTTCCGACTGGCGGGCGACGACGAGTTCCTCGTTCGTCGGCACGGTCCAGACTTCGACGCGCGAGCCGTCGGCCGAGACCCGGCGCTCGGCCGGCCCCTTGGCGTTCCGCTCGGGATCGAGGGTGATTCCGAACCATTCGAGTTCGCGGCAGGTCTCGGAGCGAATCCACTGCGAGTTCTCGCCGATGCCGCCGGTGAAGACGATCGCGTCGGCTCCGCCCAGTTCGAGGAGGTAGGCCCCGAGGTAGTGGCGGATCGAGGCGACGAACAGGTCGATGGCCAGCTTGGAGCGGGCTTCGCCGGCCGCCGCCGCCGCTTCGATGTCGCGGAGGTCGCGGTGTCCGGAGATCCCTTCGAGACCCGACTGATTGGCCAGGATGTCGAGGATCTCTTCCAGGCTCTTGCCCGTCTCGCGGAGCAGGACGGGGAGGGCGAAGACGTCGAAATCGCCGACCCGATTGTTGTGGGGCAGGCCCGATTGCGGGCTCATGCCGAGGCTGCACGCCACCGACTCGCCGTTGCGAATCGCCGTCAGCGACGAGCTGCCGCCGAGGTGGCAGGAGATCACCTTGATGTCTTTGCGGCCGAGCAGCTCGGGCATTCGCCACGAGATGTAGCGATGGCTCGCGCCGTGGAAGCCCCAGCGGCGGACGCCCAGGCGGGTCGACCAGTCGTCGGGGATCGCGTAACGCTGGGCCGCTTCGGGGATCGTCCGGTGGAACCCGGTCTCGTACGCCGCGACCAGCGGGAGGTTCGGGAAGCGTTCCCGGAGCATCCGCATGGCCTTTGTGTAGGGGGGATTGTGGGCCGGGCAGACGTCGGCGAACGCCTCCATCGCTTCCAGCACCGGCTCGTCGACCAGGTGGACCCCGGTGAGGTTGCGGGCGTGGACCGCCTTGAAGCCGATCGCCGAGACGTCGGACGCGTCGTCGAGCACCCCGATCTCGGGGTCGGTCAACTGGTCGAGGCAGAGCTGGACCGCATCGCCGTGGTCGGCGATCGGCCGGTCCATCTCGCGCTCGCCCTTGATCGACTTGATCACGATCTTGGCCGAGGGGGCGCCGATGCGCTCGATCGCCCCTCGGGCCAGGACTGGCTCGGCCGGGTCGCCCAGGTCGAACAGGCGGTACTTGAAGCTGGTGCTGCCCAGATTCGCGACGAGGATCTTCAACGCGACCCTCCCGCGTACGCCTGGACGATGGCCTGACCGGGACGGGGGATGACATGCGCGGCGCGAAGTTCGCCGCTCTTGGAAGCGGCCTCGGCGCCGGCCTCGACCGCTGCGCGGACGCTGCTGACGTCGCCCCGCACCATCACGCTGACGACGCCGCCGTCGAGCTTGATGATCGGGCTGGCCAGCTCGACGCTCGCCGCCTTGAGCATGGCGTCGACCGAGGTGATCAAACAGACCAGGCCCATCGTCTCGATCAGGCCCAGCGCGTTGCCGTTCATATACTCAGGCTCCCTGTCAGAGGAAACTCGTGGGGTGGAGGGGAAAGAGCCTCAGCCGATGAACGTCCGGAGGACGGCGGGATCGGGACGAGGGATCACGTGGGCGCTGACCAACTCGCCGACCCGGCTGGCAGCCTCGGCGCCGGCTTCGACGGCCGCGCGAACGCTGCCGACGTCGCCGCGGACCAGGGTCGTGATGAACGCCCCGCCGACGGAGATCTTGCCGGCCAGGGTGACGTTCGCCGCCTTGAGCATCGCGTCGGTCGCCTCGATGACGCCGACCAGCCCCTTGGTCTCGATCAAGCCCAGTGCTTCGCCGTTCACGTTGCTGCTCCCGATGTTCGTTCGCGTCGCGGGTTTTTGTGCGGTCGCCATGGCGTCAAGCCCCCCCGTTCGAGCCGGCCTTGCCAGCGGCGGCCTGGGCCTTGTTGAACGACAGGATGCCGCCGAGGTCTTCATGCGGGCGGGGGATCACCTGGACGCTGACGACCTCGCCGATCCGGCTGGCTGCCGCCGCGCCGGCGTCGACCGCCGCCTTCACCGCCGCCACGTCGCCGGCCACGAAGGCCGTGACCAGGCCGCTGCCGACCTTGTCCCAGCCGACCAGCTCGACGTTGGCCGCCTTGAGCATGGCGTCGCTCGCCTCGACCAGCGCCACGAATCCCTTGGTCTCGATCATTCCGAGCGCTTCGATAGATGCTGAGGCCACTTGGGCCCTCCTTCCACGGGTTGAGTCGATCTGCTACCGCGTTCCGTCAACGATTCGTCAGGAGTCGATCCGTCGTCGAGAAGCTCACGCCTTGGTCAAGATCACGTTGCTGGCGTGCGACAGGTCGCACGCGTTGGCTTCGTCGGTGTCGATGTGCACCTCCAGCTTCCAGTCCGGATGGGTCCGGACGAGCAGGCCCTCCAGGGTGCTGGGGCAGGTGCTTTCCACCCTCATGTTCATCCGGTCCAGGTGCTTCACGCCGTAGTACTCGGCGTCCTCGGGTCCCATGTGGACGTGCCGCTCGGCCCGGATCACGCCGTTGGGCATCGCCAGCGACCCCTTGGGGCCGATCAGGAGGCAGCCGGGAGTTCCCTCGATGTCGCCCGAGAGCCGGACCGGCACGTCGATGCCCAGGCTGATGGCGTCGGTGAACGCCAGCTCGACCTGGCTGAACTTGCGGCAAGGGCCGAGGATGCGCACGCCGGGGATCATCCGCTGCCGAGGGCCGACCACCGCGACCGTCTCGTTGGCCGCGAAGTCGGTGTCCTGATAGAGCCGCTTCATCGCCGTGAGCTGGTAGCCCTGGCCGAACAGGACGTCGACGTCGGCCTGCGTC
Source organism: Paludisphaera borealis (assembly GCF_001956985.1). Taxonomy (NCBI): domain Bacteria; kingdom Pseudomonadati; phylum Planctomycetota; class Planctomycetia; order Isosphaerales; family Isosphaeraceae; genus Paludisphaera; species Paludisphaera borealis. Next base: position 5,855,748 of record NZ_CP019082.1, read on the forward strand.
AGATGGCAGTGACGCGCCGAGATGTTGACGACCACCTTGGGCGGAACCGTCGCCGTCGCGTGGCCGTTGGTCGGCAACGCGCCGTTCAGATGCTTCAGGATGATCGAGCGGACCAGGTTTTCGACCTGGTCGCGGGTCGCCGTTGCACTCATACCTCGGTCCTCACACTCTGATTGCGAGTCGATTCGTGGGGGACGACCCCGTTCGAGCCGTGTTGTTCATCCGCCGGCGCGGTGTGGACGACGACTCCGGCCGCTTCGAGCGTCGTCCGGTACGCATCGGGCATCCGGGAATCGCTGACCAGCCGGGCGACCTCTTCGAGGCCGCACAGCCGCGAGAGGGCCAGCCGGCCGAACTTGGTCGAGTCGGCCACGATGACGACCTCTTGCCCGCAGGCCATCATCTGCCGCTCGGTCTCGACCAGAAGGAGATTCGAGTTGTAGATCCCGTCGGCCATGATCCCGCCGGCCCCCAGGATCGCCTTGCGGACCCGGATGCCCTGCATCATGGCGATCGCCAGCGGCCCGAGCGCCACGCCCGTCCGGGGATAGACGTAGCCGCCGATCAGGATCAGGTCGGTCTGCTGGCTCGACGCCACGAGCTGGGCGATCGGCAGGCTGTTGGTGACGACCTGGATCCGCCGCCCGATCAACGCCCGGGCGACCTCAAGGGTCGTGGTGCCGCCGTCGAGCAAGACCGTGTCGCCGTCTTCGAGCAGGGCCGCCGTCGCCTGGCCGATCGCACGCTTCTCGGCCGCCGCCGTCTGCGTCCGCTCGTCGAAGGCCGGCATGGCGCGGACCTCGCCCGAGTAAACCGCGCCGCCGTGCGTCCGCTTCACCGAACCCGCCAGGTCCAGCGATTCCAGATCGCGGCGGACCGTGCTCTCCGACACCCCGAGCGACTTCACGAGCTCTTCGAGCGTCGCAAAGCCCTGGCGGGAGATCAGTTCGAGCAGTTGTCGCCGGCGGGTCTCAGGCAGCATGAACGCCCTGTTCTGGAAGAATTCTCGCACGACATCCGTCAATAGTGTCTATCGTGGTCAATAGAATGTCAAGAACTTTCAGAAATCGTGAAAGGTTCTGAGTGAATCTTCTCGGTTTCTTGCTCGCTTCTTCACGGGGGTTGGCGACTGCTACAATGGGGAGACGCTGTTTCGACTGCTGGACTGGAGGCTTTTGATGCCGGAACTCCCCGAGGTGGAAACGATGGTGCGCGGGCTCCGCCCCGCGCTGGTCGGTCGAACCGTCCCGCGGATCGAGCTTCACGACCCTTTCCTGCTTCAAGGATGCACGGCGGAGGAGTTTTCGCGGCGGGGTAGGGACATCAAGGTTGCGGAGGTGTCGCGCCGGGGAAAATGGGTCGTGATCGGACTCGTCGGTCATGAGGGGTTGATCGTCATTCAGCCCCGGATGACTGGAGGGTTTTGGCTCGTCGAGCCGCCCCGACCCGAACACATCCGCCTGACGTTCCGACTGGCGGAACCCGACGCGTCGGTCTGGTTCTGCGACGCGCGGAGGCTGGGGAAGATCATCTGGTTCGACGACCGCGCGCAGGCCGAGGCGGCCTTCGCCCGATCGCACGGCCCCGACGCGCTGGCGATCACCCGCGCCGAGCTGGCCGAGCGGCTTAAGCGGACGGCCCGAAGCATCAAGCCCACGCTGATGGATCAGAAGGTGGTGGCGGGGATCGGCAACATCTACGCCGACGAGATCCTGTTCGCGTCGGGGATTCATCCGACCCGCGAATCCAGCCGGCTGACGGCGGCCGAGCTGGACCGCTTGCACGCCGCGATCGCCCCGGTGCTGGCAACGGCGATCGCCGCCGAGGGGTCCAGCTTCGACGCCGGCTACCGGACGGTCCTGGGCCTCGAAGGGGGCTTCTTGGCCGTCAATTCGATGTACGGCCGCGCCGGCGAACCGTGCAAAGGCTGCGGTTCTCCCGTCGAGAAGACGAAGATCCCCGGCCTGATCGGCCGCCCCACCTATCTTTGCCCGCGCTGTCAGCCCGTGCGACCTTCTCGCGGCAAGTGACGTGCAACCGCGGAGCCGGGAATCGTGGGAACGTTGGGCGACTCGTTCGCATTGATCACGTAGGGGCGCCCCTTGTGGGTGCCCGATCCGGATCGGCGACCTTGGCGATTCGGGCACCCACAAGGGGCACCCCTACGTGATGCGGTCTTCCGGCCACGCCGGGTGTGCGCAACTCGATAGCTGAATCGCTCCAGCCGTTGGACTCGTGCAACCAAGCCGGGCTCGATCAGCCTTCGGGCCAGAGTGCGTTGATCAGCTCCAACGTCTGATCGACGAGGGCCTGGCCGCCTTCGGGGCCGACGAGGTTGCTCTCGGCGATCGCGCTGTAGCCGCCGCCGCGCTTGGCGCGCTCGGTCGGCAGGTACGAGCCCGGCCCGGCGAGCTGGATGACGAACGTCTGGAGCGCCCGGCTGCGGGCCTTGATCTGGATGCCGAAATCGGTGAACAGCTCGAAGACGTTGGTGGTGATCGCGACGTCGCCAAGGCGGATCACGTGGAGTTCCATGGTGAAGGGGTCGACGGTCCCGGCCTTCTGACGCTCGAAGCGGTCGACGACCGTTTGATGCCAGCCGACGAGCGTGCGGTTATTGGGATCTTTGGAGAGGGTCTCGACTTTCGTTCTCGCCTCGGCGGCCTCGGCGTCCGTGACCTCCCGGACGGGGAGCTTGATCGTCGCGGTTTTGTGGACTAGCGCCGCGTCGGCGTGCTGTTCCTTCTGGGCGCCTTCGTACGCTTCTTCCCAGGCTCCGACGACGCGTTTGGCCAGCTCATCCAGCCGCGACAGGCCGCGAAGCGTCCGCATCCGTTCCTCGGCCCGTTTCCGGTACATGAGGTGGGGCGACTGGTCGCCCGCCGCGCCGGTCCAGCTCAGAACCAGCAGGCTCTTGCCGTGTCGCGCCCGGAGGGATTCGCGCACCTGGTGCCAGAAGTCGGCGTTCACGGCCGAGAGCCCCTCGACCTCCTGCGACGGGCAGGCGACGTTGACGGCCGTCGCGATCAAGTTCCCCGCGCCGTCCCAGAAGAACAAGACCTCGACGCCATGGTCCTCGGGCCCTTCGATGTTCCGGAAGTCGGGCTTGTCGGTCGGTCCGTACATCACGGCCCGACCGTCAGCGTAGACCGAGCGGCGGTTCTGAGCCACCACGGCATGGCCGAGCCCCCAACCGGCGCGACCCGGCTTGCGCGATTCCCAGGCTTTGACCGCCGCATCGGCGACCCGCGAAGAGAGGAAGTCGAGGTACTCTTTCGGCTGCATGACGCCGTCCTTGGGGATCTCGTAGTCCCCTTCCTTCATGACGGGCGCGGTGTGCGTGTGGGTCGCGTTGAGGACCAGCTTGTTGACGTCGAAGTCCGGCATCCGCTCCTTCACGCGCCGTCGGGTCTCATTGAGGACCGCGGCGTCGATCGCGACCAGGTCGCACGAGACCAGGATCGCCAGGTCGAGGCTCTTGTCGCCATCGCGGGACTCAAACGCCAGGGCGGTCGCCGTCACGGGGCTTTCGACTTCCTTCGCCACCCGGGTATGCATCTGGCCCGCCAATGCCACGGGGCGATCGGGCGTGATACTGACGGTCGCGCCCCCGACATGGAATTCGGCCGCCCGGGATTCGACCCGAACCCCAGCGACCACCAGAGTGACGAGGATCAGGATCGAAGACGACGGCCGGCCTGGTTTCGATGTCAACATGCGTTGGAACCCCGTGAAGATCAATCGTCGGAAATCGGTCGCTCATCTTACGGCATCAAACAACCGTGCTGAAGCGCGTTGGCCGGTTCGTAGTCACACAGAACACCGAGGAACGTTTCGGAGTGGGCCCCGATCGAGATGCACTCCTGCACGAATGGTCGATCTTGCGGGTTACCCGTCATGGACCGAATCGGCTTTCTCTGGCTGAAAAGTTGTTCGCTGGACGCGGCATTGTAGGTTCTATTATGGAATGCCAGTGGCTGGTCATGCAGCCATGGTTGAAGCAACGAGGGATCGACTCGTCGACCGCGCGTTCCAGGTCAAGGTTCGAAGGGAGTTCTGGAAATGAGTTCTCCGGTCCGAGTCGTCTGCCGGGGATGTTTGCGAAGCGTGGAGATCGGAGCCGGCGACGACCTCGACGTCGAGCCGAGTGGAGAGTGTCCTTTTTGCGGGCAGCCGCTCGACAGCCGGTCGCCGGCGACCGGCTCGACGGCGGACGGCGACGGCGCCGACGATTCGAACGAGCGGAACGGCGTAAGTTCTCACTCGACCTCGGATTGGGTGACGACCTGGAGCCGAGGCTCGCTCGGCAGCCTGGGCCGGTTTCAGCTTCGCGAGCGGCTGGGCGACGGCGGTTTCGGCGAGGTCTTCCTGGCCTACGACCCGAGGCTCGACCGTGACGTCGCCCTCAAGGTGCTGCGCCTGGCCAATCCCAGCGAGCGGGTGATGGAGCGCTTCTTTCGCGAGGCGCGCGCCGCGGCCCGGCTCGATCATCCCAACATCGTCGCGGTGCATGACGCCGGGTTCGACAAGGGGCGATGCTGGGTGGCCTACCATCACGTCAGCGGCCGGCCGCTCTGGTGGTGCCGCGACCACCATCCGTTCGATCCGGCGGCCGCGGCGCGGATCCTCCGCGAGCTGGCCGACGCCGTCGATCACGCGCATCAGCTCGGCGTCTTGCACCGCGACATCAAGCCGGCCAACATCCTGATCGACGACCACGGCCGTCCCCGGCTGATCGACTTCGGCCTCGCCCGCAGGTCCGATCTCGACTCCAGCCTCACCCACGACGGCGCCATCGTGGGGACGCCCGCCTACATGAGCCCCGAGCAGGCGCTCGGCCTGAGCCGGCAGGTCGACGAGCGGAGCGACGTCTTCAGCCTGGGCGTGATCTTCTTCGAGATCCTCGCCGGACGGCGGCCGGGGCTTTCCGCGACCCTCGCGACCCCGAACGCGACGAGCCTCGACGGTCAGAAGCCCAATCGAGCCGATCGAACGTCACCTCTCGCGATCAATCCGGCCGTCCCCCCGGCGCTCAACCGGATCTGCATGCGGGCGATGGCCGACAAGCCTGATGAACGCTACCCCACCGCGCGGGCGCTCGCCGACGACCTCGACGCCTGGCTGCACAAGCAAGTAGGCCGGAAACGAGGGGGCGCGGCCAAGAAAGCCGTGATCGCAACCGGGCTCGTCCTGCTCTCGCTGGCCAGCGTCGCCTCGGGCTGGATGCTCGCGAACTTAAGACCGTGGGGAGCCGCCACGCGCGGCGCGTCGCCGGAGATCAGCCGGTTGCTCAGTCCTTCCACGGACGACGACGGTCGGGAGATCCCGACTTCGACTCCAACTCAAGCTCCGTCGCCGACTTCGCGCGAGCCGCACGCTTCCACCGTGGCCCTCGGCGACTCCAGGTTCGTGGGAAACCTGAGGAAGAAGCGCTACCATCTCGCCACGTGCGACGACGTGAAGGCGATGGCGGGCGCCAACATTTATCGCCTCAAGGATCTCGCCGAGGCGGTCGAGCTGGGCCTCAAGCCGTGCGATCACTGTCAGCCCGACTCTCAGCCGGTTCCTCAAAGCAAGGAGTGAGCGAGCAGGGGAAAGCAAGGAGTGAGCGAGCAGGGGCGACCGGTCGGTCCGTCGCCTTGCTCCGAAGTGGCGTCTCGTCATACAATCGCATTCAGAGAAACGCGACGAGAGACGCATTCAACAGAGGATCGGCGATGTCTAGCGAAGCGACGACCACGACGCACGGCGGGGCCTCCGAACAGGGTGCCAAGGCGCACCCGGCGCAACACGGGCACCGGCCCGCCGCCGCGGCGAAGATCCCCGCGACGTTGATTCCCGAGACCGGCTGGCACTTCTTCCACCTGTTCTACAAAGTCGATCGCGATCGCCTGCGAGGGTTCAGCGAGGCCGAGCGCAACGCCGGCCGCGACGAGCTGGCGAAGGTGCTGGGGACGAAGCAGCCGGGGGCGGTCGAGCAGATTCAATGCTTCGCGGTTCCCGGCCATAAGGCGGATTTCGGCGTCATGGTGGCGGGGCCGGACCTCAAGGCGCTGCACGCGGTCGAGACGGCGATCGCGGCGTCGCCGCTGGGTGCCGCCCTGGTTCAATCGTACTCGTTCTACTCGGTCACCGAGGTCTCGGAGTACGTCCCCGACGCCGACCAGTACGCGGCCATGCTCCGCGATCGCGAGCATCTCGACCCCGAGAGCAGCATGTTCAAGACCAAGGTCGCCGCCTACACCGAGCGACTCGGTCCGATGAACCAGCAGCGGCTGTATCCCGATTTTCCGGACTGGCCCTGCTTCTGCTTCTACCCCATGAGCAAGATGCGCAGCGGCGAACAGAACTGGTATCTGCTGCCGTTCGAGGAGCGCTCCGAGCTGATGTCGCAGCACGGTCGAAGCGGCATGAGGTTCGCCGGCCGGGTCAGCCAGCTCATCACCGCCTCCACCGGCCTGGACGACTGGGAATGGGGCGTGACTCTCTGGGCTCGCAACCCGCTCTACCTCAAGGACATCGTCTACACGATGCGATTTGACGAGAGTTCCGCGAAATACGCCCTCTTCGGCGATTTCTACTTCGGCTACTTCCTCTCGCCCCGCGAGCTGGTCGACACCCTCCGCATTTAACCATCTGTGAGGCCGCCGAGACACCTGCCCTCATGAAAATGGGGGCGCGCGGTCGTTACGCGGCCGGCCCCCAATACGAGCCCGAAACGCGAGCGAGTGCATGGTCTTGCATTCGCCTATTCCGCACACCAGGTGGGAATTCACTCGCTGGCGCTTCGGGCTTGTATTTCGCTTCCCGAGAGTCCCTTACTGGCTCAGGAACGCGGGGACCGACTCGCCGACGGCAGGGAGCGAGACCCAGCTCGGCATTCCCGGGCGCGTTTGCACCATGTACGCCCAGTGGCCGATCTGAAGTTTCTCCGTGGGCGATGTGAACATCTGGTTCTCCATCGTCCACTGGCCGAATCTCTTCGTCATCTTGCCGAAGCCCTGGGTGACCGAAGGGCTCGAATTCGTACTCGTCAGCGTGAACGTCAGCAATACCTGGCCCTCGGGCGTGACCGATCCGAGCATGGATGAGGTCGACGCTGACGTCGAACCGAGCTGAGTGACCGCTTTTCCCCAGAAATAGCCCTTGCTGTATCCCTCGATATGGAAGACGGTCTGGTCGCTGACTAGCGTCGATTCGCCCGAGGACGCATTGTAGAGAATCGCGGGCAGATTCGCGGTCGGCACATACCAGTACGTATCGGCGAGCCAGGACCACCGCTTCGACGTGGGAAAGGCGGCGGGGCCGGCCGGGGTAGGTGAATGATGGCCTGCCGCGTGAATCGTCGAGCGAGCCTGAATGGGCCTGGCGTGGACCACGGCGCGGTCGTCGGACGCTGCGACGAGGACGTGCGCGGACGGACTCGGGATCGAACGACCGATCGTGCTCATGAGCACCCGATCCTCGACGGCGTACGATCCGTCCATGACGAAGAGTCGTTCCTTTCGCGCCCGGTGCAGCTTCATACGACCTCCCTTTTGCAATCAGTACGACAACGCCTCGCCAGGAATATAGAACATCCCGGTGCCTCGTGTTTGTTATCGTCCATGCGTTCTCGGGCGCTTCATGCCTTGGAGCGTGCGGGCTTGACCACAGGCCGCACGGACGGGCAGAATCGTCGCATCGGGAACGAACGCGTCGGCCCTTTCTCGGCCGCGATTCGACGTCGAACCGCGCTGACCCCATGTTGAGAAGCGCTTGAAGAACTACGTCCCCATCCTTGTCACGGTCGGATTCAGCATCGTCGGGGTCGTCGGCGATTATCTCCTGAAGCTCGCCAGCTCACAGAAGGACCCGCTGCGTTCGGGCTGGTTTTACGTCGGCTTCGCCGTCTACGCCTCGACGGCGTTCGGCTGGGTGTACGTCATGCGCCACCTGAAGCTGGCGACCATCGGCGTCGTTTATTCGGTCTCGATGATCCTGTTGCTGACGGCGATCGGCGCGGCGGGATTCAAGGAGACGCTCAACGCCTACGAAATCGCCGGCCTGCTGATGGCGGTCGGCTCGCTGATCCTGCTCATGCGGTTCGCGTAAGCTGGGCCGGTCAGCGGGGGGCGGTCGGACCGTCGCCGAGCAGGGCCAGGAGGTCGTCGCGATCGATGGGTTTGACGAGGTAATGCTGGAACCCGGCCTGGCGCGCTTTCTCGTCCTCGGCGTAGCCGGTCATGGCGATCAGCAGGGCGTCGCTCTCGCGGTTGAGAACCTCGGCGACCTCGTAGCCGCTCATTCCGGGCAGTCCGATGTCGAGCATGACCACGTCGGGACGGAGTTCGCGAGCCATCTCCAGGGCCGTCGGGCCGTCGTGCGCGACGAAGGTCTCGTGGCCGGAGAGTTCCAGCAAGAGCCCCAGGCTGCGCGCGGAATCGACGTTGTCCTCGACGATCAGAATCCGCCGGGACGGCGCGTCCGGAGCGCCGGTATCGCCGTCGGCGACGGCTTCGGCCTCGACTTTCTTCGGAAGGACGGGGAGCCGGACCACGAACACGCTCCCCTTGCCCGGTCCGTCGCTGTGGACCTCGACGAGCCCGCCGTGCAGCTCGACGAGGTTGCGCACCAGGGCCAGGCCGATGCCCAGCCCCCCCTGCCTCCGGGAGAGCGAATGATCGGCCTGGGTGAAGAGTTCGAAGACCCGGGCGAGCATATCGGGAGCGATCCCCACGCCGCTGTCGCGCACTTCGACGACGACCTCGGCGGCTTCCAGACGGCTCGTCAGCCAGATTTTTCCGCCCGATTCCGTGAACTTGGCGGCGTTGGTCAGCAAGTTGACGAAGACCTGGACGAGTCGAACGGGGTCGGCTTCCAGCAGGACGTCGGCGGTGGCGTCCATTCTGAGCGTCAACTCCTGGTGACGCTCCGTGGCGAGCGGCCGCACGTCGTCGACCGCGTGGCGAAGAATCTCGCCGAGCGCGACCGGCCGCTTGTCGAGCACGAGCTTCTGCTTGGCGATCCGCGACACGTCGAGGAGGTCGTCAATCATCCGCTTGAGGCTCATCACCTGCCGTTCGATGGTCTTGCACGTCGTCATGATCATCGGGTCGTGCGAGCCGAACCGGTTGTTGAGGATGTAGACCGAATTGAGGATTGGCGACAGGGGATTGCGTAGCTCGTGCGAGAGCATGGCCAGGAACTCGTTGCGGCGTCGATCGACGTCGCGGAGATCTTCCGCCTGCCGGCGCAGCTCGTCCTCCATGCGCTTCCGTTCGGTGAGGTCGCGAAACGCCTTGACGAACCCGCGCGGCGTGCCGTCCTCGGCCCTGAGCACGCTCAGGAAGCCGAAGCCCCAGAACCGGGTGCGGTCCTTGCGGACGTGCCATCGCTCGTCCCTCGCCCTCCCCGTCGCCAGCGCCGTGTTCAATTCTTGCTCGGGCACCCCGTTCGCAACGTCTTCCTCCGTATAGATGATCTTCGACGGCTTTCCCAGCACCTCCGCTTCCGTGTGCCTCAGCAGCCGTTCCGCGCCGTAGTTCCAGCTCGCGATGTTTCCTGCCGTGTCGAGGAGGATGATCGCGTAGTCCTCCACGGTCTCGACCCACGCGCTCAGCAAGTCTTCGGAATGGCTCATGGAGTTCTGGCTCGGCGATGCTCGGGAGATGAACAAGCTTGCTGCATTGAGGGCTTCGAGCGATAGCGAATGCGAGGCGCGTCTCAACGAGACGTTCACCGTAGACGATGACGTGGAAGGATGTCAATCTTCGGTCACACGGTTCCACGACCCGACCATCCCGGCCATGTGTCGAGTGACGCATCCATCAAAGGAGTTTCGTATCATGAACCCGATCCGTCGCCCCGAAGTCGTCCTCGCGAGCACGTCGCCCTATCGGAGAGCCCTGATGGAGCGGCTGGGGATTCCGTTCCGGTGCGAGCCGCCGAACTTCGACGAATCGTCCGTCGCCGCCGACGAACTCTCCCCCCGGCTCCTGGCCGAAACGCTCGCGATCGGCAAGGCCGAGAGCCTGTCCAGGCTCGATCCGACGGCCGTCGTCGTCGGCTGCGATCAGATCGTCCACCTGGAGGGCCGGATTCTCGGCAAGCCGGGGGGGATTCCCCAGGCCGTCGCCCAGCTCGAAGCGATGTCGGGCCGGATGCACGAGCTGATCACGGCGATGGTCGTGATCAGCGGGGAACAACGGTTCGCGCACACCGACGTCGCCCGCCTGCGTATGCGCCGGCTCGATCGGCGTCGGATCGAGCGGTACGTCGAGAGCGACCAACCACTCGATTGCGCCGGGAGTTACAAGATCGAGGAACGCGGCGTCGTCCTCTTCGAGCGGATCGAGAGCGAGGACTTCACCGCGATCACCGGTCTGCCGCTGCTCGCGCTGACGCGCATCCTGGCGGAACTGGGCTTCGAGACGCCTTGAGGATCGTGAGGCGGCGGTGGACGAAGGTCAGGCCTCGTCGTCGAAGCCCGCGCCGCCGCCGGCCTTGACGCCGAGCACCTTGTCGATCGCCCGGACGAGCTTTTCCATGGCGAACGGCTTGCGGATGTAATCGCGGACGCCGAGCATCTCGGCGTAGGCGCGGTGACGGCTCCCTTCGTTGCCAGTGATCATGATCGTGGGGATCATGCCGCCGGGCCGGCTGCGGAGCTTCTCCAGGACGAGGAAGCCGCTCTTCTTGGGCATCATCATGTCGAGGATGAGCAGGTCGGGATTCTCGCGCTCGGCGACCATCAGGCCCGAGTTGCCGTCGCGGGCGACGAGGATGCGATAACCCTTGTTCTCGAGGATCGTGCGCATCGACTCGACGATCTCGTGATCATCGTCAACCAGGAGAATGGTGCGTTGTTGAGGATTCATGGTGGGCTCTCGGATCAAGGCGATGCGCGATACGTCGACTTCGCGGCACGCTGCGGCTCGGGCGTGTTTTCTGAAGAGAGCTTACCCCGCTTTCGGCCGACAGGCAAGTGGTTGGAACGCGCTCGATTTCAGATGTGACGAACTGCTGATCGAATCGCGGCCTTCCGGCCGCTCCGGCGCGTTCAAAATACGATCACCCTCTTCCACGCGGTCGATCCGAAAGTCATAATTCATGATAGTACTTGCGTGGGGATCGCGGGGCCGACGCCTCGGGTCCGCGAGGGGCCTGGCGACGACGTCCAGGAATGCAGGGGAAAGGAACGCGGCGCGATGAAACCATGGATTGCGTGGTTGTACAGCCTCGGTTTCGCGGGAATCTGTCTGGTGGGCGCCGCCGGCTGCGGAGGCGGCGACGTCCCGGACGCGAGCGACACGGGCTCGGCGGCCGCCGGAGACGCTCCGACCGAGCCGACGCTGCCGCCCCCCGAACCCGCCGCCCGTCCCGCGGTCGCCGCGCAACCCGGCGGGGCACCGCCGCCGGCGGCTGGGGTCGCCGAGCCCGAGGCCGCCGCGGTCGCCGCGCCCGCCGAGACGGCAGGCGAGGCCGCGCCGGCGAAGGCGGAAGGCAATTCGGCGACCGCCGAGATGCTGGCCATCGCGACCGGCGGCAATCAGCCGAACGCGGAGGCCGGCGCCGACGCCGCCGCCGCGCCCGGTCCCGGTGGGATGATGGCGGGAATGAGGCCGCCTGGAGGTCCGGGGGGCCCTCAGCAGGGCATGAGCGGCATGATGATGCGGCCGCCGGGCCAGCAGGGCGCCGCTGGCGGCGCGCCCAGCGCCTCGCAGATGGAAATGATGGCCCGCATGGGGCCGCAGGGTAAGGCCGGACAGCCCGGCGGCGGCGCCGAAGCGAACGGCATGAACAGTATGGCTGCCTCCATGATGGCGCAGCAGGGGCGTGGGATGCAGGGGCCGGGCGGGGCCTTCGGATTGGGAGGACCAGGAGCCGGCGGAAAGGCCGAGGCCGGCGACACGAACTCGCCGGACGGCGCGGTCAAGGCCTTCCTGAGCGCCCTTGAGGATAAGGACCGCGACCGGCTGACCGAGGCGACCGCCCTTCGCGCGACGTCGGCCGAGGAAGGCGGGAAGTATCGCGACCTGTTCTCCCGGATCATCGACAGCAGCATCTCCGACTCCGAACTGAGCGACCTGGCCTCCAAGCTCGAAGGCTTCAAGGTCTCCGGCGAGAACCAGGTCAAGAGTACGGGCCGGCTCGGAGTCACGGTGCGGAAGCCGACGGACTCCGGCGGGATGTTGCAGCGGACCGTCACCGTGCGCAAGGAGAAGAAAGGCTGGGGCGTGCTCGACATCTCCGGCCAGACCGAATTCAAGAGCGGCGGCATGAGGAACGTGAACAAGGGCGCCCAAGGCAAGAAATGATCCACTCGGCCGGGCGGAACGACGCATCCGACCGCCCCGGCGTTCGTCTTCTGTAATTCTGACGAACCCGATCGTGTAAAAACCGCCATGGCCCGCGTCGAAATTTTCGGCGTCGGGCCGTTTTTTTCTCAAGTTTTCCTCTTGAGGCGCCGGACGAAGCGGAATTCGGCGCTCGGAAACGACTTTGGTACGCCGCGTGCTCTATGGACTCGCCGTTCAGCCCGCCAAATCGCCCTAATCGATAGAATCGTCGTTCCGGCGATCCCGACACAGGAACCAAGGAAGGAGCCTGTCAACTCATGTTCATTTCCCATCCTAATTTCTGCGGCGTGTTCGAGATGCTCGTCATGTTCTTCCAGACGTGCGGCGTCATGTGCCTCTGTCTTTGCCGGCTCATGCCCCGGTCGTCGGCCTTGTGCCACTGGGGGCGCGCCGGGTTCATCGTGTCACTCTTCGGCCTGGGGATTTCGGGGGCCCTCTGCGGAGGACACGACTCGGAGTTCGCCCTCTTCGCCGGCGGGACCATGACGCTCTTGCTGATCGGCATGACCATGGGAAGCGGCGCGACCGATCCCATCGATGCGACCCCGTCGCTCGCCTCGCCCGACGCGGCCTGATCGGAGAGAATTCCTTCGACTTGTAAAAGCATGTCCAATTTCGATTTAGAGCTTTCGGGGCCATCGCGCCCCGATTTTTTTTTGGCTCTGATTTGACCCCCCTCGAAACGCGCGCCATAGTTTCGGCGAATTGGCTTCAAACGCCGGACTGGTGCGTTCCGACTCCCACCTCGATTCCACATCTCTTTCGGCCAGTCCTCCACGCGTCTCGTCTCGAGACCGCGATTCTGCGACGACCCCGAGCCTCTCGCTCGTGATCGTCGCCGGGTCCAGGTTCGAGCCGGAGGCTGACCGTCACGAAAGATCACTCACCGACCCGGACGGCGCGCCCGCTCGCCGTTCGCCATCTGGTCGAGTCGGATTCTTGCGGGGTAAGGACATGCCCAAAATGGTCGGACTGAAACGGATTTCAACCGTGGTCGGCGTTCTGGCCGTGACGGCCTCGGCGGCCATGGCCCAAGGCGGCGCCAATCCCAACCAGGTCGTCGCCGACTCGGTCGCCGGCGCCATCAGCGGCAGCCGGGCGCTCGCCGCCACTCGGATCGAGATCGAAGCCCAGAGCGGCATGGTCACGCTTTCGGGCGTCGCCGCCAGCCACGAGCTCAAGGCCGAGGCCATCGCCCGCGCCCAGAACGTTGCGGGAGTGCTCGGAGTCGTCGATCATCTTCAGGTGAGCGATCGCACGGTCCGCCCCGCCCAGTACGTCCCCCAGCAGGTCGCCCTCGGCCACGGCCGTCACGGCGGCAACACGATCGGCCTCTCCGACGGCAACGCCGGCGGCATGGTCGGCGATCCCAACGCGATGGGCGGACAGGTTCAGGGGGGCTTCGTCAATGACGGCAGCCCGCTTCCGGAAGGCCCGGCCGGCGGTGCGGGCGGTGGCGCCGGCGCCAACCAGCGCAACCCCAACTACGCCTGGCCGAGCTACGCCCCTCCGGGCAACTTCTCGGCGGTCGGCTACCCGACGGCCTACCCCTGGCAGGCGTTCCCGAACATCGGCCCCTTCTACCCGTACCCGGAAGTGCCCCTCGACTGGCGTGCCGTCACGCTCCGTTGGGACGACGGAATCTGGTGGCTCGACTTCAAGAAGCACTACACCCGCCCGTTCTTCACGCCGTACCCCTTCGGACTCTTCGCGTACTGAGCTGAAATCAGTCTGACCGACGAGCGTGCGACACTCCTGGCCGGCTGGGTTCATCCCCAGCCGGCCTTTTTTCGTTGGCGGCGATCGCAGTTTACCAATCATCGCATCGGCGAACGTTTTTCCCTCTCCCGCTGGGAGAGGGTGGCCGGAACGGCCGGGTGTGGGTCGTCGGATTCACCTTGGATCTCGGCTCGCTAACAGCGTTCGCCGCCCTGCACCTCGAAACGCCGGGACCCTCATCCGGCCCTGCGTGCCACCTTCTCCCGAGGGGAGAAGGGATCATCACATCGGCATGTTGTTTTGCCCGTGTGGGCCGCCTCAGTGATCCATGGCTTTCGGGCTCGCCAGGTTGCGGCGGATGAAGTCGACGATCAGCTTGTTGTAGTGGCCGCTTCCGATCCCGTGGCGCGAGCCGGGGTAGATCATCAGCTCGAAATCCTTGCCGGCGTCCTGGAGCGCCTGGACGAGCCGCATGGTGTTTCGCACCGAGACGTTGTCGTCGATTGCGCCGTGGATCAGCAGAAGCTTGCCCTTGAGGTTCTTGGCCGCGCCGACGACCGACGAGCCCTTGTAGCCGTCGGGGTTGTCTTGCGGCAGGCCCATGAGCCGCTCGGTGTAGATCGTGTCGTAGTCGTGCCAGTCGGTCACCGGGGCGCCGGCGATCCCGGCGGCGAAGAGGTCGCTGTGGGTCATGGCGAAGGCGGTCATGTAGCCGCCGTAACTGTGGCCGGTCATGCCGATCCGACCGCCGTCGACGTACGGCTTCCGCTTCAGCCAGCCGATCGCGTCCTTGATATCCTCAAGCTCCTGAACGCCCAGCTTCTTGTAGGCGGTCCAGGCCGAGACGGCGCCCTTGCCGCTGGCGGGCCGAGGATCGGCGCGGAAGACGATGAACCCCTCGCCGGCCAGCGCCTGCTCCCAGAGCCGGCCGCCCGTCCACGTGTCGGTGACGGTCGGCGTGTGCGGTCCGCCGTAGGTCGTGAACCAGACGGGGTATTTCTTGTTCGCGTCGAAGTTCGGCGGCAGGATCAACTCGGCTTCCAGCACGAACCCGTCGCGGGCCGGGATCTGAAGCCGCTCGCGCGCGCCGAAGCGGTACTCCTTGAGCTTGTACACGGGGTTCGTGTCGATCGTCCGCACGAACCGGCCGTCGGCGGTGAAGAGCTTCGACTGCGACGGGGTCGTAAGGTCGGACCACGTGGCCAGGTAATACCGCCCTTTGGGGCTGAACTCCGTCTGATAGCTTCCGGTCCCCGACGTGAGCCGTTCGACCGGACCGCCTGGCTTGACCCGGTAAAGCTGGGTCGCCATCGGGGCGTCCTTCGTGCCTGTAAACGTGATCCAGCCGGAATCCGCGTCGACGTGCTGGATAGCGCGGACTTCCCAGGGGCCTTCGGTGATCCGCTGCTTGAGGCCGCCGTCGGCCGCGTAATGGTAGATGTGCTTCCAGCCGTCGCGCTCGCTCAGCCAGAGGAACGAGCCGTCCTTGAGGAACGTGATCGGCGGCTGGTCGGCGATCCACGCCTTGGTCGCGTCGCGAAACAGACGCTGGGGCTTGGACAGGGCGTCGGCGACGGGGATCTTGAGCAGGTCGAGCCAGGTCTGGACGCGATTCTGGACGTAGCTGTAGACCGCGGACGAGTCGGGCCACCAGCCGACGTCGCTGATCAGGAACGCCTCGGCCGAGTATTCCGAGAGGTCGGCCCACGCGATCGGCCCCCCCTGAGAGCCGACGACGCCGAGTTTGACGCGCGGATTCGGCTCGCCGGCGCGGGGGTACTTGTTGACCTCGACCTTGCGCGGCGACTCGGTGTCGTCGAGCATCGTCAGCGTGCCGACCTCGGCGTCCTCGAACTCCATGAAGGCGATCTTCTTGGAATCGGGGCTCCACCAGAACGCCGACCACGAGCGGTTGAAGATCTCCTCGAAATAAACCCAGTCGGCCTCGCCGTGGCGGAGCGTGTCGCGACCGCCGGTCGTGAGCGCCCGCTCCTTCGGGTCGGCGACGTCGACGGCGTACAGGTCGTGATCGCGGACGAACGCCACCTGGCGGCCGTCGGGGCTGAACCGGGCTAGCGTCTCTTCGCCCGGATGATCGGTCAGCCGCGCGCCCGCCGAGCCGTCCAGCGCGATGTAATAAAGGTCGTGGTCGTGCTGGAACACCAGCCCTTTGCGGGCCGGGTCGATCTCGCCCAGCAGCCGGCGCGCCAGGCCGGACGCGGTCGCGTCGTCGAGTCCCTTGATCCGCCGGAGCGACTGGAGAAGTTGATCGGAGGTGATGAACGGCTCGGAGCGGCCGGTGCGCGCCTCGACCTTCAAGACCGCGCCGTCGTGACGACGCAGCCAGTGTTCTTCGTCAAGCCAATTGACGGCGACCGGCGCCCCCGAGAACCAGCCGCCGCCGCGATGTCCGCCGGCCAACTCGAACGTGATGGGGAGGTCGCGCTTGCGCGTCTCGGCGAGCGGCTCGGCGGCGGTCGTCAGCAGCGGGGCCGGCTTCGGCAGACGGACCACGGGGAAATCGGCCGCGGCCTTGAGGCCGTCGAACTGCTTCCACGTCGCCAGCCCGTCCTCGGAGCGCGGTTCGAGCAGGTAGACCGCCAGGTCGCCGAGCGGCTGGGAGGTCTTGACCACCCGGGTTCCCGCCGGAATCCGCCGCGTCTCCTTGCGCGGCGTGACGCGTAGGTCGACGACGTCCTGTCGATCCCAACTCGTCCCGGCCGGCTTGCCGACCTCGTCGATCCGGTACGCTTCGACGTCGAGATCGAGATCCTCGCGCAGCTCCTCGACGTCGAGGCCGTGGCGCTGGAGGGTTTCGATCGCCTGGCCGCGGTCCGCCGGGATCAGGTAGGCGAACGGCCGGGCGACGGTCTCGGCGATCGAGAATTCGTTCATGACGGCGGCGGGATAATCCTTGGGCTCGTCGGTGCGGACGCGCTTGCCGTTCTCGTAGGTTTCGACGTAGCCGAGGATCGGCTCGGAGCTGTGCAGCGGCCTCGGCTCGGTGCGGATGGAGACCCGATCGTCGTCGCGCGGGGATTTGCCCGCCGCGACCACCTTCGTCTCGGCGTCGTCGAGCACCTTGCGGATCTCGTCCTTGTGGGACGACGCGATGTTCAGGGCCTCGCGGACGAAGTCGCGCGTCGCCAGCACGCGCGTCTTGTACGGGGCGTGGGCGTAGGCTTCCGACAGAATTCCGATCCGGTTCCGCAGCCCGAAGTAGTTCGTGCTGTAGCGGCCCTCGGCCGGGAAGCTGGTCCAGTGGGTGTGGTCGCCGTCGAAATTGCCGTAATAGTAGGCTCGCAGCCCCGTCGCCTTCTCGAAGGCCGCGTCGAGCGCGGGGATGAAACGATAGCGCGAGTACTCGATGACGCCCGCGTCGCCGTTCGGGTTGCGAGGGCCCTCGTAGGTGATCGTATAACGATGATGCGACCCGTTCGTGGTGTGCGTGTCGATGAACAGATGCGGCTTCCAGGTGTTGAAGAAGCCGACGATCGCCCGGGTTTCGGGGGCTTCGAGCTTGATGAAGTCGCGGTTCAGGTCGAGGCCGCGCGCATTGCCGCGCTCGCCCATCCCTTCCTCGGGGCCGACCTGGCCGGGCCGGTTGGTCTTCGACACCCGCTCATTGCCGTCGGCGTTGATGATCGGGGCAAACGCCACGATCACGTTCTTCAAGATCGGGTGGTGAGGCGCGCTCAGCAGCTCGCGGGCGAGCATCGGCAGCGCCTCCTTGCCGCAGACCTCGCCGCCGTGGATGTCGCCGATCACGAAGACGACGAGCCTGCCGTCGCGCGCCGCGTCGGCGGGCGACTTGACGGGCGGATCGGCGAGAATCAGGAGGGGCAGGGGACGCCCCTCGACCGATTTGCCCAGCTCGGTGTAATGAGCGTTCGGCGACGACTTGGCGAGTTCCCGGCACAGCGCGACGACGTCGGCGTGCCGGGCCGTGGCCTTGTATTCGGTCCGCTCGGCGACCGTCCGGAGCGCATCGGCCGGCGGCGAAGGGACCTGGGACACGAGGGGCAGCAGCACCGTCACCAGGCTCGACAGAGATAGCATCGCCGCGTAATCCTCAATAGACCGATCCTCGCGCGGAACGCGGAGGATGACGAGTCGGACCCCATGGAGAGATTTCCAAGGTATCCGACCCATTCTCCCGATGCGAGCGCGAACACCGGCTTGGGATCATCTTACGCGGCGGCGATCGTCGTCGCTCAGGCGGCCGGCTTCGGGAGTCGGCGCGAGGCGGCGGCGGCCGTAGCGAGGCCGATGGCGATCAGGCTGAGGGCCGAAGGCTCGGGCACGACGGGGGCGGCGCCCGCCGTGACCCAACGTGCGTCGTCGAGGCCCAGGACGTCGCCGGTGTCGTCCGCCTGCACGGTCAGGGTGATGCTGAGGATCAACCGTCCCGCGTCGGTGAACCCAAGAAACTGGGAGCCCCCGACGTTGAAACCCTCGTTGGGTATCGCGATCGTCTGCGACGTGCCGTCGTTGAACGTCACGGTCTCGCCGTCAAGCTCGACGCCGGTCAGATAAGCGCCGAACGCCTGAATCCCCTGGGCGAATGTGAATGTCAGCGTTCCACCCACGAGCTGGACGAACTTACTGCCGCCGGGGGTCGTGTTGTAGCCGTAGAGGCTGTCAGGGGTGCTGTACGGCGCGTTGGCGATGGTCTGCGGAAACCCATTGATGTCCTGACCATTCATGGAAACGCCGGGCGCGATGGTCAGGTTCGTGAACGAGCCGAGCGGGGCGGACTCGAAATCGACCAGCGTCGTTGAGCCCAGGAGGGCCGCCGCGGAATCGAAGCTGGCCGCCGCGGCGTCGGAATTCGGGCGAGGATCGGTCGACTTCGCGCCCACATCGAGGCCCGAAAAAATCACCAGCGCGGCGTCGACGCGGGGGGAGAAGCTGAGAATCGCCAGGGAGCACAGAGTAATCGTTCGGAGGTGAACAAGTCGTACCATTATTGGGCCAGCCATGGGAAAAAGTGAAGCGCTTCCGTGCGATCGCGACCGCGTCCCGACACGCTACTCTGCATTGATGGAGAATCAGGCGATCCTCGAATCGTAGCCAGAGCGATTCGAGGCCGCAACGGAATTGATTGAAAAAAAACCAGGGGCGCCGTGTCGTGTTGTATTCAAGAAACGCGGACCGCCGCGGTTCGGCGGCCCGCCGGTGGCTCAGGGCTTGGCTTCGACCCCCAGGATCTTCACGAGGAACGCATACTGGTCGGCCGCCTCTTCGATGATTTTGGCGGTCGGCTTGCCCGCGCCGTGGCCGGCCTTGGTTTCGATCCGGATCAGGATCGGGTTGTGGCAGGACTGCGCGGCCTGGAGCGTGGCGGCGAACTTGAAGCTGTGGGCGGGGACCACGCGGTCGTCGTGGTCGGCGGTGGTGATCAAGGTCGGCGGGTAGCAGGTCCCCGGCTTGACGTTGTGGAGCGGGCTGTAGGCGAGCAGGACCTTGAATTGTTCGGCCTCGTCGGACGAGCCGTAGTCGTCGACCCAGGCCCAGCCGATCGTGAACTTGTGGAACCGGAGCATGTCGTGCACGCCGACCCCCGGCAGGCACGCGCCGAAGAGGTCGGGACGCTGGGTCATGCAGGCGCCGACCAGCAGGCCGCCGTTCGATCGTCCCGAGATCGCCAGCTTCGACGAATTGGTGTACTTCTCGGCGATCAGCCATTCGGCGGCCGAGACGAAGTCGTCGAACACGTTCTGCTTCTTGAGCCGGGCGCCGGCCTGGTGCCAGCTCTCGCCGTACTCGCCGCCGCCGCGAAGGTTGGCCACGGCGAACACCCCCCCCAGCTCCATCCAGGCCAGCGGCCCGGCGCTGAACGCGGGGGTCAGCGGGATGTTGAAGCCGCCGTATCCGTACAGCAAGGTCGGGTTCGCGCCGGTCTTCTTCAGGCCCTTCTTGCTGCTCAGGAACATCGGGATCTTGGTCCCGTCCTTGCTGGGATAGAAGACCTGCACGGTCTCGTAGTCGTCGGGGTTGAACTTGAGCGTGGGCGTGCGCCAGACGGTGCTGCGGCCGGTCGCGACGTCGTATCGGTAGATCGTGGCGGGGGTCGAGTACGAGGTGAACCCGTAGAACGTCTGGCCGTCGCGCCGCTTGCCGCCGAAGCCGACCGCCGTCCCCAGGCCCGGCAGGTCGACGTCGCGGACGTGCTTGCCGGTCAGGTCGAATACCCGGACGACCGTGTGGGCGTCCTTCAAGTAGTTGGCCAGGAACCTGCCGCCGACGACGTCGACCCCGTCGAGCGTCTCGTCGGCCTGCGGGACCAGTTCAACCCAGCGCTCGGGTTGGGGGTTGCGGACGTCGATCGCCACCACCCGGCCTCGGGGGGCGTTCTTGTTGGTCTTGAACCAGAAGACGGGGCCGTCGTTGTCGAGGAACTCGTACTCGGCGTCGAACTCGCCGACGAGGTGCGCGGGCGCGGCCTTGGCGTCGGCGAGCGGGCGGAACAGCACGCGGTGCTTGGCGTCGGTCCCCTTGGCGATCGACAGGATCAGGTACGCGCCGTCGTCGGTGACCTTGGGCGCGGCCTCCCATTCCTTGTGCTCGGGGTCTTCCCAGGTCAGGACGTCGTCCGACTGCGGCGAGCCGATGCGGTGATAGTAAACCTTCTGGAAGTAGTTCGCGGCCTTCAGGTCTTGCCCGGGCAGAGGCGCGGGGAACCGGCCGTAGAAGAAGCCCTTGCCGTCGGGCGTCCACGAGGCGGACGAGAACTTGATCCACTGGAGGCGGTCGTTCAGGTCCTTGCCGGTCGCGACGTCGCGGACCTTCCACTCGTTCCAGTCCGACCCGGCGGCGGCGACGCCGTAGGCCAGGAGCTTGCCGTCGTCGCTGGGGACGGTTCCCGCGAGCGCTACGGTGCCGTCGGACGAGAGCGTATTGGGATCGAGCAGCGGCCGGGGCTGGCCGTCGATGGCGTCGAGCGTGTAGAGGACCCCCTGGTTTTGCAGGCCGGTGTTGTACGTGAAGAAGAACCGGCCTCCGTCCTGGCGGGGCGGGCTGTATTTCTCGTAGTCCCAGAGCTGGGTCAGGCGGGCGCGGATCGCGTCGCGCTGGGGGATCGCCTGGAGGAAGCCGTTGGTGATCGCGTTCTCAGCCTCGACCCAGGCGCGCGTGGGCGCCGAATCGGGGTCTTCCAGCGGGCGGTACGGATCGGCCACCTTTACGCCGTGGTAGACGTCGACCGTCTCGGAGCGCGGGGCCTCGGGGTACTTCTTCGATGACGTGCCGATGTCGCCGGCCTCCATGAATTGGATGGGAACAAGTACGAGGAAACCGAAGGCCAGCGTCGCTCGGGATGCGCGGCTCATGATGGTTTTGGGCCCTTGTTTGTGAAATTCTTTACGTCGTTCGTCAGGCGAGAACGTGTTATCGCATTGGCAAACGTTTTCCTCTCGGAATACAAGCCCGAAGCGCCAGCGAGTGCATGGTATTCGAGTGCTCGACTGGAAATGCACTCGCTGGCGCTTCGGGCTTGTATTCCGAGGGCAAAGGGCTCATCCCGGCTACCGTCGCAGCACCGTGCGGGCGGCTTCGAGGGTCTCGCGGTCGTGGTTTTTGTGGATTCCGCGGAGGGCGTCGTCGAACCGTTTGCCGGCCATGCGGAGGTACAACTCGGCGGCGGCTCGTTCGTCGTCGCGGGCGGCATGCAGGGAAAGCGCCGAGTCGATCCGCGCGAGGGTGCATGCCGAGGTCGTCAGCGCGATGGCCGCGTCGGCGATCCGTTCGAGGATCAACTGGCGGTCGAGGACCGACTCCCGGTGCGTGATCAGCACGCGCTCGACGACCCTGCCGAAGACGCTCACGCGGCGGGCGAGCCCCTGGGCGGCGGGGCGAAGCATCGGCGTGACGACCGGCACGTCGGGCGTTTTCACCATGTGCTTCACGTGCTGGCTGGCGAACGACCAGAACGTCGGCAGGAACCGGCTGGGCTTCTTGAGCCCCTCCAGCGTGACCTTCAAACCCTCGGCGACGTCGCGCATGCCGACGAGCGCGATGAACGACAGCAACACCTCGTTGGCGCCCTCGCCGATCGTGTTGATCCGGGCGTCGCGCATCAGCCGTTCGTACGGCTCGTCGGTGAAATAGCCTTGGCCGCCGTAAACCTGGAGCGTCTCGTAAACCCCTTGCCAGAGGGCGTCGGTCGAGAAGACCTTGAGGATCGCCGTTTCGAGCATGTAATCCTCGCCGCCTCGGTCGATCAAGGCGGCGGTCTCATAAGTCGTCGCCTCCATCGCGTAGGCCACGGCGGCGAGGTATGCGAGCTTCTTGCGGACGAGTTCCAGGTCGGCCAGCGGCCGGCCGAACTGGCGGCGCTCCTTGGCGTGGCGGACGGCCGCGTCGAGGCAGAATTTCGCCAGACCGGTACAGCTCGCGCCGAACGTGGTGCGGCCGAAGTCGAGGACCGTCAGCCCGACCTTCAGCCCCTTGCCGACGGGTCCGAGGATGTTCGCGGCCGGCACCGGCATGTCGTGGAACGCCAGCTTGGCCGTCGCCGTGCCTCGAATGCCGCACTTCCCCATCCGCGCCTCGACGACCTCGAAGCCCGGCATGTCGGGCGTGACCAAGAACGCCGTGATCTTCGAATCGCCCCCCTTCGGATCGGGCGTGCGGGCCATGACCGTGAGCACGTCGGCGATGGCGCCGTTGGTGATATAACGCTTCGTTCCGTTCAAAATATACGTCTTGCCGTCGGCACTCGGCACGGCCGTCGTCTGGACATTGGAGGCGTCAGAGCCGGCCTGCTCCTCAGTCAGCGCGAACGCCGCGAGCTTGTCGCCGCTGGTGAGCGCCGGCAGCCATTTTGCCTTCTGCTCGGTGGTGCCGAAGAGGATCAGCGCCCGGATGCCGATCGAGTGGTGGGCGTTGATGAACACGGCCGTCGACGCGCAGTGGCCGCCGATCACCTCCATGATCCGGCAATAGCCTTGTTGTGAGAACCCCCGGCCGCCGAACTCGACCGGCGCGGTCATCCCGAGCACGCCCAGCTCGGCCAGGCCGTGGACGACCGATCGAGGGATGTCGGCCTCTCGATCGATGGCGGCGGCGTCGATCCGCGCGTCGGCGAACGCCCGGACGGCCGCCACGGCCTTGTCGACCTCGGCCCGGTCGGTCGCCGAGAGCGCCGGATACGGGAACAGCGACGCGCCGTGGAATTCGCCCCGGAACAGGGCGCGGGCGAACCCGCCGTGCCCGGGTGCCGACTCGGTCAATTCCTCGGCCTGGCGGATCTGCTTGGCGCGGAGCGCGTCCGCGGCGGAAACCTGCGTGGTGGGCTCGGGCGCGTCGATCGACATGACGATGACCCCTTTTTTTGTCGAGGCCGACCTCCTCAAGAGCCGAAACCGAAGAAGAGGGGAGGCCGATGATTCCCCGACATGTGTTTCAATCGGAATGTGATGCAGTCATGTTCGGTTTGCCCGGCTTGCCGGCGCCGATCGATCCGAAATAGCCGGTCGCGCAGTCCTTGCCGAACAGGTAAGCGAAAAAGGCGCCGCCGGGGATCATCAAGAGCGTGACTGTGTTCAGGTGAGAGAGTTTGGATAAAAAATAACCGAGGCTCGGGTGGTTCTCGAACGGGAAGAGCCACCACTCGATGAACACGCCCAGGCCCAGCGCGGCGATCGCGCAGGCCACGCCTCGCGGCGTCGACGGGTGGCGGGCCAGAAACCCGCAGCCGAGCCCGAGCATCGCCCCGGGGATCATCATCCCGTAAAATCCACGGTGATAAATCCACAGGAACGTGTAATATCCCAGGATCGCGCCCAGCGTCGCGCCGACTAGGCCCAGGAGGTTGCTGGCGATCCGGCTGGATGAAGTCATTTCGGTCCGACTCCCGGTGGTGATGGCGTGGATTCTTTACCCCCCTTCGGAAATCATAACGCTCAGGAGAGGCAAAGACCATGACCGTAGATACGACTCGAACGGCCTGGCGGTGCGATCGCGGCGAGGACGGAATCTGGACGCTCTGGTTCGATCAACCGGGCAAGTCCCACAACATCCTCACCGCCGACGCCTTCAACGAGCTGGACGACCGCCTTGCCGAGATCGAGGAAGACGACTCGGTGCGCGGGGTCTTGATCCGCAGCGCCAAGGAGGCCGGCTTCTGCGCCGGGGCCGACCTTCGGACCATCCAGCAATCGCGTTCCGCCGCCGACGTCGAGGCCTACCTGCGGCGGGGGATCGAGGTTTTCGATCGGCTCGCCCGGCTCGACCCGCCCACCACGGCCGTCTTGCACGGCGTCTGCCTCGGCGGCGGCTTCGAACTGGCGCTGGCCTGCCAGCACCGCGCGGCGTTGGCCTCGCACACGGCCCTCCAGCTTGGCACGCCCGAAGTTCACCTCGGCCTGATCCCCGGCTGGGGCGCCATCGAGCACCTCACGCGGCTGCTCGCCCCCAAGGACGCGCTCGATCTGCTGCTGTATGGCAACCCGATCGGCTTTCTTCACGCCAAGTCGCAAGGCGCAGTCGACCGCCTGGTCTCGCACGACGAACCGGAACGGCTCACCGAGACCCTGACTCTCGCCCCCGCGCCGGAGCGCCCGTTCCTCGCCGAGATCTGGAACGACGAGCTCGATTTCGCCCGAGCCAAGCTGGCCCAGCAGCCGGTCGGCTTCCCCGAAGCCCAGGCGGCGATCCTCGAAGTCATCGAGATCGACCTCGCCGAAGGCCCCGAAGCCGCCCGCGAAGCCACGATCGAGCGGCTCGTCGAGCTGATGCTCAGCGAGCCCTCGCGGCACGCGATCGACGAGTTCTTCCATCGCGCCCGAGGCTGATTGCTCCGAGCCCCCGAAATACAAGCCCGATGCGCAAGCGAGTGCATTCCCAGCCAAAGGGCTGAATCAGCAAACGCAAAACCATGCACTCGCTTGCGCATCGGGCTTGTATTTCGAGGGCTCGGGAGTCACTTTATGCCCCCAGCCGCTCGCCTTCGCCGAGGATGTAGCCGCGCTGGCCGTGCTCGGCGAGGTCGAGGCCGAGTTCTTCGTCTTCGGGGCTGGCGCGGAGGCCGAGCAGGCGATCGACGGCGATCAAGAGGCCGGCGGTGACGACGAACGTGTACGCGACGACGACCCCGGCGCCGACGAACTGGACGGCGATCAGGTCGGCGTTCCCCTGGAACAGCCCGACGACCTCGGCGTCGATCGCGGGGTCGGCGAGCAGGCCGACGGCCAGCAGCCCCGCGACGCCGCCGACGCCGTGGACCCCGAACACATCGAGTGAATCGTCGTAGCTGAGCCTCCGCTTGGCCGCGACGGCGGCGTAGCAGAGCGCCGAGACCACCAGGCCGATCGCCGACGCGCCCAGGGGCGTCACGTAGCCCGCCGCGGGCGACACGCCCACCAGCCCGGCCACCGCGCCGGTGCATGTTCCCAAGAGCGTCACTTTCCCCTTCTGCAACTGTTCGATCAGCGACCAGGCGATCATCCCCGCGCCGCCGCCGAGGATCGTCGCCGCCAGGGCCGCGATCATCGAGGGAGAGACTTTCCAGGCGTGGGCCGTGTTCAGGCCGATCCAGCCGAACCAGAGCAAGCCCGACCCGATCGCCGTCAGCGTGAGGTTGTGCGGATGGAGGTTCTCGGAGTCGAGCCCGCGCCGCTTGCCCAGGATCAGCGCGCAGCAGAGCGCGGCGACCCCCGCCGTCGCGTGGACGACCAGCCCTCCGGCGAAATCATGGACGCCCAGCTTCTTGAGCCAGCCGTCCGGCGCCCAGACCCAGTGCGCGACCGGATCGTAAACGAGCGTCGTCCAGCCGAGAATGAAGACCGTCATCGGGCCGAACCGCACCCGCTCGACCACCGCGCCGGAGATCAACGCCGCCGCGAACACCGCGACCGTCAGCTCGAACAGCAAGAAGACCGGCTGCGGGATCGTCGCGGCGAAATCCGCGTCCGGCGCGAACGAGAAGCCGAGCATCGCCCCGCCCGGCACGCCGATCCAACCCCCCGCCGCGCCGCGCCCGAACGCCAGCCCGTGCCCCACCACCAGCCACTGCAACGCGACGGCGCCCAGCAGGATGAAACAGCCCTGAAACGTCGCCAGCACGTTCTTGCGCCGGACCATCCCGCCGAAGAACAGACCCAGCGCGGGAGTCATCAGCATGACCAGCGCGGTACAGAAGACCACGAGCAACGTATCGACCGGACTGATCATCGAGCGAAACTCCACCAGGATGCTGGACGGCCGAATCCGACCCGGTGAGAGGACGCGGGCGACACTCATCTTAGCGATCGGCGTGAGCGTGGGAAGATAGGCACGTTGGGTCTTGATGATTCGTCCCCATCGGAGAGGGTTGACGACGTCGTCTGAACGCGTCGCTTATGGAGGCAAAATTTACAATCCGGAATCTTCCTCTTGGTTTTCTTGGAGGAATCGGCAAAGTCCTGTCGAGGAATCAGGTGATGACCGTCGATCTCGGGTTGCTCCGAGTTGAGGGGACCATGTTTCAGACACGGACGCGACGAAGGTTGATTCCTGCGCGGCTTGCATTTACGGCGATCTTGACGGTCGGCGGCGGGTGCTCGACGTTCAACGGATGGCCCGATCCGACGTCGCGTCGCGAGCCCGTCGCGCCGTCGCTGCTCCAGGCCGAGCAGCGGATCGACGATCTCGACCGGATCATGACGGCCAACGGGACGATCGGGGTCAAGTCGCCCGACGTCTGGGGTCAAGACCGGCTGGCCAAGTTCCGCTCCGAGTATGAGACGCAGATGGCCCAGTGGCTGAAGGTCGGTTTCAAGGGGGTCATCAACGCCTCGATCAGCCGGAACGAGGCCGACGCCAAGCGCGTTCAGCTTGCGGCCGGCCTGAGCGACCCCACGGCCAAGACCACTGCCGCGACCGACGACGCCGCCAAGTCGATGCTGGCGGCTCTGTCGAGCATGGGGTCGAGCAACTCGGCCGCAACGGCCGCGGCGACCGCGACGGCGAGCCCTGCGCCGATGGAGCGGACGGCGACCGTCCTGGAGCCGACGGTCGTGCTCGACGAGCACTCGAACTATCTGAACCATCTGAACCAGCTTCGCCGGATCAACGCCGGCGACGACCTCACCGATCGGCCGGGCTACGGCCTGTACCTCGTCCGCATCCCCGTGACGCTCACCCCCGGCCCGAAGAGTCGCCGGGGGCGCGGGGCGATCATCACGGTTTCCGCCAAGTCGTTGATGGTCAAGGACACCCTCCGCTACACCCTACGCAACGCCGTGATCAATGAGACGGTCGGCAGCCTCACGCAGGCCATCTGCAACGACGCCGACAAGGAGGGCGATCCCAACTCCGGGCCAGGGATGGGGCCGATCTCGCTGGTCGCGTTCGCCGACTCCGAGGTCTATTACGGGCCCGAGAACATCGTCTTCCTGCGCAAGGAGGCCGAGCGGCAACTGGCCCGCGAGTTCAACGACGAGCCGTACCATCGCAGCGCCCGGGTGTCGGAATGGCTTCGCGGTGAGCTTGAGGCGTCGTACTCGCTGCTCGAACAGTCCGTGGCTCCGCCGGCCGTCGCCTCCGGTCAGTCGGCCGAACGCGGCGATCCGCTCGAACGGATCGCCGCCTTGGTGGTCCAGCGCGACTTCGACGGGGTCGCCAAGCTGCGGCAGGGGGGGCTGGGCGACTCGTCCGTTTTGCTCGCCGGCGGGGCCCAGGCCTCGACCCCGGGCGATCCGCTCGCCGTCCAGCGGCGTAAGGCCGTGGGCCTGTTCGGCTTCGCGCTTCGCATCCAGGCGGCGGCCCTCAACGCGCGGCTCAAGCAAGACATCGTCGATCAGCTTCCCGAGCTGAAGCTGGAACAGCTCCGGAACGTGAACTTCTTCGATCCCAACGCCACCGACGACGCCATCCAGCTTTTCGGCAGGTACGTCAATGCCAAGTGGCCGCTCCGGGTCTACGCGATCGAGCCCGTCATCGCCCAGCAGAACGTGGCCGACGCCGTGGGCCGTCGCTCGCTGTCGGCCCTCGACCTGCTCGGCGGGGTGCCGCTCGGCCCGTTCAGGGCGGCGGGCGCGTTTTCAACCGATCGCCGGATCAGCGAAGACGAGGCGGCCATCCGGCTCAATCCGACCATGGTCGGCTTCGGCGCCGGCGAGAGCACGTTCGGCTGGATCTTCTACCCGAGGCTCCAGACGACGCGCACGCCCTACCGCAGCCTTTCCACCGCCGCCTCCCGCCTCATCCATGCACAGCTCCCCCAGGGCGACAAGGAACAGAGCATCGAGCCCGGCCAGCGCGAGTGCACGGCGCTTATCGTGATGCCCAACTTCATCCCCAAGATCGAGTTCGTCACGGTCGCCAACTGGTTCCGCACCGGCGACCTCAACGAGCGTCAGGCCTCGAACATCGAGCGCTCGTCCGACCTCGCCAGCCGGCTTGTCGAGGCCGAGGACGTCCTCAATCGGGTCCAGTCGGCCGGCGAGTTCCGGCCCGAGGAACTCCAGATCGCCCTCGAACGCCTGAACCAGCTCAAGAGCCTAATGCCCACCCAGCGGATGGTCGTCCGCGTCCCGTTCACCGGCGACGTCAACGACTCGCGGATCTTCTGCTCGCGCGGCGGTCAGCTTCGCCCCGCGCTCCTGGCCTGGCACGGCAAACCTCCCGAGCCGGGGGGCGAGGCGACGATCTTCCTCGAAGGCAAGAACTTCAGCGTTCACGACACCCACGTCATCGCCGGCGGCAAGCCCGCCGAGTCGGTCCTCGTCAGCCGCAATCTGATGCAGGTCACGATCGCCAAGGAGGCGCTCTCGACGCTCAACGCCGACGGCGCGCCGCTGATGGACGTCAGCGTCGCCACCCCCAACGGCGCTTCCAACCACCTGTTGATCCGGATGCGGCCCACGCAATCGCAGAACGCCCAACTGAACACCGCGGCGCGCACGCCCGAAGCCCCCAAGCCGGAGCTGGTCGGACCTCCCTGGCCGCCCAGCCAGACCCCACCGCCGCCGCCTTCCCCCGATCCCGCCGTCGTCCGCGCCTCGGACGCCAAGCCGCCGGCGGACGCGACGAAGGTCCAGAAATAGCGAGTGGAGCCTGAAATACGAGCCCGAAGCGCCAGCGAGTGAATTCCCCGCTGGCCGACCGGCGCTGCTCTGTAAATTCCGGTCCGTGGTTTGCCGTAGGGGCACCCCTTGTGGGTGCCCGATCGGCGAGCGTGAGCGGCCGGCGTGAAACGAACCGGGCACCCACAAGGGGCGCCCCTACCGGACCTGATCGTGACGCCGTGCGAGAAGCCCCTCATTTTCATGAGGCCGGGCGACCCAAACAGGGGGCATGACGATTCGCTCGGCCGGCGTCTGTTCAGGCACGGTCGGCGACGGGCGCGGCACCCTGGTCGAGCAGTTCGCGGAGCGACCTGGGGAGGGGGAAGTGGACGTTCTCCTCGCGGACGAACGACTCTTCGATGGTCGCGCCGCAGTGGTTCTGGAGGTAGTCGACGCACTCCTGCACTACGTCTTCCGGGGCGCTCGCGCCGGCGGTGATGAGCACAGTCTCGGCGCCTTCGAACCACGACGACTGGATCTCGGAGACGCCGTCGATCAGGTGCGACGGGATGCCCATCGAGTGCGCGATCTCGGCCAGCCGGCGGCTGTTGGAGCTGTTCTGGCTGCCGAGCACGAGGACGACGTCGGCCCGCGCGGCGAGTTCGCGAACGGCCTCCTGGCGGTTCTGCGTGGCGTAGCAGATGTCGTCCTTGGGCGGGTTGGCGATCTTGGGGAACTTCGCCCGCAGCGCGGCGATCACGATGTTGGCGTCGTCGACGCTGAGGGTCGTCTGGGTCAGATAGGCGACCTTGTCGGGGTCGGGCAGCTCCAGCTTCTCGACGTCCTCAGCGGTCTCGACGAGCACCATCTGGTCGGGGGCCTCGCCCATCGTGCCGATCACCTCGTCGTGCCCCTCGTGGCCGATCAGGATGATCGTGTAGCCTTCGCGGGCGTACTTGATCGCTTCGAGATGGACTTTGGTCACCAGCGGGCAGGTGGCGTCGATCGCCAGCAACCGCCGGCCCTTGGCCTCCTGGCGGATCTCGGGCGAGACGCCGTGCGCGCTGTAGAGCAGCGGCGAACCCTCGGGAACCTCGGCGAGCGTCTCGACGAAGACCGTCCCGCGCTTGGAGAACCGGTCGACCACGTACTTGTTGTGGACGATCTCGTGATAGACGTAGACCGGCGACCCGAAGTAATCAAGCGCCCGTTCGAGGCACTCGATCGCCATGTTGACCCCCGCACAGAAGCCTCGGGGGTTGGCCAGGAGGATTTTCATCGCGGGGGCGGCTCCATCATCGCGGGCGGGATAAGTTGCCTCCCATCGTACGTACCCGGCTGTTCGAGGGGAAGGCGACTCGGAGCGACGGGAGGCTCCGGGCCGGCGCCGAGGCAACCGAGCGAGGCGCCGAGCTCGGGCTTACCGCGTCAGTTCGCGCCGATGTTAACGCCGGCGCAACCACTGGCGCAGCGAGGGCAGCCCCAGCACCACGCCGCCGACGAGAGCGAGGGTCAGCGTGGCGGGTTCCGGGACCGCGCCGGCCGAGCAGTTGGTGATGACGTTGGAGTCAAGCGTCACTTCGCCATTGCGAGCCAAGGCGCTCCCATCCAAGATGGTCGCGCCGGTGGTCATTGTGATGCTCGTCAACGCGAGGATGTGTCCCTCGAACGCGGTGCCCGTGCCGAGCGTCGCAGAACTTCCGACCTGCCAGAACACGGTGCATCCGGACATCCCGCTGCCGTTGTTGATCGTCACGACCGACGAGTTGCTCGCGGTCGTCAGCGTGCTCCCGATCTGGAACACGAATTGCGCATTCGGGTCGCCCTGCGCGTCGAGGGTGAGCGTCCCCGTCAGTTGAGCCGACGACGCGAAGAAGTAGACGCCCGCCGTGAGCGTGAGTCCGCCAAGATCCTGGCCGGTCAAGACCTGGGTGTGCGCCAAGCCCGCCGCTTGATTGTACGCGGTGGTGAGGTCGGTCTGGGCCTGAGCCGCTACCGCATCGCCCGCATGGGTCGTATATGGCGGCGTGATGCTTCCCGGGGGGAAACCGGTGATTGCAGACCCGGGACTGACTCCCACATCTCCTCCATTGATCACGGTCGGGCCGGTATTGGTCACCGTCGAGCCGGCCAGGACCGCGAAGTCCCCCGCCGTGCCCAGTAAGATGGCGGCCGTTGCTTGCGAAGGCAAGCCGACGAACGCCGTGATCGCCAGTAAAACAAGCGTTTTTGTTCGCATTCAAGGACTCCTCATCCTGTCGAAGGGGCATCAAGAAAGATGTTGCTTGGCCGTCGTCTTAGCAAGTAGATGGCGAAATTCGCCAACCGAGGCTTGGGAGACATGTCGCACGCAAGGAGACTATTATGAACAGCTCCATGCGGGCAAGATTTAAATAAAAGTGACTTCCTTTTTGTCGGAACGTTCCTTTTCCTCCACATGAACGTTGCGGCGGGAGGACTTCGCCGAGGCGTACGAGGGTGGACTTGCCGTCGCACTCACTCGATCGATTGCAATGGAGACGTCATGCCCCCGGGCGGGCGCCAAGAGAGGCCGCGCAGGTTGATGGGGTTCGTCGAGCGACTTGCGTCGAGAAGGTTGAGGAAGGTGCGGTTCCTTGAATCTCTCGGCGAAAATCTGATAGAGTTCACCAACGGGTGCGGACGACTTGCGCGCGGCGAGCGAGGGCTTCATGAGCTTCGACGACGAGGGAGTTTGCGACGGCGTTGAGACCGGCGGGCTGATCGCGGCGATGTCCGAGCAGGTCTGGAAGGGCCGTCGGCCGGGGGTTCCGCTTCGGCTGATCGGGGTCCGCGCCCGGGGGGTGCCGCTGGCCGAGCGGCTGGCGCGCGACGTTTCCGGTTCGGAGCAAGCGGCCGTGGTCGGCGCCGTCGACATCACGCTTTATCGCGACGATCTCGACCAGGCGAACCGCTGGCCGGTGCTGCGAGGGACCGAGATCCCGTTCGACGTCGACGGCGCCGATATCGTGCTGGTAGACGACGTGCTGTTCACCGGCCGGACCATCCGCGCGGCGATCAACGCGATCTGCGACCTCGGGCGGCCGTCGCGGATCAGGCTGGCCGTGCTCGTCGATCGCGGCTGTCGCGAACTGCCCATCCAACCCGACATCGTGGGGCTGCACCTGCGGATCGATCGCCGCGATCGCGTCCAGGTTCGGCTCCGTCCCATCGACCCGGTCGACGAGATCGTCCAGATACCGGCGGCTCCCCGCCTCTCCCAATCTTGAGAGGAGCGTTCCCCGTGACGACCGCATCGCCCGTCGCCCCCGTCCCCGGTTCAAAAGCCCCGGCCTCGGCCGATTCCGACGCCGATCCTTCCAGTACGGCGTGGACCCGCAAGCATTTGCTCGGTCTTGAGGAGCTTTCGCGCGAGGAGATTCTGGCGATCCTCGACACCGCCGAGTCGTTCGCCGAGATCTCCAACCGCAGCCGCAAGAAGGTCCCCGCGCTTCAGGGCCGGATCGTCTTCAACCTGTTCTTCGAGAACTCGACGCGGACCCGAACCAGCTTCAGCCTCGCGGCCAAGCGGCTGTCGGCCGACACCCAGGACTTCACCGCCAGCGTTTCGAGCCTGTCCAAGGGCGAGACGTTCATCGACACCGCCAAGAACATCGAGGCCATGGGCGCCGACGTCATGGTCGTCCGCCACCCGACCCCCGGCGCGCCTCATTTGCTGTCGCAGCACGTCAGCTCGTCGATCATCAACGCCGGCGACGGCGCCCACGAGCACCCGACGCAAGGGCTGCTCGACCTGATGACGATCCGCAAGGCCAAGGGGAGGATCGAGGGGCTGACCGTCGGCCTGGTCGGCGACATCGCCCACTCCCGCGTCGCTCGGTCGAACATCTGGGGCCTGCTCAAGCTCGGCGCCAAGGTGATCCTCTGCGGCCCGCCGACCCTCGTCCCCAAGGCGATGGAGCGGCTCGGCTGCGAGGTCGCCTACCGCCTCGAGGACGTGTTGCCCCGCTGCGACGTCGTCAACGTGCTGCGGATCCAGTTCGAGCGCCAGCAAGGGGGCATGTTCCCCTCGGTCGGCGAATACTCGCAGTTTTACATGATGAATCAGGAACGCGTGCGGATGGCCAAGCCCGACCTGCTGCTGCTGGCCCCCGGCCCGATCAACCGAGGGGTCGAGCTGACCCCGGAGGTCGCCGACGGCCCGCACTCGGCCATCCTCGACCAGGTCAAGAACGGGCTGGCGGTCCGTATGGCCGTGCTCTACCTCCTCAGCGGCAAGTTGGACGCTCGCTCCCCAGCCGCCGAATAGAAAAGGCTCGAAAGACATGGGCAAACTCGCCTTGCCGACCATCCAGATCACCGGCGGACGCATCATCGATCCGGCGCAGGGACTCGACCACGTCGGCGACCTCTGGATCAGTCGCGGCCGGATCTTGCCGACGGGCGGGGTCAACGAAGAGGCCGAGGTCGTCATCGACGCGCGCGGCAAGATCGTCTGCCCCGGCCTGATCGACCTCCACGTCCATCTCCGCGAGCCCGGCAACGAGGAAGACGAGACCATCGCCACCGGGGCCGCGTCGGCCCTCGCGGGGGGCGTCACCTCGGTCGCCTGCATGCCTAACACGATCCCGCCGATCGACACCCAGGCCGCCGCCGAGTTCGTGGTGCTCCAGGGCCAGCGCGCCCGCCAGGCCAACGTCTACCCGGTCGGCGCGGTGAGCAAGGGGCGGAAAGGGGAGGAGCTGGCGGCTCTCGGCCAGCTCGTGGCCGGCGGCGCGGTCGCCTTCACCGACGACGGCGCCCCGGTGGCGAACGCCGGCCTGATGCGCCGGGCGCTCGAGTACTCGAAGATGTTCGACCTCGTGATCATGCAGCACTGCCAGGTCCCCGAGCTGACCGTCGGCGGCGTCATGAACGAGGGGTTCGAGTCGATGCGGCTGGGCCTCGGCGGCATGCCCGCCGCCGCCGAGGACATCATGGTCGCCCGCGACATCCGACTCGCCGAGATCACCGGCGGCCGGCTCCACATCCAGCACATCTCGACCGCCCGATCCGTCGAACTCGTCCGCGAGGGCAAGGCGCGCGGGATCAAGGTCACGGCCGAGGCCTGCCCGCACCACTTCAGCCTGACCGACGAGTGCCTCCGGACATTCGACTCCAACTTCAAGATGAACCCGCCGCTCCGCACGGCGGCCGACGTCGAGGCCGTGATCGAGGGGCTCAAGGACGGCACGATCGAGATCCTCGCGACCGACCACGCCCCCCACGCCCGCGAGAAGAAGATGCGCGAGCTGGACCAGGCGCCGTTCGGCATCGTCGGCCTGGAGACGCTGATCCCGATCACCGTCAAGACGCTGATCGAGCCCGGCCACCTGACCTGGCCCGAGGTCATCCGCAAGCTGACGATCAACCCGGCCGAGCTGCTGCGCATTCCGAAGGGGACGCTTCGCCCCGGCGCCGACGCCGACGTCACCGTCATCGACGCCTCGACCACCTGGACCATCGACCCGACCCAGTTCCGCAGCAAGAGCCGCAACACGCCTTACGCCGGCTGGGAAGTCCGCGGCCGCGCCCACACCGTCATCGTCGGCGGCGAGGTCCGCTACACGCTCGGCGGGATCGTCCGGGAAGGGGTCGCGCCCGCCGCCGGCTGATTGATCCGCCCTTGCTTGAATAACGGGTACTCGCCCGCATACACTTTCTTGATGGGGGTTCGATGGATCGATCACACGAAAGCTGGCCCGCGCAGCCATGCACTGGCTCATTGACGGCTATAATGTGATGCACGCGGCGGGGGCGGTCGACGGCAAGTCGGGCCGAGCCCGGTTCCGGATCGCCCGGCGGCGGTTCCTCAACGAGCTGGCCGACGGCCTCGGCGCCCTCGTCCACGAGACGACGGTGGTCTTCGACGCCTCCAGGCCCCCCGGTGATTTTCCGGTCGAGTCGGTCTATAAGGGCATCACGGTCATCTTCGCCGTCGCTGACGAAGACGCCGACGCCCGGATCGAGCGGATCATCGCCCACCATTCGAATCCCAAGGCGCTGACGGTCGTCTCGACCGACCGCCGCGTCCGCCTCGCCGCCACCCGCCGCAAGGCACACGCGCTGCGGGCCGACGACTTCCTCGACCGGATCACGACCCTCGCCCACGAACGCCCCAAGCCGACGGCCGCCGACAAACCCGACGCCAAGCCCCCCGCCGCACTCATGGACGACGCCGAAAAAGCCCATTGGATGCAAGTCTTCGGCTCGATCGACGACGAGGCCGCCGCCGAACCCCTCGACCCGAAGCCGGCCGGCGTCCAGGAACAGGAACGACCCCGGCCCAAGACCGATCAACCCCCCAGGCGGAAGGCCGTCGCCAAGCCCAACAAGGCCGCGATGTACGACGCCGAGAAGGCCCACTGGCTCAAGGTCTTCGGCTCGATCGACGATGACCCCGCCGTCCGCAAAGCCCTCAACTCCGAGCCCACCCTCCTGACCGACGCCGAGATCGCAAAGATCCAGCGCGAAATCGACCTCGAACCGTGACCTGGCCCCGACCGGGTTTGCCGCGATACGATGTCTTCAACGTCGCCAACCACGACATGGCAACAAGGAGACTTCGGATGTCGACCCTTCTCGCGATCGGCCTTCTGGCGGTGTTTCCCCAGCAGCAGGACGCTCCACCGATCGCGGCCGACGCTGCGGCGATCCGGGGGGTCGTGATCGACACCAAGAACGGCGAGGTCGCGTTCGGAGCGACCGTCCAGCATCCGACCGGCAAGCCTTGCATCGACGCCTGGGGGCAGCGCCCGCAGGCGTTCGTCGGGACGAGGGTCGCGGGGGGCAAGCCCTCCGAGTTCGCCGACCACTTCGTCTTCCTCACCGACGCCGACGTCGAGGACGTCTATCGAGGGCTCGCCGAGGTCGGCCTCCAGATCGACAAGCACGTCTCGCGCGCGGAGGGGAAGAAGGTCGCCGGCCGCGAATACCTGAAGGGCGACCCCGTCGCGATCGTCGTGACCTGGAAGGAGAACGGCAAGTGGGTCGAGAAGCCGTATGAATCGTTCGTCAAG
The DNA here is from genome assembly GCF_001956985.1 of Paludisphaera borealis. NCBI lineage: Bacteria > Pseudomonadati > Planctomycetota > Planctomycetia > Isosphaerales > Isosphaeraceae > Paludisphaera > Paludisphaera borealis. Next base: position 5,891,835 of record NZ_CP019082.1, read on the forward strand.
CAGAAAGTCGTCGTCGACGGCAAGGAGGTCGTCAAGCCGTGGACGCCCAAATGGGTCTTCCACGGCAGCGGCGTGATCCACAAGGAAGCCACCGGCTGCATCGCCTGCCCCTGCGACTGCCCCGGCGGCCTGATCGCCGACGTCCGCAACCCAATCTTCGACCCCATGCCGACCGTCTTCTTCGACCTCAAATCCGCGCCTCCCAAGGGGACCAAGGTCATCGTCAAGATCCGGCCCGATTACCAGCCGAAGAAGCCGTAACACCCTCAAGAGACCTTCTGGGGAATTCACTCGCTGGCGCTTCGAGCTTGTACGGCGGAGCGTGCTCGGACCCGAATACAAGCTCGAAGCGCCAGCGAGTGAATTCCCAGTCGGCCGGAGCCCCAAACCAAACCGCCCCTCAACGGGAGTTCTTCAACCCGATGGCCGGGAACCACTCCTTCAACACCAGCGAGCCGTTGGCCTACTTTCTGACCTGGACTACGTACGGAACCTGGTTGCCTGGAGACGAACGAGGTTGGAACCGTCGGCGAGACCACGAGGTCGAACGACCGAATCCCTTGTTCGCCGAAATGGCTCGATCGCAGATGAGAGAACCCGAGTTCCAGCTCTCAGGCGAGCTTCGGCGAATCGTTGAGGACACCGTACGCAGCCACTGTCGCATCCGGAGCTGGCCCCTGCATGCCGTCAACGTGCGAACCAACCATGTTCATGTCGTTGTGACCGCGAGCGGATACCGGCCTGAGGCCGTCCGAGATCAACTCAAGTCCTGGTGTACCCGCCGCTTGAAAGTGGACCTCCCGACACGAGTCCGGTTCTGGACCGAGGGAGCCAGTTGCCGCTGGATCAACAACGAAGAAGACCTACAGGCAGCCGTCCTTTACGTTATCGAGGCTCAGGACCAAAGGGGAACGGAGTAAACGGCGAGGTGAGAATTGATTACAAGCTCGAAGCGCCAGCGAGTGAATTCCCGATAAAACCGAGAAAACTCACTCGCTGGCGCTTCGAGCTTGTATTTCGGCTCCATCCCCCCTCCGGATACAAGCTCGAAGCGCCAGCGAGTGAATTCCCGATAAAACCGAGAAAACTCACTCGCTGGCGCTTCGAGCTTGTATTTCGGCTCCATCCCCCCTCCGGATACAAGCTCGAAGCGCCAGCGAGTGAATTCCCCGGTCGGCCATGGCGATCCGCAGCCATCCTCTCCACCGGATACAAGCTCGAAGCGCCAGCGAGTGAATTCCCGATAAAACCGAGAAAACTCACTCGCTGGCGCTTCGAGCTTGTATTTCGGCGCTGCGAGCCTCCGAATCGGGGGGCCGCCGAGGCTGTTCCCCTTGGAATCGCCTTCGAACGCGCGGTACAACCAACGGTTGTGATTTCTTCAGATACTTGGGGCTGCAGCCCGCAGCCGTCGGTTTTTTTCTTCTTGGAAACAAGGCCGCATTGCATGAAGGTCCATGAGTATCAGGCCAAAGAACTGCTCGGCAAGGCGGACGTCGCCGTGCCGGCCGGGATCGTGATCACGACGCCCGCCGAGGCGGCCAAGGCTTACGACGCGCTGGGCGGGGGTCTGGTCGTGGTCAAGGCCCAGGTCCACGCGGGAGGTCGGGGCAAAGGGGTGGCCGTCGGTTCGGAGGTCGATCGCGAGGAAGCTCTGGCGATCGCCAGCGGCAAGAAGCCGAGGCCCGACGGCATGGCCAAGGGGGTCCAACTCGTCCGCTCGGCCGCCGAGGCCGAGAAGGCCGCCGCCAGTCTGCTGGGCAAGACGCTGGTCACCTACCAGACCGGCGCGGAAGGCCAGGCGATCAAGAAGCTGCTGATCACCGTCGGCCACGACATCGCCCGCGAGCTGTACCTCGGCCTCGCCATCGACCGTAACCTCAAGTGCCCGGTCCTGATGGCCTCGACCGAGGGGGGCGTCGAGATCGAGACCGTCGCCGAGAAGACCCCGGAGAAGATCCTCCGCGAGCCGATCGACGTGGGGCTCGGCCTCGCCGACTTCCAGGCGCGCAAGGTCTGCAAGGCGCTCGGGCTCACCGGCGCGACCGCCAAGAAGGGGGTCGTCTTCCTCAAGAACTTCGTCAAGTTCTTCATCGAGTCCGACGCCTCGCTCGCCGAGATCAACCCGCTGATCGTCACCGACAAGGGGGACGTGCTGGCCCTCGACTGCAAGCTCAACTTCGACGACAACGCCATGTTCCGCCACAAGGACCTGGCGGGCCTGATCGACGAGGACGAAGAAGATCCGGCCGAGCTGCGCGCGGGCCGCTCGGGCCTGTCGTACGTCAGCCTCGACGGCGACATCGCCTGCCTGGTCAACGGCGCGGGGCTTGCCATGAGCACGATGGACCTGATCAAGTACCACGGCGGCGAGCCCGCCAACTTCCTCGACGTCGGCGGCGGCGCCGGCAAGGACCAGGTGCTCGAAGCCTTCCGCATCCTCCTCGACTCGTCCCGGGTCAACGCCGTGCTGGTCAACATCTTCGGCGGCATCATGAAGTGCGACATCATCGCCTCGGCCCTGCTCGCGGCCTACGACGAGATCGACTTCCGCGTCCCCCTGGTCGTCCGCCTCGAAGGAACCAACGCCGACCTCGGCAAGGAACTCCTCGAAAAGAGCGGCCGCAAGATCATCACCGCCGACGGACTGACCGACGCCGCGAAGAAAGTCGTCGCCGCCGCCAAGGGCCACGCCGCCTGACCGGCGCGAACATCGGCTCGCCGACGAGTTGCAAAACAGCTTCTGGAACAGGCCGGCGCCGTCATGCCTTCTCCCCTTGCGGGAGAAGGTGGCCGAAGGCCGGATGAGGGGTGGATCATGGGGACTCGCGAACGCGAACGGCGATCGAATCCCCCTCATCCGCCCCTGCGGGGCACCTTCTCCCGCAAGGGGAGAAGGGGATGCGGCTCCGAATTCGCCAGTAAATACACCGCAAACATGGAAACGAATTCATGAGTATCTTGGTCGATAAGAACACTCGCCTGATTTGCCAGGGGATCACCGGCAAGTCGGGCGCGTTCCACTCCGAGCAATGCAAGGCGTACGGCACGAACCTGGTCGGCGGCGTGACGCCGGGCCGGGGGGGCGAGACGGCCCTGGGCGTGCCGGTCTTCGACTCCTGCTATGAGGCCGTCGAGAAGACCGGCGCGAACGCGACGATGATTTTCGTCCCCGCCCCGGGCGCGGCCGACGCGGTCATGGAGGCCGCCGACGCCGGCATCCCCTTGATCATCGCGATCACCGAGGGCATCCCCGTCCTCGACATGGCCCGCGCCGTGGCTTATCTGCACGCCCATCATCCCGAGGTCCGGCTGATCGGCCCCAACTGCCCGGGCGTGATCACCCCCGGCGCCTGCAAGATCGGCATCATGCCGGCTTATATCCACAAGCCGGGCCGCGTCGGCCTCGTCAGCCGGTCGGGGACCCTCACGTACGAAGGCGTCTGGCAGCTCACGAACCTCGGCATCGGCCAGAGCACCTGCGTGGGGATCGGCGGCGACCCCGTCAACGGCACCAGCTTCGTCGACGTCCTCCGCCTCTTCGAGGCTGACCCCGACACCGACGCCGTCCTGATGATGGGCGAGATCGGCGGCAACGCCGAGGAGCAGGCCGCCGAGTTCAAGGCGTCGGGAGGCTTCACCAAGCCGCTGGCCGCCTTCATCGCCGGCCAGACCGCCCCGCCGGGCAAGCGCATGGGACACGCCGGCGCGATCATCTCGGGCGGCTCGGGCAAGGCGTCCGACAAGATCGCCGCGCTCGAAGGCGCGGGCATCCGCGTCGCCAAGAGCCCCGCCGACATGGGCCAGGCCCTCAAGGACGCCCTCGGCAAATGAGTCGGGACGCCGACCCAACCTCGAACCGACCGGACGGGCCGCCGCCTAACCCCTGGCGGACCCTGAGCGCTCGTCCGGTCTACGAGAACCCCTGGATTCGGGTCCGCGAAGACCAGGTCCTCCGCCCCGACGGTCAGCCGGGCGTCTACGGCGTGGTCGAGTTCAAGAACCGAGCCGTCGGCGTCCTGCCCGTCGAGGACGACGGTGCCGTCTGGCTCGTCGGCCAGCACCGCTACCCGCTCAATCAATACTCGTGGGAGATCCCCGAGGGGGGCGGCCCTCCCCACGAAACGCTCGAAGAATCGGCCCGACGCGAGCTGAAGGAAGAAACGGGCCTCACCTGCGGCAAGCTCGAATTGATCGCCACGAGCCATCTGTCGAACTCGGTCTGCGACGAGATCGCCTTCATCTATCGCGCCTCGGAACTGACCCCGGGAGAGAGCGAGCCGGAAGGGACCGAGCAGATCGAAGTCAGGCGAGTGCCTTGGGACGAAGCATGGGGAATGCTTCAGAGGGGCGAAATCACCGACTCGATGTCGGTCATCGCGATCTTGCACGAAGCCGTGCGGCGGTGCGGCGGGCTTGGATGAACAGATGGAAAAACCAACCCGCTTCCATGCGGGTCGAGGATGCATCCATCAATAAACCGGCGTGCCGCCTTGGCCCTGGCTGCTGGGGGCCTTGACCTTCCAGGCGGTGGGGACGGGGCGACGCTCGCGGGCGGGGCGGTCTTCCTGGACGTTGACGGACGGCGCGGCCAGGATGGATTCGAACGGGAAGTGCTTGCCGGGGCAGACGGTCGGCGTGGCCGCGAGGTGGGCGTGGGTCTCGACGTTCTCGTCGACGATCTCGTACTTCCGGCTCAGGTAGCTGACGAGCGCGCGGGCGGCGGCCACCTGGCGGGCGGTCGGCGGGGCCTTGTCGAAATCGCCGATGAAGCAAATGCCGATGCCGTACTCGTCGATCTCGGCCTTGCGGGCGTTGCGGCAGTGGACGCCGTGCTTCTGGTTGACCCAGCGCTGGGAGACCTCGATCTGACCGTCGCCGCTGCCGGTGCCGTTGCCGATCACGAAGTGATAGCCGCAGCCGTCGAACCCCAGCACCTTGCGATGCTCGGCGTCGATCGAATCGTAGTTGCCGGTCTCGGTCGCGCTGTGGTGCAGAACGACGTACTTCCAGGGGCGGTCGGCCTTGTTGGGGAAGAACAGCTCGTCGCCGCCGTCCTTGCCGAAGAACGTCTTGAGGCCGTCCTGGGCGCTCGTCCGCCGCACGACGCCGGTCGTCGAGGTCGACCGCAGGCCGCCGTCGACCTTGGTCTTGTACGACGTCGGGGCCGAGCTGCCGGGCCCTTGAAGCGCCGGCGACGACTTGGCGTTGGATTTCGAGTTCGAGTCGTACGAGGGGCGGAGGCTTCGCGACCGGCTCGTCGACGTCGCGGACGGGATCGAGTCGAGGTCCGGGTCGCCGATCGTGGCCTTGGGCGGCGTCTCGGGCGAGGCGCTCTTCCGCGAGGTCGGCGTCGTGTTGATGATCGGCTCGTCGAGGGCCGGGACGTCCGACGGGATCGACGCGCCCGGCTCGCTGCTGATCGGCTCGCGCGACAGGCCCCCGGGGGCCGAGCCGCCTCGAATGATCGTGGTGCCGGGATCGGTGACGACAGTCGTCGAGCCGCCGTCGCCGCCGCAATTGGTGCAGGGCGCCGCCGCGGCCCGAACCCCCGAGAAGACGGGACGAAGCGCCGAACGGCGGTGGTTGCAGCCGCCGGCCGTGGTCAGCAATGCGCCGGCGACCGCCGCGACGACCCACGCCTTGCCGGCGCGCACGGCGATCGGGGCCGATTGTTTCAGGGCCATTTCCATACTCCTTGCCAGGTTGAACAGTCGCCCGACGTCCCGGGTCGAGCCCTCGACTTCCATGAATCGCAAGAGCGATGCCGAACGATCGGCGGAAGCGTTCATGGCGAGGGGCCAAATTCCTGGATTCGTCTCAAGTCTACACGCCGATTGGACGACGTGCGGATTCCGCTCGAAATTTTTCGAGATTTCCTCAAGTTCGACCCGTCCGCAGCCTCCGCAGGCCTTGTAAAAAATACAAACGATTGTAATTCTAAGCATCCGTACACGCGAAATCCGCCCCGCTCATGAACCTGGACCGACTCTCGGGGTCGCGCCGATCGGCGGCGATGCGCGGGCCTTGACGATCATGCCGGACGCCGGAGCCGGGCGGGTTCCGCCCAGGACGCAGGTCGCGCGGGTCGAGACCGCCGACGGTGGACGACTCGACGGGTCGTCCACACTGGCCACGATGTCCATGGCACCCAGCAACTTTGTTTCTTCCGGCAAACGCTCGGCTCCCCTTTTCGAGCTGATTTTCCCTCTCCAACTTCTTATTCTATTTTTGAAGTGGTCTATGGACAGAGAGAGAAATAGCGCCTTAAAGCCTGTTTTGATAATGGCTTGCGCTGTCCATAGTGGCTCCCGGGGCCGGGGCCGGATCTATGGACGCCGTTCAAGTCGTCACAATCGTCGCGACCGGACGGAGGCGCGTGCACGCGGGCGCTCAACTGGCGGATCGGGGGGCGAAACGGTATGCTCGACGGATCGAGCGAAGCAACGGCCCCCGGACGCGCGGCGGGCTTTTTTTCATGACGGGACGGCGATCGGCGAGCCCGCTTCCTGCTTCGACGGATGAATCGCCGGGGCCGGAGAGATCGAGATATGCCTGCTTATCACCCTCAGCGCATCGAGCCCAAGTGGCAAGCCTACTGGGAAACTAACAAGACGTTCGCCACGCCCGACGTCGACCGCGATCGGCCCAAGCTTTACATCCTCGACATGTTCCCCTACCCCAGCGGCGCCGGCCTCCACGTCGGCCACCCCGAGGGCTACACCGCCACCGACATCCTCTGCCGCTTCAAGCGGATGCGCGGGTTCAACGTCCTGCACCCGATGGGCTGGGACGCCTTCGGACTGCCGGCCGAGCAATACGCCGTCCAGACCAACACCCATCCGAGGATCACGACCCAGGTCAACATCGACACCTTCCGGCGTCAGATCAAATCGCTCGGATTCTCTTATGATTGGGATCGGGAAGTCGACACGACTTCGCCTGATTACTACAAGTGGACCCAGTGGATCTTCCTCAAGATCCACGACACCTGGTACGACCCCGAGTTCGTCTGGACCGACCAGCAAGGGAACGCGCGGAAGGGGAAGGGGCGGCCGATCGCCGAGCTGCCGATCCCCGAGGGGGTCGCCGACGCCGACGCCTACCGCGACGGCAAGCGGCTGGCTTATCGCGCCGAGGTCCCCGTCAACTGGTGCCCCGGCCTGGGGACGGTGCTGGCGAATGAAGAGGTCATTGACGGCAAGAGCGAGCGCGGCGGGTTTCCGGTCGTCCGCATGCCGCTGACTCAGTGGATGCTCCGGATCACCGCCTACGGCGACCGCCTGATCGACGACATCGAGCACGTCGACTGGCCGAAACCCATCAAAGACATGCAGCGCAACTGGGTCGGTCGCAGCGAGGGCGCCGAGGTCGACTTCCCGATCGTCGTCGATCGCCTTCCCGCCCCGTCCGCGTCGTCGGCGACCTTCCCCGAGACTCCGGCCGCCGACGTGATCCGCGTTTACACGACGCGGCCCGACACTCTCTTCGGCGCCACGTACATGGTGCTGGCCCCCGAGCATCCGCTGGTCGATCGCGTCTCGACCCCCGAGCAGCAGGCGGCGGTCGCCGAGTACCGCACGCTCGCGACCCGCAAGAGCGACCTCGACCGCACCGACCTGGCGAAGTCGAAGACCGGCGTTTTCACCGGCGGACACGCCGTCAACCCGGTGACCGGCCAGCAGATCCCGATCTGGATCGCCGATTATGTGTTGATGGGTTACGGCACCGGCGCGATCATGGCCGTCCCCGGCCATGACGACCGCGACTTCGAGTTCGCCAAGACCTTCGGCATACCGATCGTCGCCGTCGTTCAGCCCCCCGACGCCTGGCTCGAAGCCAACCGAGGGCCCGACGTCGACGCAAGCGACCTGCGCGCCGCTTACAAAACCGACCCCGGCGCGTTCGCGGACGTGTTCCACGACGAGGGCGTGGCGATCCAGTCGAGCCGCGACGGCCTCAGCCTCGACGGCCGGCCGACGGCCGAGGCCAAGGCGGCGATCACGGCCTGGCTGACCGATCGGGGCGTGGGCCGCAAGGCGGTGAATTACAAGCTCCGCGATTGGCTGTTCTCGCGGCAGCGGTACTGGGGCGAGCCGTTCCCGGTCGTGCTCGACGAGAACGACCGCGTGACCGCCGTGCCCGAGTCGGAGCTGCCGGTGCTGCTTCCCGAGCTGAGCGACTTCAAGCCGTCGGGCACTCCCGAGCCGCCGCTGAGCAAGGCCAAGGAGTGGGTGCGGTACTCCGAGAAGTTCCGCCGCGAGACCAACACGATGCCCCAGTGGGCCGGCTCGTGCTGGTACTACCTCCGCTATATCGACCCCAAAAACGGCGGTCAGGCGTGGGACCCGGAGAAGGAAAAATACTGGATGCCGGTCGACCTCTACGTGGGGGGCGCCGAGCACGCCGTGCTGCACCTGCTCTACAGCCGGTTCTGGCACAAGGTCCTCTTCGACCGGGGCCTCGTGAGCACGCCCGAGCCGTTCCAGCGGCTCGTGAACCAGGGGATGATCCTCGGCGAGATGGAGTTCTCCGCGTATCGCCACCCGGATGGAAACATGGTCACCGCCAGCCAGGTCGATCACCATCACGACGGCCCGACGCTCAAGCGGACCGACCCGCCGATCCCCCTGACCGTGGTCAAGCTGAGCGACGCTCTGTTGACGAAGCAAGGCGAGGGCTTCGTGATCACCGACGCCCCCGAAATCAAGGTCGACGCCCGCGCCCACAAGATGTCCAAGAGCCGGGGCAACGTCATCAACCCCGACGTCGTCGTCGCCGAATACGGGGCCGACAGTCTCAGGCTTTATGAGATGTTCATGGGTCCGCTCGAAGCCGTCAAGCCCTGGAGCATGAAGGGGGTCGAGGGGGTCTACCGGTTCCTCGGCAGGGCCTGGCGGATGATCGTCGAGAACGAAGCCGACGAGGTCCGGCTCGACCCGAGGGTCAAGGACGTCGCGCTGACCCCCGAGCAGGCCAAGCTCGTGGCGCGGACGGTGGCGGCGGTCGGCGACGACTTCGAGGCGTTGCGGTTCAACACGGCGATCAGCCGGCTGATGGAGTTCGTCAACGCCTTCACCGGGGCCGGGGTCCGGCCCAGGGCGGCGATGGAGACCTTCACGCTGCTGCTCGCGCCGATGGCCCCGCACGCGGCCGAGGAACTCTGGCAGATCCTCGGCCACGACAAGACGCTCGCCTACGAGCCCTGGCCGACGTTCGACCCGGCGTTGCTCAAGGACGCCGAGGTCGAGATCCCGGTGCAGATCCTGGGCAAGCTCCGCGGCAAGGTCGTCGTCCCGGCCGACGCCGACGCCCAGGCGATCGAAGCCGCCGCCCGCGCCGACGATCGGATCGCCGCCCAGCTCTTCGGCAAGACCGTCCGCAAGGTCGTCGTCGTCCCCGGCAAGCTGATCAACTTCGTGGTGAGCTGAGCCGGCTCAGTGGTTGCGGATATCCATCAAGATAGGCTGTTGCAAACATGCCTTCTCCCCTTGCGGGAGAAGGCGGCCGAAGGCCGTATGAGGGGGGGCTCGTCATAGGGGGGTGTTCGAAACTCCTCGGCGATCGAACACCCCTCATCCGCCCCTGCGGGGCACCTTCTCCCGCAAGGGGAGAAGGGAGTTCAGACCGGCTGCTTCCGCTCAATTGTCGTACAGGTCGTCGAGGTTGAAGTCGGGGGGAAGCTGGGTGACCTGGATCGAGTGCGTGCCCCCCTGGACGTAGCCCTTGGGCTTCTCGTCGGCCTCGCGCGGGGGCGGTTCGGGATCGGGGTCGTGATCGTGCTCGACTTCGTCCAGGCTGGGGGCGTGCGGCGGCGAGGGGTCGTGGTCGTCGTGGGTCGGCTCGGAACGGGGCAGGGCGCCCTGGGTCTTGCCGAGCGACATGACGGGGCGTTGCTTTTCGAGCAGGTGGCCGCCGTCGAACCGCTCGCCGATGTAGTGGCGGCGGACCTCGGCGTTGTTGAGGATCTCTTCGCGGTTGCCGTAGGCGAAGACCCGGCCCTCGCGGACCACGTAGCAGCGGTCGGTGACTTCCAGGGTCTCGCGGAACTGGTGGTCGGTCAGCAGGATGCCGATGTTGTAGGTGTCGACCAGGTCGCGGATCTGCTCCTGGATCTCGGCGACCGTCTTCGGGTCGATGCCCGCGAACGGCTCGTCGAGCATGATCAGCTTGGGGTTGGTGATCAGCGACCGGGCGATCTCGGTTCGCCGGCGCTCGCCGCCGGAGACCCGGTGGGCCTGGGTCTTGCGGATCTTCGTCAGGCCGAACCTGTCGAGCAGATCTTCGAGCCGATCCTTGCGCTGCTTGCGGGTGAGATCCTTGCGGGTTTGGAGGATCGCCTTGAGGTTGTCCTCGACGGAGAGCTGGCGGAAGACGCTCGAATCCTGGGCGAGATAGCCCATCCCCGCCCGGGCGCGAAGGTACATCGGCAGGCGGGTGATGTCGCGGCCGTCGAACTTCACCGACCCGCCGTCGCAGTCGATCAGGCCGATCGTCATGCGAAAGCTCGTGGTCTTGCCCGCTCCGTTGGGTCCGAGCAGGCCCACGACCTCGCCCTGGTCGACGTCGAACTCGACGCCGTTGACGACCTGCCGGCGGCCGTACCACTTCTCCAAGCCTCGAACTTCCAGCAGGGGCATCGGTCGATCCTCCATGATCGCGGCGCGGGCCTAGTGTCTACCGACGGCTATCGAACGGTGGGCGGTGCCCATCCTAAGGTTTTGCAGCCAAGGGGTTTACGTAGCGTGGTTGCCGCCCGCCGTTCCAACTAACGAATCCACCGCATCCGCTCGAAGTAGGGCCGGAACGGGATGCGCGAATCGCGGCTGATGCGGATGTCGGGACCGAACGGAACCCCGTGCGGCCAGTAGACGAAGAATGCTTTCCCGGTCACCAGGGGGCGCGGCACTTCCCACGACTTGCGATCGGCCGGGTCCCACGCACGGTCGGCCGAATCCCACCCCCGGCTGTCCTTGCTTCGAGGACTGTTGTCACCCATCATCATGTACCGATCTTCGCCCAGCTCGTACTCTTCACGGCCGACGTGGGCCAGGTTGGCGAAGGCGGTCGGATCGGAGAGGAAGTCGAACAGGCCCACGGGGGTGCGCGGCCGCCGATCTTCCCAGACCGGCCCGTAGTCGTGCGTTCCCGGCGTCTGGGTATAGTAGATATCGCGTTTCAAGACAAGGTCGCTCACGGCGACCGTCGCGTTGCGGGCGCCGACGGCCGCCGGCGCAAGGTCGGCCTCGGTCGGCACCGGGGGGGCGTCGCCGCGGTCGAACTCGATCCCCTCGCCGACCACCGACCGGCCGTCGACCGAGAGCGTCAGGCGGTCGTCGACGTTGGCGAATTCGAGTCGGTAGCGGCCGGGCTTCGAGACCGGGGTCTCAAAATGGCCGAGTTGCTCATCCCCGCGCGTGAGCTGGGCCTTGCCGGTCGCCAGATCGATCACGGATCGATGCGCGACGCCTCCCTTGATCAGCTCCAGCTTCAGCTCGCCGGCCGCCGAGGCGACTTCGACGCTGGCCGAAAGGGTGAGGTCGCCGACCCAGTGGGGCTGGAGCCAGGCGTTCTCGGAGTCGCCGCGAAGCTGCCGGGGCAGGTCGGCGGCCTCGGCGGTCAGGTTCGTGTTGTACGAGTAAAAGTCGGTGATCAAGGTCGGCCGGGCGCGTCGCGAGGGGGTCCGGTCGCTGATCAAGGCGTCCCATTGCTCCAGGTCGGGGACCAGGTGCTGATAGCGGAGGTCGACCCAATCGCCGGTCGGCTGGTCGCAACGGTAGGTGCTCACCGAGGGCTCGACGATCTTCCAACCCCCCGGCGTCTCCGGCTTCCACCGGGTCCATTCGTCGCGGCCGGCCGTCGCCCGGGGCCGATGGCGGTCGTCGTAAACGGGGATCTGCATCGCCGCCTGGTGCGCGAGCGTCTTGCGCTGGAGCTTGAAGTCGTCGGCCCCCTTGGGCTTGACGTAGACGTCGCCGTGGTAGATCCGGATCGTCTCGCCCGGCAGGCCGACGAGCCGCTTGATGTAACTGACCTCGGGCTCTTCGGGGTATCGGAAGACGACGACGTCCCACCGCTCGGGCGTGGACGCGCCGGGCAAGAACGGCAGGTCGTAGGGGAACATCGAGACCAGAATCCGGTCCCCCTTGAAGCTGGGCGCGTCGTCGAGCCGGGTGGCCTGGAACCGGCAGTTGACGCAGGTTCCGGCGTAAACCTGCCGGGGGTAAGGGCTTCCTTCGACTTCCTCGGACGCGTTGACCGCGTAGACGAACCCGCACTGGGGGCAGGTGACTTCCTTGTGCCGGCCCATCAGGGTGGGCGCCATCGAGCCCGTGGGGATCACGAACGCCTGCGCCTCGAAGCCGCGAACGACCAGCGCCAGGATCAAGGCGACGATGATCGCCTCGACCGTCTCGCGATGGCCTTCCTGGGCCCGAAATTCGACCCGGCTGGTCGCGGCGCTGGAAGCGGTCGAGGTCTTGGTCGTGGCGGTTGCGGTGGCGGTCCGTCCCATGATGGTTGACTTCTCTTTGACGACGGGTGGCGCGAGGGGTGGCACGTCGCGGACTTACGACTCACCTTCCTAATGAATGTACCGAATCCGCCGGGGATCGGGAATCCAGTAAACCGAACGGCCGAACACCTCAAGCGCCACCACCCGGCCGGGGAGGTGGACCAGGAACGGCTTGCCGAGGAACATCGACCGCGGGACGACCGGCCCCTGGGCCCAGAACCGGGAGTCGTTGGAGACCGGGCTGTTGTCGCCGAGGACGAAATATTCGCCGTTCCCGAGCTGGTACGGCTCGGCGACCCCATGCGGACGCCGGCGCAGGCCCCCGAGGCTGCTGGTGTAATAAACGTCGCGGTAGATTTTCAGGTCGGGGACCGCCAGTTTGCCTCCTCGGACGCCGATCGCGACCGGCGATTCGTCGTTCGACGCGCCTTCCGCGGGGTCGTCGTAATCGAACGGCTCGAACAGCGGCTGGCCGTCGATCGCGACCAGCAGCCGGTGGTCGAAGACCGACGCCTCGATCGCGTGCGCGCGTTCCTTCGCCGCTTCCACCGGCTCCGAAAGTGGATTCGCCAGGGCCAGGACCCGTTCGCCGTGGCCGTTGCGCGTAAGTTCGATCGGGTCGGGCGTCCCGACCGGAATTCGGACCACGAACCGGTCGCCCCCGGACCGCACCATCAGGGCCAGGCTCTCGACCTCGGAGGTCACGTTCACCCGGGCCTCGATCGCCAGGTCCTTCACCGGATTGTCGGCGTGGACGTCGCCGCCGTTGTAACCGTAATAGTCGTGTACGCTGGCGTAGCGGTTCTGGACCGGGTCCCAGTGGCGGTAGACCAGCCAGTCGTCGAGGTCGCCGTCGTGCGTTGAGACGGCCTCGTGGCGGAAGCCGTCGTCGCCCTGAATCCAGCCGCTGGGGCCGAGCCGGCGACTGGCGCCGCGACGGAAGACCCAGCGGGGAAAGCGACTTGAGTCGGCCGGGACGTAGCGGCCGTCGTGGACCAGAATCCGCATCGCCCGCACGTCTTCGAGCCGCTTGCGGGCGATCGCGCCATCGATCCAGACGTCTCCTCCGGCGATTTTGACCGACTCGCCCGGCAGCCCGACGACCCGCTTGACGTACGCCTGGGACGGATCGGCGGGGAAATGGAAGACGGCCGCCTCCCACCGCTCGGGGGCCCGAAAATCGAAGAGGAACTTCTGTACGAGCACGCGGTCGCCGTTGCACGGCATCGACGGCTGACTCTCGAAATCCTGGAACCCGCAGTTCGGGCAGACCGGCCGGGCCAGCGGCCCTTCGTCGTCCAGCCCGACGTCGAACGGGAACTTGCAGTTCGGGCAGTTCAGCTCGCGGTGATGCCCCAGCAAGGTCGGGGCCATCGAACCCGTCGGCACCACGTACGCCTCGGCCGAGAAGGTGCGGAACATCAGCACCCCCAGGCACAGGACCACCATCAGGTCCACTGTCTGGCGGACCACGCCGGCCGTGCCGCTCTCCGGCGCGGGAGCTTCCGCTTCGGTCGTCGGCGAAGGGGTGGTCGTCATGGGACGTCGTCCGCTCCTACCGGGCTCGTGATTTCTCGACGCGTCTCGCTGGCGTTTCGGGCTCAGTCGTCGCTGTCGTCGAGGACCGACAGGAACGCCTCCTGGGAGATTTCGACGTTGCCCACCTGCTTCATACGCTTCTTGCCTTCTTTTTGCTTTTCCAGCAGCTTCCGTTTTCGCGAAACGTCGCCGCCGTAGCACTTGGCGGTGACGTTCTTGCGGAGGGCCTGGATCGTCTCGCGGGCGATCACCCGGCTGCCGATCGCCGCCTGGATCGGCACCTCGAACTGGTGGCGGTCGATCTCGCCCTTCAGCTTCTTGACCAGCTTCCGCCCGCGACGGTCGGCGTGGTCGCGATGGACGACGATCGAGAGGGCGTCGACCTTCTGGCCGGCGACCAGGATGTCGAGCCGGCAGAGGTCGTCGGCCCGGAAGCCTTGCAGCTCATAATCCATGGTGCCGTAACCTCTTGTGGCACTCTTGAGCTTGTCGTAGAGGTCGTAGATCATCTCGGCCAGGGGAAGCTGGTAGGTCAGGATCGCCCGGGTGGTCGAGAGGTATTCGGTCTTGATGTAGGTGCCGCGCCGATCCTCGCACAACTGCATGATGGCGCCGATGTTCTCGGTCGGCAGGATGAAGTTGACCTTGGCGATCGGCTCGCGGAACTCCTCGATGTCGCCGGGGTCGGGAATCCGGGTCGGGTTCGAGATGTGGAGGATTTCGCCCTTGCGGTTGAGGATCTCGTAGGTGACGTTGGGGGCCGTCTGCACGAGCATCAGGTTGCTCTCGCGTTCGAGCCGCTGCTGGATGATCTCCATGTGGAGCATCCCCAGGAACCCGCAGCGGAAGCCGAACCCGAGGGCGTCGGACGTCTCGGGCTCGAACGTGAAGCTCGAATCGTTGAGGGCCAGCTTCTGGAGCGCCGTGCGGAGGTCGTCGAACTGGTTGTGCGAGGCCGGGAAGAGGCCGCAGAAGACGACCTGGACGGGCTCCTCGTAGCCTTCAAGCGCCTCGGTCGCGCCGCCGGGGACCTGGGTGATGGTGTCGCCGATCCGGACGTCCGACAGCTTCTTGATGTTGGCCGAGACGTAGCCGACCTGGCCGACCCCCAGCTCATCGCAGGCGACCTCGCGAGGGCGGAACCGGCCCAGGCTGACGACCTCGAAGTCGGTCCCGCCGGCCATCAGGCGGATCTTCTGGCCGACCTTGAGCGTGCCGTCGACGACCCGGACGTAAACGACCACCCCCTGGTAGTCGTCGAACTTGGAGTCGAAGATCATGGCCCGCAGCGGCTTGTCCGGATCGCCGGCCGGCGGCGGGACGCGCTCGATGATCGCCCGAAACAGATCGGGGACGCCGAGACCCGACTTGGCGCTGACGGCCAGAACCTCGCTAGGGTCGATCCCCAGCGTGGTCATGATCTCTTCCTTGATCTCCTCGGGGCGGGAGGCCTGCATGTCGATCTTGTTCAACACCGGCACGATGGCCAGGTCGTTGCCGATGGCCAAGTAGGCGTTGGCGACCGTCTGAGCCTGGACCCCCTGGGTGGAGTCGACCAGCAGGATCGCCCCTTCGCAGGCGGCGAGGCTGCGCGAGACCTCGTAGTGGAAATCGACGTGGCCCGGCGTGTCGATCAGGTTCAGCTCGTAGACCTGGCCGTCGAGTGTGTAGTTGATCGCGACGGCTCGGGCCTTGATCGTGATCCCGCGTTCGCGTTCCAGGTCCATGTCGTCGAGCAATTGCTCGCGGAACTCGCGCTGGGTGATCGCCCCTGACTGCAACAGCAACTGGTCGGCCAGCGTGCTCTTGCCGTGGTCGATGTGGGCGACGATGGAGAAGTTGCGGATGTATTTGGGATCAAAGGCCATATGTCAGGTCCGATGACGTGGATCGGGCGTCCGGAAGGGGACGGCCGGCGTCCTTCGTCGTTCGAGCAAACCGTTCGGAAATGGGTTTCACGATGAGGATGATGTCGGGCGTCCGCAAAGAAGCGGCTGAGGGGCGTCGAGTGGTCGTTGCGCCGCGTCGCGTCCCGCCGATCGGCAAGCCGGGGCGACGTTTCCCGAATCGGGCGTTCAGGGCGGTTTCGATGTCTCGGTCCAACTTGGTGGAGATTGTTCCGGTGGAGGGTCCACCTGTTAGAGATTATATTGGGTTCAAGGCGTCGCGAGAAGTCGGGTTATGCAGACTCCCATGGATCGTCTCCCCGGTTTCGACCGTCGGCCCGTCCTCGGCCCCCTCGAAACACGACGCCATGACTCCACGAGAGCAGGTAAGGCCATGAAGTGCGTCTCAGCCCTGTCCACCGCCCGGAGCACGAGCACGGCGTTCCACCAGATCCTCGAGCGTCTGGACGCGGGGCTGGAAGGGACAACCGCCGACCTGACGCTCGTGTTCAGCTCGAAGCACCACGCCGACAACCTCGGCAAGATGTCGCAGGCGTTCATCGAGCAAGGGCGGACCCGCCACATCCTGGGCTCGACGGGCGAGGCGATCATCGGCGAGGACCAGGAGATCGAGGGCAAGCCCGCGCTTGCGGTCTGGTCGATCGAGCTGCCGGGGGTCGAGATCCAGCCGGTCCGGTTCGATCCCGGCGGCGGCTCGCTGCGGCAGTCGCTGGCGACCCTCCACGACGTCGCCGGTTCGACGCTGATCCTTCTGGCCGACCCGTTCAGCTTCGGCGTCAACGACTTCCTCAAGCTGGCCAACGAGCACTCGCCCGGCCTCCGGATCGTCGGCGGCATCGCCAGCGGCGGCGCTGAGCCGGGGGTCAACCGACTGCTGCTCGACGGCGAGACACACCGCGACGGCGCCGTCGCGATCCGGCTCTCCGGCCCGGTCTCGATCCGGACGGTCGTCAGCCAGGGGTGCCGGCCGATCGGCCACACGATGCTGGTCACCAAGGCCGAACAGAACGTCATCCGCGAACTCGGCCGCCGGCCCGCCCTCGAAGCCCTCCGCGACGTCTTCCGCTCGCTCCCCCAGCAAGACGTCGACAAGGTGCAGGAAGGGCTCCACATCGGCCGGGTCATCAACGAGTACCAGGACTCGTTCCAGCGCGGCGACTTCCTCGTCAGCAACGTCATGGGCGCCGACGAGTCGGGCGCGATCCAGATCAGCGACCTGATCCGCGTCGGCCAGACCGTCCAGTTCCACGTCCGCGACGCCGAGACCGCCGACGAAGACCTCCGCGAAAGCCTGCTCCAGAAGCGCGGCCCGAAAGAAACCCCCGGCGAACCGGTCGGGGCCCTGATCTTCTCGTGCAACGGCCGCGGCACCCGCCTGTTCGAAACCCCCAACCACGACGTCGGCGTCGTCCACGAAGTCCTCGGCCCGATCCCCGCCGCCGGCTTCTTCGCCATGGGCGAGCTCGGCCCCGTCGGCGGCCAGAACTTCATCCACGGCTACACCGCCAGCGTCGTCGTCTTCGAGAAGCCCGCGTCCGGCTGACCCGGACTCACGACGGGATCTGGAGATAAACCCAGGCGATCAGGGCCGCCAGGGCCGTCGTGTACATGGTGCACCACACGGCCCCCGCGACGGCCGTCTTGCGCGCCCAGCCCTCCGTCCCTTCCGTCATCCCGACCGCCGCGATCGCGACCATCGGCGAGAACGGCAGGGCCCAGAACCCGGCCACGCTCAACACCGCCAGAACCTTCGTCGCCCGCCCGGGCCTCGCAACCGCCGCGCTCGTCGTCATCGCGCCGTCCCCCGTCTTCGGGTCCCGCTGGATCACCACCCGTCAGAATACGCCTTCCTCCGACATTCGTCAACGGTCGGCGCGCCGTCGTGAAGGCCGCGTACTTGGCGACATCATCCGCTGTTGCAATAAGGCATCGCGTCACGCCGCGGGGCGCGCGCCGTCGACATTGTGGCCGGGCGGCATCAATTCACGTCGCGTAATATCAACGCATGATTGGTTTATGTTAATGTGCTGCCTGAATCATTCAATCTGGTGATAGGTTCGTCCCCGACGGCGGTTGACGCACCGCCTCCACTCGACACTGAAGGGGCCAAGTCGCATAGGGCGCTTGCGACCTCTCCAGATGCGGGAAATCCTTGGGGGAACGAGAATGATTCGGTTGTCGATGATGATGGGACGGACGGCGGCCTGGGTCGCCTGCTTGGTTCTTGGACTTGGCGCGGCCGTTCAGGCCGGAACCGTGGACGTGTACTCCAACAACGTCGGGGGCGACGCGGTAGTGGGCGCCTCCCCGACGGTGGCGATCGGTTCGTCGGGATGGTACTACAGCGACGTGCGGGTCGGCGGAACGGCCGGCATCGATTCGACATTCGCCCGGAGCGGCAACGGTTCCGTCTTGTTCCAGGGAGACGCCTCCGCCGGCTCTTACAAGGCGGACGTCAGCTATTCCACCGGCGAGTCGCTCGGGAAGCTCTCCGACCTGTCGTCCTTCAGCTATGACTGGTATCGGTCCGCCGCGAGCACCAACAACGGTATCCAGGCCCCGTCGCTTCGCTTACTGCTCGGCGTCGACGGCGTGTACAAGGGCGCCCTCGTCTTCGAGCCCTATTACAGCCTGACGACCCCCGGCGACGTCGCCACCGACACATGGGTCCACTCGAATATCTTCGATCCCAACATGTACCTGTGGTCAAACAAAGACCTTCCGTTCCAGGAGCAGTTCAATCACGATATTGCATTCTGGAAAAGTGAGATCGGCAACTACGACATTCTCGGAGTGTCGTCGGGTATCGGATCGGGCTGGTACGGCACCTCTATCGCCGCCGTCGATAATATCCACTTCGGATTCGGGGAAGGCCCGGGCACGACCTACAACTTCGAGGTCGGCGCCGTTCCCGAGCCGGCGAGCGTGGTCAGCTTCCTGATCGCCGGCGGCTTCGGCCTGGCCGGCGCGGCCTACCGTCGCCGTCGGGCTCGCTGAGCCGACGACCGACGCATGAAAATCCCCGCAAAGGCGGCCGGATCGTCCCACCGACGGTCCGGGCCGCCTTGTCGTCTTTTCGAAAACTTCCGCCTTGCCATCCGCTTTGCGCCTATGTACTTTTGTGCGCAGTGTTAGGATGTGCGCTGGGAGGCGGTCTGGACGGGGGAGGGTCGCAACCATGTCCGAGCCGATGGACGACGGCGGGTGGATGGTTTACCGGCGCGCCTACGGGGAGGCTGCGCGGCTGATCGAGATCGCGCGGTTCGATCACTGTTTCGGCCGCGATTTCGCGGCGGGGCTGGGGGGCAACGTCGGGGCGATCGTCGCCGAGGTCCGGCGTCGGATGGGGCGCTCGGCCGATCCCGGAGTCGTCGACTCGGCCCTCGACGACGCGCTGGCGGGGCGGTCGCCGCGGTGGTGACGCGGCGGGCTTCACATGGTCCGCGATTGGTCTGATGCGGCGGCGGTCGCGAATTCGATGCGGCGGTCGGGCTCGTTGGGGAGGGTGTAGAGTTCGTCGTCGCGTTCTTCGATCGCCATCTCGCGGATCTGGCGGTCGGACTGGCGGAGCGCGGCGACGACCAGGGCGGTGACCTGGATCAGGCAGATCGTCGAGATCAGCTCAGCCCCGAGGAACAGCAGCTTGGTCTGGAGCTGGACTTGCGGGTTCGGCCTGATCGGCCAGCCGGCGCGGAGGTTCGCCAGCTCGCAGAACAGCAGCAGCCAGATCATCGCGCCGCTGGCGGCCAGGGAGCGCGTCGACTTCGCCGACTCCTCGGCCTGTTCGAGCCCGAGATGGGTCAAAAAGTCGCCGCTCAAGCTGGCCAGGAGCGCGAACTCGGCCCAGCCCAGCGCGTGACCGAACTGGCTGCGGAACCAGGCCGATTCACCGAGCGCCTGCTTGTCGCCGAGGTCGAGGAACCAGATCGCCACGTCGATCAGGCACATCGTCATCAGCAGCGACGTCCGGCGCTGCCAGCTCGTGTTGTCCCAGCGTCCCCAGAGCAAGGTCGTGCCGATCAAGGTCGACCAGGTCGTCAGGGTCGAGATCCACTCCAGGCATCGGGTCTGGTCGATCCAGAACGAGATTCGCGGGTCGCCGAGCTGGCCGACGACGAGCAAGAGCTGGAGGAACGCGGCCGGAACCAGACCGATCGCCAGGAAGAGGAAGCCCGTCCGACAGAGCATGTAGGTTTTCAAGAAGTCGTCGTATCGTTGCTCAATCATCGGCCGCGGCGCTCCGAGCCCAGTCGTGGATTCGTGGAGACTCATCCCATCCTACAAGGCGAGCCAACCCCCCGCCAAGCAATTTGGAGCGCAACCGGCCCAGCGGGACGTCCCCGGGGCCTATTCGGAGATCGCCAGGGCGATGTTCCCCCAGGGGGAAGCTGGCTCGTCCGACGCGCTCTCGATCACGACGTCGAGCACGAGGACGTTCCGCTCGCCGAGGGGAGGAAGGTCGACGTCGAGCCGGCCCGGAGGCGCGGCGTCGACCGCGAGCGAATCGTCGTTCAGGGTCATCGCGCGGAGGCCTTCGACGGCTTCGAGCACGAGCCGCGCGCGGCCGATTTTCGGCCGGCCGAACTTGCGGACGAGGCGGAGCCGGCGGGGGACGGGGCGCGATTCCCAGGCGACGGGAAGGGTCAGGGGGGTCGCGTTCGAGGCCTCCGCGTCGAGGTCGTGAAGCTTCCAGCCTCCTCGCAGACGGATCAGGTGTTCGGGCACGTTCGCGGGCTCCTGATGAAGCGAAGGCCGGTTCGTTCCGGCGGTCCCGGATCATCGTTTTTGGATCGGAGTGATCCATAGGTGGGAAGGAACAAAATCCGCTTTGCTATGGTCTTGGGCATCGTAAGGCATTATAGTCTGGTTCTTCTCGACAGGTTCTCGCCCTCGACGGCGTCGAGCCGCGGCCCGCGACCCTTGATCGCCCGAAATCCTGTCTCCGTAACATCTCACGACATTGGCGGAGCGATGTCCGACACGCCGTGATTCCCCGATTAATCGAGAGATATAAAGCAGTATGGCCGGGACGAACGGAGAGATCGGCGGCTCTCAATTGACGGGTTCTGAAGGGCGCGTCGCGACGATGAGCAACGGACAGGCCCACATAGCGGCCAGGACTCGCACGCTGCAAGGCGTCCAGATCCTCGGCACGGGCAGCTACGTTCCGGACAACATCGTCAGCAACCTGGACCTCCAGGACACGCTCGGCTTCGATCCCGAATGGATCGTCAACCGGACGGGCATCCACGAGCGTCGGTTCGCCCTTCCCCACCAGGCGACCAGCGACCTCTGCACGCAGGCGGCCCGCCGCTGCCTGGAATCGGCGGAATGCGATCCGGCGGACGTCGATCTGATCGTCCTCGCGACCTTCACGCCCGACATGGCGTTCCCCTCGACGGGGAATCTGGTGCAGGACCGCCTCCAGCTCAACTGCCCGGCGTTCGACGTCCAGGCGGCCTGCGCGGGGTTCATCTTCGCCCTGGTGATCGGCTCGCAGTTCGTGGCGACGGGTAACGCCCGCCGCGCGCTGGTGATCGGCGGCGACTGCAACAGCCGGGTCATCAACCCCGGCGACCAGAAAAGCTACCCGCTCTTCGGCGACGGCGCCGGCGCGGTGCTGCTGGGCCCCGGTTCCGAGGAGCAAGGGCTGGTCGCCTATCAGCTCGGTTCGGACGGATCGGGCGGAGACCTCTTGAACCGGCCGGCCGGCGGCAGCCGCCTGCCTCCCAGCGCCGAGACGGTCGAGCAGGGGCTGCATTACCTGACGATGGACGGCCGGGCGATCTTCAAGTGGGCCGTCCGCATCCTGGCCGACTCGACCCTCGCGGTGCTCAACCACGGCCAACGGAGCGTCGCCGACGTCAAGTGGTTCGTGCCCCACCAGGCGAACGTCCGGATCATCCACGCCGCCAGCGACGTGCTCGGCTTCCAGCGCGACGCCGTGTTCAAGAACCTCGAACGCTACGGCAACACGTCCGCCGGCTCGATCCCCATCGCCCTCGACGAGCTTCACCGCAGCGGCCGGATCGATCCGGGCGACCTGCTCGTCACCTCCGGCTTCGGCTCGGGCCTGAACTGGGGCACCGTCCTGTTCCGCTGGTGAGCCGTACAAAGACGAACCGCCATGACGCCGTGACGACATCCGGCCTCATGGAAACGGGGATCGCGGTCGACCGGGTCCGGTAGGGGCGCCCCTTGTGGGTGCCCGGCTCGTTTCATGCCGAGCGTGAGCGGTCGGCGATCGGGCACCCACAAGGGGCGCCCCCACGACAAACACAGACTGGGATTTTCACGGCAGGCCGAAGCGCCAGCGAGTGAATCGCGTTCCGGCGATCGAGACCATGCGGAACGGGCTTGCGAGGTAATGGCTAGGGAATCCAGCCGAGTTGCTGGGCGAGCTTCCAGACGAGGACGATCACGGTGACGGCGCCGGAGCTGAAGGCGACGACCAGGACGCCGGCGGCGGCGATCTCGCGGGCGATGGTCAGCCGGGGCTCGTCAGGATCGCCGATGGCGCGCGCCAGGGTGTCGACGGCGCTGTGGCAGATCTCGGCCAGGAGCACGAGGCTGCCGGCGAGGATCAGCAGGCACCAGCTCCACTGGTTCACGCCCAGCAGGCCGGCGACGATCGCGATCATGACGCCGCGGTAGAAGTGGGCGAAGAAGCTGGAATCGCCCCGGATCGCGTGTTTGAGCCCGCGGACGCCGGCGACGAACTTGTCTTTCGTGCCGCGGCGGCCGGCCTGGGCGGTGATCCCCGGTGCGTCGTCGAGCTGGAGCTGAAGCCGTCGCTCGTCGAACTCGGGGACCGGGAGCCTCCCCTTCGGCTCGCCGGCCGAGGGATCGGGGTCGATCGGGTGTTGGGGAGGAGTCGGGTCGATCATGGTTTTGATTACGGATCGCCTCTTCGCGGGTCGAGGAGGATCGCGCCGGCCGCCGTTATTGCGTCGGCGCGAGCCGTGAATCGAACTGGTTCAGACCCACCCCCGAACCGAGCCTGAGCATCGGGGAGAGTCGCGGCGAGATCTGGAACGCGAACATATAGCTCTGGCGTTGCGGATCGACCGACAGGCCCAGCGAGAACAGGTAGTCGGCTCCGATCCTCGTGAACGAGAACATTGTACCGAGCGGGACCTTGTTGCCGAAGTCGTACGAGTTCGAGAACGTGCCGTACCACTTGGGGCTGAGCCAGTAGCTCATCGACGCGTTGAGGGCCGACGTCTGGATGGTTCCGGTGTTGATGACGCTGTAGCCGAGGAAGACGTTGCCCCGAGGCGGCCGCGAGAGCGAGACGCCCGTGGTGATGATGTTCATGCCCTTGGGATTGAATCCCGGGACGGTGGCGTTGTCCAAAGGCGCGCTCCCCTGGACGTTCCAGAAGTCGAACAGGCCGGACGAGAGGATGCTGGTCCGGTCGCCCAGGAACCATTGGTAGTTGTACTGGGTCTGGCCCCAGGGCTTGCCGAAGTTGTCGCGCTGGGAGTTGGGGAAGTAGGTCGTCGAGGCGTCGAGCGTCATCCAGTCGACGATTCGCCGCTTCCCTTCCGGCCCGCGCTTGGTCTGGAGCCGCTGGTGGATGCCGAACTGGGCGGTCTCGATCGTCCCCTGAATGTCCGTCGACCCCGTGATCGGCGAGAGCTGCCGACGGAGCATCAGGTGGCGGGGGTCGTAGGGCGTCGGCAGGATGCCGCCGGTCCAGTTCGTGATCGCGAAGTAGCGGCGCACCATCTCATAGGAGTTGTCGTCCAGGTCGTCCTGGACGGCGATGTTGTTGAGCGGCTGGTTCGCGTAGGCGGTGCGGTAGTCGCCGAAGAAGCTGATCTTGTTGTTGAGGCCGTGGATGTTGAGGATCTCGTTTTCCGCGTTGGGGTAGAGCTTCCACGCGGTCGACTCGGCGTGAATGCCGGCGGCCCCCCAGTATCGTCCCATCGCCCCGGTGCTCTGCTGCCCGTTCACTCCGCCGCCGATCTGGTTGGTCCAGCCGACGACCTGACCCTGGACGTAGGGGTTGATCCGGATCACGTCGTAGATGTTGATCGGTACGTCGAGCTCGTGATTGGTGTAGCCTCGGCCCGCCGAGAAGACGCCGCTGGTGTTCGAGATCGGATCGTACGGCATATAGGCGAACAGGTTTTTGTTGTTCACCATGATGTCGGTGTGCGTGTTGGCGTAGTCGACGCCCGAGTGCTGATAGTGGATCAGCCGGCCGTCGAAGAACGAGTCGCCCAGCCGGTAGTAGTCGAGCCGGGGCAGCCACTGGGTTTCGGTGTTGAAGTTCTGGAGGTTCGCCTCGGCCCAGATGCTCGCGGCCCAGTTGTTCTTCTGCCACTGGCCCTGGACGAGCGTCTCCTGGTCCATGCCGATGTCGAACAGCCGCTTGTAGTATTCCTCGATGAAGTAGCGGTCCGAGCTGTACGCGGCCTCGAGCTGGACGAACAGGTCCTCGTACTGGTGCTCCTCGTCGTCGGGCAGAAACCGCTGCTTGTGGCGCATGTTGAACCGGCCGCGGATGTCCTGGAACGCGGGGACGCCCGACCGCTGGTAGCCGGCCTTGCCCGCCCCGGCCGGACCGTTGGTGACGATCGCCGGCCCCACGCCGAGGACGTCGATGCCTTTGTCTTGAAGTCCCCAGATGTCGAAGTAGCCGAAGTAGTCGTGCGTGGCGGTCTGCTCGCCGCTGTTGGCCTTACGGTACGGGTCGCTCAGATCGCGGATCAGGTCCGAGCCGAACCATCCCAGCTCGCTGCCGAGCGCGGGGAACGTCTTGGTCCGGGCGCTCAGGTAGTCGACGTCGATGTTCCAGGAGTCGATCCAGTTCGGCCGGCGGAGGCCGAAGACCTTGAAACCGTTCCAGTCGCTGAGGACCTGCTGGCCGAAGTAGTTGTTGGACCGGAACCCGATCATGCGCAAGGGCATGTCGAGGTCGTCGATCTCGCCGCTGAACCGCGGCCAGTAGAAGATCGGCACGCGACCCATGTAGAAGAAGTTCGTCCGCGCGTCGTACCGCCAGATCTGCTCCGGGGGGGCCTCGACGTCGTTCGGTCCCTTGATCACCTTGCCGGTGTTGGGATCGGTCGCCGGCGCGGTCCGCTGCGACAGGGTGATCGAACGGTTGTAGAACTTGTACGCCGGGTCGGGGAACCGGCTGCCGGTCGAGACCGACTTGTCGGCGCGGATCTCGGGATTCGTGCCGAGCATGAGCGAACCGTCCGGCCCCTGGACCAGCGATCGGAACTGGTCGATCCGGGGCGACTTGACCTTCATCGGACTGATCAGGTTGGGGGCGAACAGGTTGACCTCGGCGTCGAGCGCGACGAAGCGGTCGGTGACGAAGTCGTAATAGGCTCGCTTGGCGCGGTAGGTCCGCTGGTCGGCCTTGCCGGCGAACTTATTCTCGTCCTGGCGGAAGATGACGTTGCCTTCGAGGTAGACCTCCATCGGCTGGTCGGCGTCTTCGATCAGCTCGCCCTGGGGGCCGGTCCTCGGCTGTCCCTTCTCGGGGTCGGGCTTGCGCCAGACCACGGCGCTCTCGGCCTCGATGTCGACGGTGCCGAACTTGGGAATCGTGCTGACGATGTTGACGCCGCCGCGATAGATGCCCGTCCGCACGCCTTCGGGAGTGGGGGGGAGCAGCTTGGCGTCGGTCGGTCGGCCGCTTCGCGGCCAGATCGAGGTGATTCGCTGGGTGCCGGGTGTGATCGGCGCGCGGAACCCCGGAGCCGGCGCGGCGGCGGCCGGAGGGGCCTCGTCGTCCTCGTCGTCGTCGCCCGGCCGGGCCGCGCGCGGCTCGTCGGGACGAATCGGCGGGGCGGGCTCGGTGTCGACCTCGCCCGGCAACGCTTCCAGCTGGGGGGCGATGTCCTCGTTGTTTCGTGCTTTCGGCGCCTGGGGCTCGTCCGCGGGCAAAGGCTCGGGCGCGGGCTCGTTTTCACCTTCGATGGGGGGCAGGTCGATGTCGGGCGGCCCGGATTGGCCCGGGGCCTGCGCGCGGTTTACGGCCGGGTCGCGACGCGGTTTGGGTTGGTCGGCCGTCGGCGACGGCTCGGCGACCGTATCGGCGATGGTAGCCTGCGCCTCGACGAGGTCCTGGCGGCGGTCGCCGTCGCGGGTCGGCTTTCGGGTGTCGACGGCCGACATGGCGGCGACGAGATCGGCCGGGAGTTCGCCGGGGGCGTCGTCGACCCGCGCCGGCTTCGCGGGGGCCTCGACCTTGTCCGGAAATCCGCACCGCGCGACGATCGCCAATCCCTGGGGCGGGCCCGGCAGTTGCTTCAGGCCAGCCGCGTCGTAGGGCGTCATCTTCACATCGTGGACGGTGCGCAGCGTGAGGCGGCCTTGCTTTCGCGGCGTGTCGTGATCGCTCGTCAGGCGGACCTCGCCTTCGGCGTAGACCTCGGCTTGGTAGACTTTCGCCGTCTCGTGCGGCTGCTGGGAGATCCGCACGACGATGCTGCTCGCCCGCAGGCCCTGAAGCCCTTGCATGGCCGCCGCTTCGCCCGAGAGGACGATCCACCTGCCGTCGGGCCCATCCCATACGACGATCCGCCGCGCCGCCAGGTCGATCGGGTCGCTGAGACCTTCCAGACCGGAGGACGGATCTTCGGCCGCCGCGGCCAGGCCGCGAGCCCAGATCGTAAGGATGAAGCTCAACCACACGCGGAACCGCGCGGGATTTTTGGGTTGGTCGTGCTTTCGCACGCTGCCTCCCGAGATTCGACCGACGTGACGGGTACGGACGGCCTTCCCTGGCCGGACCGCGATCGGCCCTCGCTCACGCACCGAACCGCGTCTACGAACGGACTCCGGCTGTCGAAGCCGAGGTCGGAAACCACGCGTTTCCCTGCTGGTTCGCCTGGAATCAGGCGACGGACGGGAGCAGGGATCAAGTTCAGAGATGAGAGCGATGGGACGATCGTCGGGGAAGGTAGCCGGTACCGACCCGCCGGTCAAGGCGGAAGTACGAGCCCGAACCGCCAGCGAGTGAGTGGCTCAATCGGCGTCGAGCAGCGGGACGTTCCAGTAGGCGTCGCTCAGGAACCGCGACCAGCTTGCGATCCGGACCGTCGAGGCGTCGTACAGCGGCTTCCAGGCCGGGCGGAACGGGGCGCGGCGGAGCTTCATCGCGGCTTGGTCGGGCGTGCGGTTCGCCTTCTTCGAGTTGCAGGCGACGCACGCCAGAACGCAGTTCTCCCAGGTCGTCTGCCCGCTCTGGGCGCGCGGGACGACGTGGTCGATCGTCAACTCCTCGGTTCCGGGCTTCGTTCCGCAATACTGACAGGTCGCATGATCGCGCTTGAACAGGTTGCGCCGGCTGAACGTCACGGTGTTGAACCGGGGACGGTCGTGGCGCGTCAGGGTCAGCACTTCGGGCACCCGCATGCGGAACCGCACAGTGCGGATGAACAGCTCGTCGTCGCGTGGCGTCAGCTTCGCCCAGTCGGCCCAGGAATAGAGCTGAAAGTCGTCGGGATCGACGACGTGGGCGGCCTGGTTCCAAAGTAGGACCAACGACCGAGCGACCGTGGCGACGTGCACGGGTTGCCAGTGGCGATTGAGCACCAGCGTGGGCCGTTGTAGTACGCTTACCCCCATGATCGAGGCTCTCCACTCACGCCGTGGTTGCGAGGAGGACGAACACCGCGTCATTCATCAAGCGAAGCCTTGGCCGTCTCTCATCATACCCGAATGCCCGGCCCACTCCGCAACTTATCTTGTCCGCCGCGATGCGTTCGATGCTTCTGAGGCCGAGTTCCCTTCCCCAACCTCGGCCGAGAAACTAGATTGATCGACACGGCGCGCCGCCGGTGGTTCACGCCGGGCGCGCCCGATTCATCTGGAGGTCGTTCATGGCGCTCAAGGCCGAGATCATCTCGATCGGCAGCGAACTGGTCAGCGGGCAGAGCCTCGACACCAACAGCCAGTGGCTGAGCCGCGAGCTGGGCTCGCTGGGGATTCCCACGGCGTTCCACACCACCATCGGCGACGATCTCGACGACAACGTCGGCGTGTTCCGGACCGCCGCCGAGCGGGCCGACCTGGTGCTGACGACCGGCGGCCTGGGCCCGACGCAGGACGACCTGACGCGCGACGCGTTGGCCCTCGCGGCGAACGTCGGGCTCCGCGAAGACCCCGAATCACTCGCCGCGATCGCCGCGATGTTCGCCCGCCGTCATCGGACGATGAGCGAGCGGAACAAGGTGCAAGCGCTCTTCCCCGAGGGCGCCGACCCGCTGCCGAACGCGATCGGCACCGCGCCGGGGATCTGGATGGGCCTCGGTCGGGCGACGTTCGCCTGCATGCCGGGGGTCCCTTCCGAGATGCGGCTGATGTTCCAGGAGCAGGTGATCCCCCGGCTTCGGCTCCGCCACTGGATCGAGCGGATCATCGTTCATCGCAAGATCTCGCTGTTCGGACGCGGCGAGTCGGACATTGAGGCCGAGGCGCTCGACCTGACCGCGCGCGGCCACGTGCCGGAAGTCGGCATCACGGTCCACGACGCCACGATCAGCTTCCGGATTCGCGGCGAGGGCCTCACGCCCGAGGCGGCCTGGAGCCAGACTGAAGAGACCGCCGACCTGATCCGCAGTCGGTTCGGCCCGCTGGTGCTCGGCGAGGGGACGACCGACGTCGCCGACGCCCTCGTCGCCGAGTTGACGCGCACGGGCGCTTCGCTGGCCACGGCCGAGTCGTGCACCGGCGGACTCGTCGCCCACTTGATCACCGCGATCCCCAACGTCAGCCCGTTTTATCCCGGAGGCGTCGTCAGCTACTCCAACCAGGCCAAGACGAACTTCCTGGACGTGCCGGCCGAACTGATCCAGGCCCACGGCGCGGTGAGCCCCGAAGTCGCCGTGGCGATGGCCCAGGGCGCGCTCCGACGGTTCGGCGCGGACGTCGCCGTGAGCACGACGGGCGTCGCCGGGCCAGGGGGGGGAAGCCCCGAGAAGCCCGTCGGCCTCGTCTATCTCGGCCTGGCGACGCGCGATCACGCCGAAGCGCGCCGCCTCGAAATCGGCCCCGAACAGCCCCGCGACGTCATCCAGAGCCGGTCGTCCAAGCAAGCCCTCAATTGGGTCCGGCTGACCCTGCAAGCCTGGCCAGACAAGGCCGGGAGCGACGCCGGCTCACGGTGACGGCACCGCGCGTTCGATCCGGTCGCCCTGGAGGGCCCAGCCGTTCCAGAGCCGGCTGACGGCCGGGTGATGGGTGCGGGTCCAGGCGGTCGCCTCGTCGAGCGCCGCGAGTCGTCCGGGGGCGTCGGCCGCCAGGGCCTTCTCGAAAAGCTGGGCCAGCTCGCGAGCGGGGCCGGGCTCGGCGGCGACGCGTTCGATCTCGGCTTTCGTGTCGGGGTCGGGGCGGGTCTGCAAGGCGAGGGCGTAGAGCGTCCAGAGCCGGAGTTGCGGGTCGCCGAGGCGGCAAAGCTCCGCGAGCCGCTCGCGCGACAGAGTGTGGCCCTCGGTCGCCGCGTAGGCCAGCGGGCGGGCGAGGACGATCCGCAGCCAGTCGGGCCAGTCTTCGCTGCGGGCCACGGCCGAGACGTAGCCGAGCGGGTCGGCGGCCACGAGGTCGGCGCCGACCCCTTCGGCCAGGATGTAGCGGGCCAGGTCGGGAAGCTCGCGGTGGAGGCTGAGATCCCACAACTGCCAGGGCTCGACGCGAGCGTCTCGCCTGAGATCGAGCGCAGCCTGAATCCGGCGTTCCTCCGGGGCCTCGCGGTCGTTCAGGATGTAGACGTTCCGCCAGACCGGACCCATCGTCCAGACCCGGTAGCCGAACCAGCCGACCAGGGCAAGCAGCACGACCAGGCCGCCGAGGCCGACGTACAGCAGCGAACCGTACTTCTCGGCCTGGGACTTGCGCGGCGGGTCGGGCGTGACGATCGGCAGCGAGGGGAACGAGAACGGAGCGCCGTTGGAATTCATGATCCGGCTATGTCTCTCTCTCGCATCGGCCGTGTTTGACCCGAGCGCCGATGGGACCTAGAGTTCAACGAAACCCTCAGCGCATCGATGGTCCTTGCGCGGGCTGAGCCTTCTTTCGTACCCCGGTCGTCCCCGAGACGACAAGGGGCCTTTCTGGATTTCACCCGGGGGCCTCCAAAAATGCGAGCACTGACGCTCGGCTTGTCGAGGCGGGACGACGGAGCGACCGCCGCGGAATACGCGATCATGCTGGCGCTGATCATCGCGGTGGTCATCACCGCGATTCAGGCCGTGGGCAACACCTCCTCGGGCGTCTGGGCGAACGACGTCGGCAAGATCCAGAACGCGATTCAGAGTCGTTGACCCGAAGTCGACCGAGCCAGGAAACAGCCGCGATGCTAAGATGGGATCGGCCTTGCGGAAGTGCCCGACGCCCGAGTCGAAGCGATCGGGAGATGACTGTTGGCCAGGTTGCGCCGATCCGATGAAACTGAAACGTCAGCCCGAAGATTTCCAGGTCGAAGAACTGCCGCGCGTCACGCTCGCGCCCCAAGGGCGGTTCACGTACTACAAACTAACCAAGCGCGGCCTGGGAACGCTTGAGGCGATCGAGGCGATCCGCCGGCACTGGAACCTCCCCGGACGGAGCGTCAGCTACGGCGGTCTCAAGGACCGCCACGCCGTCACGGTCCAGTACCTGTCGATCTTCGACGGCCCCGACGTCTCGCTGCACCAGGCGTCCCTGGAGCTGGAGCCGCTGGGGAAGCTCGAACGGCCGTACACGCCTCAAGACTTCACCGGCAACCGGTTCGAGATCGTGCTCCGCGACATGACCGCCGAGGCTGCGGCCCGAGCCGGGACGCAGCTTGAGGCGCTGTCGCGCGACGGCCTGCCCAACTACTTCGACGATCAGCGGTTCGGCTCCGTGGGGTTCTCGGGCGAGTTCATCGCCGAGGCCTGGTTGAAAGGCGACCACGAGCGCGCCCTGCGGCTGGCGTTCGCCGAGCCGAACCCGTTCGACCGCCCGGACACGAAGGCGCGCAAGGCCACCCTCCGCGAGTGCTGGGGCGACTGGGCGGCGGCCAAGGCGGGGCTCGACCGCTCGTCCGAGCGGAGCATCGTGACCTACCTCGTCGATCATCCGACCGACTTCCGAGGGGCTTTCGCCCGGCTCCGTCGCGAGCTGCGAAGCCTGTATTTCGCGGCCTTTCAGAGCCATCTGTGGAACCTGGTCCTGGCCGGCTGGATCGAGCGGAACACGCGCGTCGAACAGCGGTCGCCCGTCGATCTCAAGGTCGGCGTGTTTCCGTTCCCGGTCGGGCTCGACGAGGACCAACGGAAAGCGATCGCCGCCGTTCCGCTCCCGCTGCCGTCGTCGCGGAACAAACCAGGCGACGGGCCAGTGGACGAGATCACGACCGACGTCCTCGCCGCGTTCGGCCTGACGTGGACGGACATGCGGGTGAAGCATCTCAAGGACGTCTTCTTCTCGAAGGGCTCGCGCGATCCGCTGCTCGTTCCCGAGAACGTGAAGACCGAGGTCTTCAAGGACGATCTGCACCGCAACAAGCAGGCGATCCGGCTGGCGTTCGAGCTGCCGAAGGGGTCGTACGCCACGATCCTGGTCAAGCGGATCACCGAAGCGGCGGGGAGCGGGTCATGACTCCCGAGATCCTCTACGAAGACAACCACTGCCTGGTCGTGAACAAGCCGGCCGGCATGCTCTCGCAGGGCGACGAGACGGGCGAGCCGAGCCTCGTCACATGGACGGCCGACTACTGGAGAGAGCGCTACAACAAGCCCGGAAACGTGTACGTGGGGCTGATTCACCGTCTTGACCAGCCAACGTCGGGCGCGGTGTTGCTCGCGCGCACCAGCAAGGCGGCCGGCAGGCTGGCCGAGCAGTTTCGCAAGGGGGAGATCGTCAAGGTCTACTGGGCGATCGTCGAGGGAAGCATGGACGAGCCCGAGGGGGAGTGGGTCGACTACCTGGAGAAAGACCGTGATGCGAATCGGGTCCGGGTCGTGACCGACGAAGGCGAGGGGAAAGTGGCGAGGGCGTCGTGGAAGGTGCTTCGCGTCGGGCCGGCCGTGACGAAGCTGGAACTGCGGCCGTCGACGGGGAGGAGCCACCAGTTGCGGGTGCAACTCGCGGGACGGGGGAAGCCGATCCTGGGCGATCGGAAATACGGGGCGTCGCGGATGCTACGGGCCGAGGACGGCGAGTATCGCATCGCGCTTCATGCGCATGAGATCTCGTTCACGCACCCGACGCGGGGGGAAGTGATTTCGATCGTCGCGCCGGTCCCGGGAGACTGGCCCGAGTCTTCGCGAGCATGGTCGGAATCACCGTCCGACTGAAATACGCCAGCGGGAACGTGAGGCCCGTCAGGACCATCGCGGCGAACGGCTGCCAGGCGTCGGGATCGCCGGCGAACGAGGCCCGGACGAGGCTTTCGGTCTTCCGCATCGCATCGGCGACTGGCGTGGGGGGGGCGGACGGAGAGGCCGCTTGCGGCGGCGTCGCCGGCTTGGGCGCGGGCGCCGGAGCGGCGGGCGGAGTCGCCGGCGCGGCCGGGGCCGCCGGGGCCGGGGCCGCCGGAGCGGAGGTCCGGGGCGCGAGCTGGCGGTCGACGGCGTCCTGAACGAGCTTCCACGAGGCGGCGTCGTTCAGGCCCAGTTCCTCGGCCTCGCGGCGCGCGATGTCGGGGCTGACCTTGTCGGTCAGGATGCGCCGGATGTACCACATCGCGCCGGCGCGGCGTCCGTCGTCGTCGAAGAAGTAAAGCGGCCGGGCGTCGTTGAGCGAGAGTTCGAACGAGAAGCGATCGAGCTGTTCGCGGTTCAGGTTGTCGAGCTTGACCGGAAACGCGACGTAGCGAAGCCCGCGGCTCGCGGCTTCGCCGATGAACGCGGGGCTGGTCTGCGACGAGTCGCGGAGGTCGAGGACGGTCTTGTAGCCTTTCTCAACAAGCCAGCCGAGGCCGACGGCCGACGGGCCGCTGCCTCCCGCCAGCTTGAGGTCGACGGCGACGAACCGGGCGATGCCGATGGCGTCGCCCGAGGTCGTCGCGACGTCCGGGGCCGGCGCCGCCGGCGCGGCGGCGGCGAGGGCCGCCTCGGCCTCCCGGGCCGAACGACCACCGGGATGGTCGTTCGCCGAGGAGACGGCCGGGGCCGAGGCCGGGGCCGAAGCCGCGGCCTGGGGTTTGACGGCGGCGGGGGCGACCGGCGGGCTGTCGCCCCGTCCGGTCACGTCCGCCGGAAGATCGAGGGGCGGCAGATGGTCGAGGACGTTGTCGCTGTCGCCGATCGCCGCGTTCTTGTTGCTCGTCCGGACCGCGTCCTGCGACGACCGGGCGGTCGACGCGGGAGACGAGACGAGCGTGTGGGCCAGATTGTCGCCGCGACCGAGGCCGCCGGCCGGACGCTGGGCGTCGTAGCCGATGGGCGGTTTGCGGACGCTCGAATCGGTCGAGCTTCGGCTGCCTCGTCCCGGGGCGGGCCCGGGTTGGGCGCTGGGACGATCGTCCAGCGGCCGGAGGTCGGTCGCCGGCGCGTCGCTCGACGGCACCGGGCCGCCCTGGATAACCTGGGTGCCGGCGCCGAGCGGCACGGCGGGGGCGACGCCGATCGGCGCGCCGTACTCCATGGGGACTTCGGAACCGATCTCGGACCCGCAGCAGCCCGCCGCGGCGGGCGCTCCTCGTCGGAACGTCTCCATGATCCGGGTCTTCGTTCGTCCGACGAAGCCGCAGGGGCTACAGAGGCCCACGCCGCTCGAGCGGCAGCCGGTCTGAAGCAGAGCGGCGACCACCATGCACGACAGGACGACCGCCCGCACCGCCTGGCGGCGACTTATCGACGGCCGGGCGCGGATAATGCCGCGCTCGCGCAACCATCTCAAGCTGAACATCTCATGAATCTCCCGTGTTGAAGGGCCCCGCAGCAGGAAGCACCGCACAACGCCCGATGGGGAGGATTGCGAACGGCAGGCGATTTCGGTGGGAGGTCGCCATGACGCAAGCACTCTCGTCCACGGAGAAACCGCGCCCGGATTTTCGGCCGCGCGGGGCGCATCGGCCGATCGGTCCGGAGGGGGACGGAGGCAGACCCATGGCTTGGGGAATGGTGCGCGCATCGGGATGCTCGTGGGGCCGAATCAATTGGATCGAAAGTTCCCGGACGCAAATTCAAGTTGCGGCCGGACCGGCGTCTGGGCCACTCGCCGATCACCTTCGTCCAGAAGACAAGGCGAAGTCTCGAGCACCTGCGACACGGTCCGAAACCCCGGGGCTCCAGGGCGTGCAACCGTCTCGACGACCCCGGTCTCTCTGGGCCGTCACCGAAACTTAGCCGACGATCTCGGCGTTGCCAAAGAATCCCGAACGCTTCTACAATGAGCCCGTAAGTCCAGCTCATTAAGTCGTTAAAGTTTCCCAGGCTTGACGCCGAATGCGGGCCGAATGTCTCCTTCAGAACCCTTACGACCCGCACGTATTTCGCCGTCGGCAAGGTCGCTGGCGGGTCTCGCCGCCGTCGTCTTCGCGGCGTCGCTGGCCTTTTTCGCGTGGGACCTCCGCGACGCCCCGTTCGTGGATGAATATGCGTATATCTCGCAGAGCTATTACGCCGACCTGTTCCTCGACGGCAAGACCAACGACCGCGCGTGGCTCGACCTGCCGGCGTACGACCTGGTTCCGCTTCCCAAGTATCTGATCGGCCTCGCCCTTCGCGCCGAGGGCTTTGGCAGGCCGGGGCCAGCGGCGGCCCGCCTCTGGTACAACGACACGTCGAGCGTGTTCGGAACCCAGAGCGTCTTGACGTCGGCCCGGGTTCCGTCGATCGTCCTCGGGGCGATCGGCTGCGTCGCGATCTTCGCCCTGGGCGTGATGGTTCGCGACGTGCAAGTCGGCCTCGCCGCCGCATTTCTGCTGGCCGTCAACCCGCTCTACCGGTTGCACGCCCACCGAGCGATGTCGGAAGCCCCGTGCGAGACGTTCTTGTACCTCGCGCTCGTGATCGCGGCGTGGTGCTGGGGCCGGGCGTTCGGACCTCGTGACGAGGCCAAGCCGTGGCTGTCGATCGGGTTGGTCGCGGTCGGAGGCGCCGCCGGGCTGTCCGTGCTGGCGAAGTTCAACGGGCTGCTGGCGCTCATGACGCTCGCCGCGTGGGTCGTGCTGGGATGGTCGTTGCCAGGCCGGTCGTGGACGGCGAAATTGAGCTTCGCGGTCGGCTCGTGTCTGGCCGTCGCCGTGGCCTGGGTCGTCTTCCTCGGGCTCAATCCGTTCATGACGGCCCGTCCGCCCGGCCCCTTGCAGGCCGAAGCGCGACAGCTCGCCGAGTTGAGCGCCTGGCAGCGGTTCCGGCTGCTGATCGACCACCGCCGCACGATGTCGCAGGGGCAGCAGAAGGCGTTCCCGCATAATGCGCTGACGACGTTGCCCGAGCGGGCGAAGGTCGTCGCCGCGCAGGGGTTCGGCCGCTTCGGCCCGCTCGGCCCGGCGACGACCGACTCGACGCTCCGGTTCGATCTCGGGCAAGACGGCGGCGCGTTCGTCTGGCTGCCGGTCTGCCTGGCGGGCCTGGTCGGTTCGATCGTCCTGGGCCTTCGCCAGTATCGCGCCGGCGAAGCGCCGCTCGCCTGGGCGCTGGCGACATGGGCGCTGCTGGCCCTCGCCGTGGTGACGCTCTACATTCCGATGGCCTGGGATCGATACCAGCTTCCGATCCAGGCGCCGTTCTGCTTGCTCGCGGCGATCTTCTTGACGGCGAGCGGCGAGGCGATCGTGAAACTGGTTCGGCCTGCCCGGACGGAGTCGAGGGTTTGATGGATCGAGCCTGGTTTCGCACTTACGTCGGCGTGTTCATGATCCTGATCGGGAGCTACGCCTTCTTCTGGCACTCGCGCGACTGGAACACGTCGAGCCGGCTGATGCTGACGTACGCGCTCGTCGATCACGGCCGGCTCTCGATCGACGGGCTGGAGGACCAGACCGGCGACCGCGCGAAGTTCCAGGGGCATTACTACAGCGACAAGCTGCCCGGCTATCCGCTCCTGGCGACGGTCCCCTGCGCCTTCGCCGAGACGGTGCTGGGCCTACCGTCCCATCCCCTGGGCGGCCCCGCGATGGCGTTCTGGGGGACCGACTACTGGGTGACGCTGGCGACCTCGGGCGTGCTGTCGGCCTTCACGGCGGTCTTGCTGGCGAGCTTCGCCCGCGATCTCGATTGCTCGCGACGCCAGGCGGCGGTCGTCGCCCTGGCGTACGGTCTGGCGACGCCCGCTTATGTTTACGCCACGCTCGCGTACGGCCATCAGACGTCGGCCTTCGCGCTGCTGGCGGCCTTCCTCTTGCTCTCTCGACACGGCGAGGGCCGGAACATCCTGCGGATCTTCCTGGCCGGACTGCTGGCGTCGTACGCGGCGGTGGTCGAGCTTCAAGTGGGGCCGGTGTCGGCGATTATCGGGTTCTACCTGATCGGCCAGTGCCTGGCCCGGACCTGGAAGCCGGCCGCGATCGTTTATTTCGGGCTCGGGGCGCTCGTGCCGACGCTCGTGCTTTTGCTCTACAACCTGCTGGCGTTCGGCAATCCGCTGGACATGGGCTACTTTCATCACGCGACGGCTCAGTTCGCCCGCGTGCATAGTAAGGAGAACCCCCTCGGCCTGCGAACGCCCGACTGGAATCTCGTGGTTCCGCTCCTCTGGGGACGCTATCGCGGCCTGTTGTTCTACGCGCCGATCGTCGTGCTCGCGTTGCCGGGGTGGGCTGTTTTGATCGGTCGGCGACGGTTCGACGTGGCGGCGGTTTCGCTGCTCGCCTGTGTTGCCGTGTTCGTCGTCAATCTGAGCTACCCCGAGTGGACCGGGGGATGGTCGACCGGGCCCAGGCTGCTCGTCCCGCTGCTGCCGTTCGCCATGATCGCCGTCGCCTCGGCGTTGACTGCGCCGGGGGCGTGGGGGAAGGCGTTCCTGGCGCTGGCGGTGGGACTGGCGATCGCCGGGGGCGTGCTGATGCTGCTGTTCCAGGGCGTCGGCGCGCGGATTCCTCAGGACGTGGCCGACCCGCTCGTCGAGGTCGTCTGGCCGCTCTGGACCGGCCGGACGCCGCTCCCCATGTGGTGGACCGGCGACCGGTTCACGCGGAATCTGTCGAATCTGGCCGTGGGAGCCTGGCTCGGGCGACTTCCAACCGCCTGGCAGTGGGTCCAGTTCCTGCCGCTCGTCGCGTTCCAGACGGTGGGCGTCGCGTACCTGTTCAGGATCGACGACGAACCGTCTCCCGGGGCGTCCGCTTTGAAATCAACCTGCGTCAAACCTGCGTGTTGATGAGCAGGAGGACGGCCGTGGTGCCGATCAGGACGCCGAGAATCCAGAAGCAGAGGCGGAGGGATCGCATCCAGATCAGCGGCCACGACTCGTGGCGCGAGGCGCTGTAGACCAGGCTGAAGGCGACGACCAGGGGCAAGATCAGCCAGTAGAAGTTGGACGAGGCGTTCATCAGACGGTTCCCTCCACCTTGACGCCCGCCGTCGCGGCCGTCGAGCCGGTTTCGGCGACTTCGGCCTCATCGACGTACGCGGGGCCTTCGTAGGCGTCGTAGATGGCGAGCACGTTGAGCAGGCCGGCGGCGGTCGTGTAGATCGTGCCGATGTCGACCAGCTTGCCGAGCCGGGCGTGCAGGCCGTTGATCACGTTCTGCGGCGGCTCGGCCATGAATCCCCACAGGAAGTTCGAGTCCGGCCTGAAGTGGCGGATCGTCCCCTGGATCAGCGCGGGGAGCGCGGGGAGGCCGGCGAAGAACTGGCCGATGTAATACAGCGAGAACTTCTCGGGATTGCTCAGCGGGTTGACCCATCGCCAGTAGACGATTTTGCCTTCCCCGAGGGCGAAGCCGACGAAGTAGATGCTCAGGATGCAGATCGCGTACAGCCAGGCCTTGCCCTTGCGGCCTTGATAAAAATGGCCGAGGCCCGGGATCAGCCAGGCGAGGAACGCGGCTCTTAACGGATCTCGGAGGGGAATCGGCTGCTGGCTCATGGGCGGGGAGGTCGTCCGATAGGGAAATTGTGTCCACGATACGCGACCGACGTCGATCCTAACACGAATCCCAAGCCGTCATCCAGCCCTGGCGCTCCGACGACGGCGTGGGACTAGCTCCAGGGAACCTGGCACTCGCGGGCCGCGCCGTCGACGACCTCGGACGAGACGGCTTCGAGACCGCGCGACGCGGCGGCCATCAGGGCGAGCGACGCCAGGCGATCGAGGCCCCGAGGGACGCCCGACGAGAGCGCGTGCAGCCGGACGATCGCCGGGGGGGTGAAAAGCGGGTCGCCGCAGCCCGCGGCGGCGAGCTTCGCGGCCAGGTAACGCTCGACCTCGGATCGCGTGAGGCGGTCGAGGCCGATCGTCAACGCCCAGGGGAGCGCCGGCTCGGGCTCGTCACGCTCGCGGACGGCCAGAATCACGGTCGCCGACCCGCCGTCAAGCTGCGCCAGCCGCAGCAAGTCGGGCCGGTTCGACTCGTCCCACAAAGCCTCGGCGCCGTCGACGGCCAGCACCACGCGCCGGCCTTCGAGCGAGCAGACCTGGACGGCGCGCTCCAGCCTCCTCCAGCTCGCCGCACGGTCGCCTTGAGACGCGACGGCCGGCGCGCCGAGGCGGCCGGCCAGCTCGTTCCAGAGCCCGACGGCGTCGAAAGGATGGAAGGCCAGGGCGATCCGGCGGCCGGCCCGGCGGCTTTCGGCGACCGCCTGCACCAGGACCGTCGACTTTCCCAGCCCGGCCTCGGCTCGCAGCACGCCGAGCCGCTGGCCCGACTCGATCGTGTAGGCCAGCCGCGAGACGGCCTCCAGGTGCGAGGGCAGGGCGACGAACGGCGATCCGCCGTCGTGGAAGGGTTCTCGATTCAGGCCCCAGTGTCGTTTCCACATCCGCTTGGAACCCTCGATCGCCGGCCGGCCGATTGCCGGTTCGGGCGACTTGCTCTAGGATCGGAACTCACCGAGATCGTACGCGAAACCGCCTTCGGAGCCTGTTCGTGTCCAACCGTTTTTACTGTCCGACGCCGTCGCGCGAGGGGAAATTCCGGCTCGACGCCGAGGAATCGCGGCACCTGCTGCGGGTCTGCCGGCACACGGTCGGCGATCGGGTCGAGCTGTTCGACGGCGCGGGCCTGTCGTACGTCGCCCGCGTGGTCGAGTGCGGGAAAGACGCGGCCTGGCTCGAACCTGAAGGCCCGCCGACGTCCGATCCCGCGCCCCCTTGCTTGATCGAGATCGGAACGGCCGTACCCAAGGGCGATCGCTTCGACTGGCTGGTTGAGAAGGCCGTCGAGCTGGGAGTCGCCCGGCTCGCGCCGCTGATCACCGAGCGGTCGGTGGTCGATCCGCGCGGATCGAAGCTCGACCGGCTGCGGAAGACGGTCGTCGAGGCTTCGAAGCAGTCGGGCCGGAGCCGGCTCATGGACATCGACGCTCCCACGAATCTGAGGGCGTTCCTCGAACGGTCCGACGGCCTGAAGCTTCTGGCCGACCCGGCGGGCGTCTCGCCCGAGGGCTGGCCGGCGATCGTCCGGGGCGCGGTCGTTCGGCTCGCCGTCGGGCCCGAGGGGGGCTTCACGGAAGCCGAACGCGCGCTGGCCGTGTCGCTGGGCTGGCGTCCGATCCGCCTGGGGCCCAATATTTTACGGATTGAGACCGCCGTGCTCGCCGGGGCAGCCGCGATTCTGGCCCGTTGCGAACCGGGTGACGATCAGCCGGTCCACTGACCGCCCGAGTTGTCCTGGTAGATCGACCAGACGAAGCCGTCGGGATCGCGGAGGGCGAACTCGCGCCATCCCCAGTCCTGGTCGGTCGGCTCGCCCGAGATGCTGATTAAGGCTCCCTGGTCGATGCAGTGCTGGTGGAAGCCGTCGACGTCGTCGACCTGGAGCTGAAGGTGGATTCCCACGCCGAGCCGGGTGTCGGCGAACTCCTCCGCGTGCGGCTCCTGGGGATGGAGCATCAGCGTGAATTGGCCGATCCGCAGGATCGCCAGGGTGAGCGGCCCGTTGTCCTCCTCGGCGTGCATTTGCAGCACCTCGGCGCCGACCACCTCGTTATAGAACTCGAGCGACCGGCGAACGTCTTTGACGTACAAGAAGACGCTCGTGACCGTGGCCGCCATGGAAACCCCCTCTCCAGACATGGTTGGATCCGCCTTTCCCTAAGGATTTTCGCGCAGAATACACCTAAGTCCGTAATCTGACAATCGAAACTAAGGCCGACGCCCCGCCGCCGTGATCGCCGATTCAACCTGCGGGAGATGCGCGCGAATCTGCGGGCCGGGGCGGGTCGACGCCGCCTAAAAAATCAACGGTCCGGCGAATGGCCGGCAGCAGGTAGCCGACCGCCGAGTAGTGGCCGCAATCGCACCAGACGATCGGCGGCTTTCCCCCCGCTTCCCAGAGCGCTTTCGCCGAGGCCGGCGGCACGACTTCATCGACGTTGCCGGCGATCATCAGCACGCGCTTACCTGCCATGCCGGCCGCG
The DNA here is from genome assembly GCF_001956985.1 of Paludisphaera borealis. Taxonomy (NCBI): domain Bacteria; kingdom Pseudomonadati; phylum Planctomycetota; class Planctomycetia; order Isosphaerales; family Isosphaeraceae; genus Paludisphaera; species Paludisphaera borealis. The sequence goes on from NZ_CP019082.1 coordinate 5,932,256, forward strand.
TATGTGAGCGGATCGTACGGGTCGGTCAGCCTTTTAAGATCGTCGACCGTTCGGCCTGACTCCGTCCACATCTTGCGAAACGGCGCGGTCTCGGGCATGTCCCAGAGGACCTTCGACAGGTCGCCGCCGGCGAGCAACAGCGCGCCGCTGCGGATCTGGGGATCGACCGAGACGACCAGCGACGAGACGATTCCGCCCAGGCTGATCCCCGTCACGCCCAGCCGATCGGGGTCGACGTCGGGGCGCGTCGCCAGCCATCGCGCGGCCCGGCGGACGTCGCAGACCCCTTGCCGCATCGATCGCATCGACCGCTCGATGTCGTCCGATAGGAATTTCCGGGGGACCGGACCGGGGCCTCCGGTGGGCCGACGCTCGCCATAATAGGGGAGCTTGACGAACAGCGCCGCGACCCCCCGGTCGGCCAGACGGGCGGCCATGTAGCGGGAGAGCGGGAAATCGGACCCCAGAATATGAAGGACCACGACCGCCGGCCGCTTGCCGGAAAAGCCGACGGGAGCGAAATACTCGGCGTGAACCACGTTGTTCGCCGCGTCGGGCGTCTCGATCGGCGACGGAAAGGTCAGCCGGGAAACGGTATAGCGCGGCGTCGAGAAGACCGGAGTCCGCTCGTAGGCGAAAATCGCCGGCTCAAGCCGGAAGGGGGCCGGAACCGAACCCTCTTCAGGACCCGGTCGGAAATCGACCTCGCCGCGGTCGACGTCGACGGCCGACACGGCGACGCCGGCCCAGATCACGAGACAGGATAAGAACATCGGCGGTCGGTCCTCGGTTCGGTCAGGAAGGCGATTGCCGGGTTGTGCTCAACGGACGTCCGAGCTACGCTACGTCGCCAAGAAAGCATAGGGAAAGGGAGTTCCCCGGCGATGGGATCATTATCGGAAGACGTAACCCGTCTGGCACCTGAACGCATCTGCATCATCAAGCCTAGCTCGCTGGGCGACGTCGTCCACTCGCTGCCGATCCTCCCGGCGCTCCGGACGCTCTGGCCCACCGCCCACATCAGTTGGGTGGTCAATTCGGCCTTCCGAGGCCTGATCGAAGGCCATCCCGACCTTAACCGAGTGATCGCCTATGACAAGGGCGGTTCGGGCGTCACGAGGCGCGGCGTGCTGGCGATGTCGAAGCTTTGCGGCGAGCTGGTCAAGGACGAGTTCGACCTGACGATCGACCTGCAAGGGCTGTTGCGGTCGGGGATCATGACGGCGGCCACGGGCGCGGCCCTGCGGGTGGGGCTCGACGACGCCCGTGAAGGCGCCGGGTGGTTCTACACGCATCGGGTTTCGGCCTCCCGACTCTCGGTCCACGCCGTCGACCGCGTGATGAGGGTGGCCGAGGCGCTCGGGGCGGCGCCCGCCGAGCCTTCGTTCCATCTGCCGATCCGCGAGTTGGACGAGGAGTGGGCTCGGAAGACCTTGGCGAGTATTCCCGGGCCTCGCCTGATCCTGAACATCGGCGCGCGTTGGCTGACCAAGCGGTGGCCGGTCGAGCATTTCGCCGAGATCGCGCGGCGAGCGGCCGCCGAGTTCGGCGCCGGGCTGATCGCCGTGGGCGGTCGCGAGGATCGCGAGCTGGTCGACGCGCTGCGAGAGAAGCTGGCCGGCGCGCCGATCGTCGACCTCTGCGGGGCGACGAGCCTGCTTCAGCTTGCGGCACTGGCGAAGCAGTCGGACCTGTACCTCTCGAACGACACCGGGCCGATCCATCTTGCGGCGGCGGCCGGAGCCTCGGTGGTGGGGATCTACACCTGCACCGATCCCAAGCTGACCGGCCCGTACGGCCCGCGCGCGGCGGTGGTCAAGAGCTGCGTCTGGTGCGCCCCGAGCTTCGTCAAGAACTGCGACCGCCTCGAATGCTTCACCGAGCTGTCGCCCGACCGCGTCTGGCCGACCGTCCACGCACGGCTGGCCCGCGCCCGGAGTTCGGCGGCCTGAGCCGCGGTGGGAAAGACGAACACGCGGCATTATGATGGGTTAGTGGACGAAAAAGGCACCGTGAGCAGTGGGGCGTCGAGAGCCGCGGATGACACGATCACGCTACATCGTCGGAATCGATCTGGGGACGACCAATTGCGCCGTGGCGTACGTCGACACGAAGGGGCGTGAGCGGCCGGCGGCCGACATCCGGCCGTTCAACGTGCCGCAGCTCGTCGCGCCGGGCGAGACCGCGCCTCGGCCGACGCTCCCCTCGTTCCTGTACCTGGCGGGCGGCCCTGAGCTTCCAGCGGGCGCGGCGCTTCTGCCCTGGAGCGAGGGGAACGACCGGATCGTCGGCGAGTTCGCCCAGCTTCAAGGGGCGAAGGTGCCGAGCCGGCTGGTGTCGAGCGCCAAGAGCTGGCTCTGCCATCCGGGCGTCGATCGCGAGGCCGCCATCCTCCCCTGGGGCGCTCCCACCGGGATCAAGAAGGTCTCGCCGGTCGACGCCTCGGCGGCTTACCTGATCCACATCCGCGATTCGTGGAACCACGCGATGGCCGGCGGCGACGCCGCGCGGAATCTCGAAGCGCAGGAGGTCGTCCTGACCGTCCCCGCCTCGTTCGACGAGGCCGCGCGCGAGCTGACGATCGAGGCCGCCAAACGCGCCGGGCTGGCTTCGGTCACGCTGCTGGAGGAGCCCCAGGCCGCGTTCTATTGCTGGATCGTCACCCACCAGGACCGCTGGCAGCGCGAGGTTCGCGCCGGGGAGTTGATCCTGGTCTGCGACATCGGCGGCGGCACGACCGACTTCAGCCTGATCACCGTGACCGAGACGCCGACCGGCCCGGGCTTTCGGCGGGTCGCCGTCGGCGATCACCTGATGCTCGGCGGCGACAACATCGACCTCGCCCTGGCCCACCACGTAGAGCGGAAACTCGGCGGGCTGCGGCTCGACTCCGAGCAGTGGAGCGCCCTGCGGTTCGCCTGCCGGACGGCCAAGGAGAAGCTCCTGCTTGACCAGCGGCCGCCGATCGAGCGCTGGCCGGTGACGATCGCCGGACGCGGTTCGAAGCTGATCGGCGGCAGCATCCAGTCGGAGCTGACGCGCGACGAGGTCCGCGAGATCGCCATCGCCGGCTTCTTCCCGATGGTCGAGCGCGGCACCGAGCCCGACCGAGGCGCGAAGCTCGGGCTCCAGGAGTTCGGCCTGCCGTTCGTCGCCGATCCGGCCGTCCCCAAGCACCTCTCGGCGTTCCTCCGCCGCCACCGGGCCGAGGCGATCGGGCAGGGGGGGCAGCAGCCCGACGACCGCCCCGCGCGGCCCGACGCGATCCTGTTCAACGGTGGCGCGCTCACACCCGACAGCCTTCGAGAGCGGATCGTGCGAGTCGTCGGCTCGTGGTTCGCCGACGATCCCGGCCCGCCTTACGCCCCGCGCGTGCTGACGAACGTCTCGCTCGACCTCGCCGTGGCCCAGGGAGCGGCGTATTACGGGGTCGTCCGTCGCGGCGGCGGCATCCGGATCGGCGGCGGCACCGCGCGGTCGTTCTACGTCGGGCTTGAAACCGGCGACCCGACCAAGCCGTGGCTCTGCGTCGTCCCCCGCGACGTCGAGGAAGGGGACGAGGTCGACGTCGCCGGGCGCGACTTCGATCTGTTGATGGGACAGCCGGTCGTCTTCCCGCTGGCCAGCAGCTCGGTCCGGCCCGACGATCGGCCGGGCGATCTAGTGGCCGCCGACCCCGACTCGATCCGCGAGCTGCCGCCGCTGCAAAGCCTGATGCGCGTCGGCCGCAAGGCCAAGGCCGAGCGCGTGGCCGTCCGCCTCGCCGCGCGGGTGACCGAGATCGGCACCATCGAGCTCTGGTGCCAGTCGCGGACCGACGACCGCCGCTGGCGGCTCCAGATCCAGCTTCGCGGGCCGTCCGGCCAGACGACCCCGCAAACGTCCGTCTCCGTGGCGGGCGTCGAGACCGACCGGATCATCATCGAGCAGACCGAGCTGGATGCGGCGATCGCGGCGATCCAGACCGCCTTCCAGTCGTCGGCCGGCGCCGCCAGCTCGGAAACCGGCCCGTCGCGGCTCGTCAAGCGGCTCGAAGAGATCCTCGACGTCCAGCGCGACGGCTGGCCGCCGTCGGCCCTGCGCGCGTTCTGGGAGCCGCTCCGCGACCTGGCCGACCAGCGGACCAAGAGCCCGCAGCACGAATCGCGATGGTACAACATCGTCGGCTACGCGCTCCGGCCGGGCCGAGGCTTCCCGCTTGACGAGATCCGCATCAAGGCCCTCTGGCCGGTCTTCCATCAAGGGGTCCGGCACGGCAAGGACGTCCAGTGCTGGGCCGAGTGGTGGATTCTCTGGCGGCGCGTCGCGGCCGGTCTGAATCGCCAGCATCACGACGAGATCCATCGTCGGCTCGCCCCATTCCTGCTCCCCGCGAAGGGCGTCAGCGCCTCGAAGAAGGCCGGCCGGCCCAAGCCCGAGGCGCACGAGACGGCCGAGATGTGGCGGTGCGCGTCGAGCCTCGAACGGCTCGCGCCCGAGGTCAAGGAGCAACTCGGAAGCGTCCTGGTGAAGGAGCTGGCCCGGCCGGCGCCGGCCGGCTACGTGCTCTGGTGCCTGGGAAGGCTGGGGGCGCGGGTGCCGCTGTACGGCCTGGCGAATACGGTCGTGGGCCGCGAGAAGGCCGAGCGCTGGGCCGAAGCTTTGCTCGCCCGCGAGTTCGCCGCCGGTCGCGAGACCGCCGACGCGATCTTCGCCCTCAGCCAGATCGCCCGCTACTCCGGCGACCGCGCCCGCGACCTGGCCGACCCGATCCGCGACCGCGTGCTCGACCGCCTGTCGACCCTCGGCGCCGACGACGACGTCTTGAAGCCCGTCCGCGAGTACCACGAACTCGAAGCCGCCCAGGAAGGCCAGGCGCTCGGCGACGCCCTGCCGATCGGCCTCCGCCTGCGGACGGAGACCACGGCTGAGGAATCGTGAGGTTCGGACAGCCATCAAGATAGGCTGTTGCGAGCATGCCTTCTCCCCTTGCGGGAGAAGGTGGCCGAAGGCCGGATGAGGGGTGGTCGTAATAGGATGGGGGCATCGAACGCCTTGGCGATCGAATACCCCTCATCCGCCGCTGCGCGGCACCTTCTCCCGCAAGGGGAGAAGGGAATTCGTCTTCGGCCCTCAGCGGATCGATCGGACCCAGCCCGACACGTCGCGGATCACGCGCTCGTCGACGATCCCCGGCTTGCCGTACTCGGCGGGGGTCGCCTTGCCTTCGCCTTTCTGGAAGCAGTGGTTGAGATCGGGATAGAGGTGGAAGGCCGTGTTGGCCCGCCCCTTGAGCGCCTGGCGGAACGCATCGAAGTCGACCTCGGTAACCTGATAGTCGCGGCCCCCCTGGAGGACCAGCACCGGCAACTTGGCGAGGCTGCCGGCGAGCTTGGCCGACTGGACGGCGGCCATCGACTTCCAGTAATACACCGACGCGCCCAGGATCTTCTCGTCGTCGCGGGCCTTGCCCGCCTTCATCCGGGCCAGCGCTTCGTCGATCGTCTTGTCCTTGGCGAGCTCGACGGCCTGGTCGGGGTCGACCTTTTTGATATGGTCGAGCTGATCGCGGATCAACTCGTGCGGGGGACGGTTCGAGGCCGCCATGAGGATGACGCCGGCCAGCTTGCCGTCTTTCTGAGCGATCAGCGGGGCCAGCGTGCCTCCCAGACTGTGTCCCAGGACGAAGACGCGGTCGGGGTCGATCCCCGACATCCGCCGGGCCTGGGCGATCGTCGCAAGGACGTCGTCGACGACCTCTTCCTTGATCGTGATCTTGGCCACGACGGCCGGGTCTGCCACATACCGCGCGACATGCGCCTTGGTCCGTTTGTCGTACCGCAGCACGGCGACGCCCCGGCTCGACAGGCCGTGGGCCAGGTCGCGAAACGGCGTGTTGGGGCCGATGGTCTCGTCGCGGTCCTGCGGGCCCGAGCCGTGGACCAGGATCACGAGCGGCGACTTGGCCGTTCCCTTCGGCCGGGTCAGAACGCCGGGCAACGGCCAACCCTCGGCTCCGACCGTCACCTTTTCCTCGGTGAATTTGCTCCGGTCGACGTACGGCGGATCGGCCCGCTTGGTGGCTCCCTCGGCCGTCTTCGAGTCCTCGGCGGGGACCAGGAAGAAGCCTTCGATCTTCCCTTCGGCGTTGAAGCTGACCAGGGCGTCGAGGGCCGTGGATTTGAACTCGCAACGGATCTTCGCCCGCCGCGACTTGCCGACCTTGTCCTCGCGCGGCTCGCCCGTCTTCGTGATCGGGCCGAGCTGCTTGATCAGGCCTTCCCAGGTCTGCGACAGCTTGGCCGGCGGCAGCACCTCCTTCATCTTGGCGTCGAAATTCGCACTCGCCTCCTCGAATCTGGACGCCTGGCATTTCTCAAGAAACGTCCGCGCGTCGTCCTTCACGTCCCCCGCGACCACCATCATCAGCACGATCGGCAGCACTTGAAGCATGGCGATTCCCACCTTTCGTCCGAGCTTCGCATTTAGACGGATTTCTAATTATCGTCCAGACGGAGGAAATCGCAAGCGGGATGAAGCCCGGACCGGCCCTATTGGAGCTGGCCACAGTGAGGTCGGTCCGGAATCGAGCGAGCGGGTCAGGGGAGGGGGACCGGGGGCTTGAGGGCCGGGATTTCGAGGGTCCGGGCGGTTTTGGTCTTCAGGTTGACGACCTTGATCTTGTGGTTGTTGGTGTCGGCGACGTAGAGGTTGTCGCCGACGACGCTGAGTCCGCCGGGCTGGTAGAACGTCGGGGGGACGTCGGTGTCGCCGGACTCGTTGGTGCCGACGAAGGTGGCGACGGTGGCGGTGGCGGGGTCGCAGGCCTTGACCTTGTTGTTGTAGGTGTCGGCGATGAACAGCTTGCCGTCGCCGTAGGCGAGGCCGAGGCAGTGCTGGAGCCGGACCTGCTCGGGCCCCTTGCCGTCGCGGTCGCCGTAATCGAAGAGGCCCTTGCCGACGATCCGGCCGACCTTGGGTTCGGGGCCGCTCAGGCCGGTGATGATCCGAACGCCGGAGACTTCGGAGTCGGCGACGAACAAGTGTTTCCCGTCGGTGGCCAGGCCGCTGGGCTGGGCGAAATTCGAGTCTCTGAGGTCGCCGTCGAGGATGTTCTCGCGCCCGGAGCCGGCCCACGAGCGGACCGTGCCGTCGGCCGGGTCGAATTTCCAGATCTGGTGCGGGCCGGCCATGGCGATGTAGATGGTCCGCGAGCCGGGGATCTGGATCACGTCCCAGGGGCTCGAAATCTGCGACGTCTTGCCCGGCCCGACGAAGACGTGTCGGGGATCGTGCTGGGCTTGCTGGCCGTCGCCGACGACGGTGGTCACTTCCTTCTTTTTGAGGTCGATCGCGCGGATCGCGTGGTTCTCGGTGTCGGCGACGTAGAGGACGTCGCCTTCAAGGCACATGCCCTGCTGGCGGTTGAACCGGGCCTTGGCGTACGAGCCGTCGACCAGTCCGTGGCCGCCGTCGCCGATGACCACCGGGTCGCCGCCGTTCAGGTCGGTCTGGACGATCCGGTTGTGGCCGGTGTCGGAGATGAACAGGCGGTTGCTCCCGGCGTCGGCCAGGACCTTGCCCGGGAAGAGCAGGGCCTTGTCGGCGTACTGGCTTTCCTCGGTGGCGAACTCGATTGGCTTCTCGTTGAGCTTGCCGGCCTTGCGGAACTTGGCGGCCAGCTCGCCGATGACCCTGTCGAAGAGCTCGTAATTGCCTTCGCCGCTGCGCGAGCCGACGACGTTGCCGTCGGGATCGATCAAGGTGAGCGTCGGCCAGCCGCTGGCGCCGAACCGCTCCCAGATCCTCATCTCGGCGTCGTTGGCGACCGGATGCTTGATCCGGTACTCGGCGACCTTTTTTCGGATGTTCTCGGTGTCGCGCTCGGCGTCGAACTTGCCGGAATGCACGCCGATGACGACCAGCTCCTTGCCGTACTTCTTCTCAAGCTTTTCGAGGTCGGGGAGGATGTGGTGGCAGTTAATGCAGCAGTAGGTCCAGAAGTCGAGGAGGACGATCTTCCCCTTCAGCGACTCCAGCTCGATCGGCCCCGAGTTGATCCAGCCGACCGCGCCGTCCAGGCTGGGCTTCGGCTCGGCGGGCTCCTGGAGCGAGCCGCCGTAAATGGACGTCGACCCGGCGAGCAAGGCGACGGCCAGGGTCAACCAGCCCCAAAGGCCGACATTCTCGAACCGACGTCCCTGCATGGCTTCTGCTCCTCGTCGAGGGATGCGCGTAGGTAGGTGGGATGGAGTCATTTCGACTTCGGACTCATTGTAAACGACTGGCCGCCGTTCGACAGGACTTTCCGGTCTCGGTCCGATCGAGCTGTGGGACCGTAGGATCAACGACGGGCGTTCCAACGCTCGGCTTTCGCGGTTGGCCGGTCGCCCCTCGCGATGTTAAGATGAAGTGTGGGCGGTGGAGGATCGACGAGGCATGTCGGGGTCGCGACGTTTACGGCGCGCCCCTTTCGGCCATGCCAAACCCGTGCAACAGGGCGATCATTGTGAGCCAGGACAAGTCTCTGATCTGCACGTCGTCGAACCGGGTCGATCCCTACGGGGAGCTGAAAGTCTTCGCCGGGAGCGCCAGCGGAGTGCTGGGGAAGTCGATCTGCGAGCACCTCGGGGTTGATCTGGCGAAGTCGGAGACGAAGACGTTCAGCGAAGGCAACGTATTCGTCCGGGTGCTCGAAAACGTCCGCGGCCGCGACGTGTACGTGATCCAGGGGACCGAGTATCCGGTCAACGACAACTTCATGGAGTTGTTGTTCTGGATCGACGCCTTCAAGCGCGCCAGCGCCACGCAGGTCACGGCCGTGATCCCGTTCTTCTCCTACGCCAAGGGGGACAAGAAGGACGAGCCCCGGGTGTCGATCCGGGCGCGCGTCTGCGCCGATTGCATCGAGGCGGCCGGCGCCGACCGGGTCTTGACGCTCGACCTGCACAGCCCGCAGATCCAGGGGTTCTTCAAGATCCCCGTCGACCATCTGTACGCGATGCCGGTCCTCGTCGACTACTTCCGGCGCAAGGAGATCCCCGACCTGGTCGTCGGCTCGCCCGACGTCGGCTTCGGCAAGCAGGCGTACAAGTTCGCCGAGATGATCCACGCGCCGGTCGTCTTCGGCAACAAGGTTCGACGCGGCCACGACGAGAAGGCCGAGATGCTCGACATCGTGGGCGACGTCAAGGACAAGAACGTCCTGATCGTCGACGACTTCACGATCACCGGCGGCACCCTGATCGAGATGGCCCAGGCCTGCAAGGAGCGCGGGGCGCGCGACGTCTACGCCTGCGTCTCGCACGGCGTCTTCTCCAAGGGCTCGGCCGAGAAGCTTGCCCGCTCGCCTATCAAGGAGCTGGTCCTGACCGACACGATCGGCTACCGGTTCGAGCCGCTCCCCCCGTGCTGCAAGGTCGTGAGCATCGCCAACCTCTTCGCCGACGCCATCATGTCGATCCACCGCCGAGAGAGCGTCAGCCGCCTGTTCAACTACTGAGCCGGCGTCTGCGTGCGAACGAAGCAAGTCGGACGGGCCTGACTTCGTTCGCTCGGGCTCGCCTGGCGTGCACGGTCATCAGGGAGGCGAGGGCGCTGTAAGCGCCGGGTTGGGCGGGTCCGGCTCGACCCACGAGAACGGGCGCGAGGCGGCGTCCTGGTATTTCTCGATGAGCCCGGCGTAGTAGGCCGCGACCGCCTGCCACGCCTTGGCCGCTTCGGGATCATTCGCCTCGAGGAATTGGAGGGCGTGATCGCGGGCCGCCGCCTCGTTCAGCAGGGCGGACTGCTGGCGGGCGATCATCGTATGCTGCCTCCGGTCCTCCATCGCGAGGCAGCTTGCAATCAGGGCGACGACGGCGACGACCGCCATCCACCGTCTTGTCGTCATCCGGCCGCGTCGCATGGCTCACCCGTCGCCGTCAACGGCCCTCGTCCTTCGAAGAACCTAATTCCAGCTTGGCCCGATACTCCTCGCTTTGTCTCCGGAGTTCGGCGCGATGGGCTGCTCCTTCGCGCAAAAGCACCGCGTCCTCAGCGTACATTTTCGATCGCTCGGCCCAGGTCACCGATTCCCACGACTCGCCGCGGGCGTCTTTGGCGAGGCTTTCCGCGGCCAGCGCCTCAAGGCGGGCTGCTTCCTCGAGCGGCTCAACCTCTCCATTCCGAAACACTCTCTTGATGAGGGCTTCGGTCTGATCCCATTTAAAGGTCAGTGCTGCCCTGATGCGTTCGCGCTCGCTCTGAGACTGGGCGAGGAGGGGATAGATCGGGGCGATCAGTGCGATTACTAGCATCAACTCCCATAGCTTGCCCGGCTTTCGCTGCGCGAAGATTCCCCAAGGGGAGTCCGGATTTCGGAGTGGCCGACGAGAGGCGAGGATCTGGAAGATGGGCAAGACGACGGCCATGTAGCACATCGCCAATGTCATGTAAGTGGTCGCGGGGAGATAGATGCTCCCTCTCTCCCATTCCCAGAACCAGAGGATGATGTGACCGACAGCCGTGCATAGGAATGCCGCCAGGTAGACCATCGTCAAGACGCGGAGTTGGACAGGTGTGGGTCGCATTCCAGTTCTCCTTATATCTCCTCCATCCTACCGTGCGTCCATGGTGGTTGGTAGCCGACGGCCCCGGGTCGTCCTGGGAATGGGAGCCGGCCCTGCTCACCTCGCCGAGTCCCCCACGACCTGGCCGAACGGGTGCGTCACGGCGGCCTCAGGTGGCTGTGGCGGGATGCCATGGTGTGGACGCCCCGGCCCCCGCGTCTGTGGCATTTCGTCACAGCCACCCGCCGCCGCGAGAGCGTCAGCCGCCTGTTCAACGACTGACACCGAGCCAGGCGGCCCGAGGCGGACGGCGATTGGTTTCGACCGACCTCGGCACGTTTATTGCGATCTCTTAATCTCGGCCGAGTGATGGTGGTCGCACCATGCTGACGGCCGGGAGATCACAATTCAGGAGATCGACGATGGCTGATAAAGCAAAGCATCCCGCCTCGGAGCATCACCATCAGGCGGCGGCCCACCATCACGCCGCGGCGCATCACCATCACGCCGCGGCGCACCATCACGACATCGGCGAGCACGCGGAGGCCAAGCAACACGCGACCGCCGCCCACGAGCACAGCGAGAAGGCCCACGCCCACACGAAGACGGCCCACGAGCAATCCCATAAATGACCGTCGGAACCGCCGCGCCGTCGCCGGTCGCCGCCAGGCGGACCGGCGAGGCAATCGGTCCAAATCATTCTCCTCACGAAGCGAGGCGGTCGCGGTTCCGTGTGAGGAACGCGCGGATTGTCCTTGCGGCTGGTAAGTCACGCCCCTGCGGCGGGGGGGGGAAGCTGGATGGCGTCGGGCCCGGGCAGGTCGGCTTGGGTCAGGCCCGAGACGACCAGGAGTCGTTTTTGGCCGTCCGGCAGCACTTCGATCGTGGCGTTGAGGATGGGGCGCTTCTCGTTCTCGAAATACGCGTGCTTGCGCCCAATCATGAAGCGGACGAAATCGATGGCCGCCTCGACCTCGTCCTCGTCCGCCGGCACGCCTTCATACCGGCCTTCGAGTAATAAGCTCCGAACCTCCGCCTCGTCCACCGCATCGGAACTCAGAGCGAGGTTCCAGGCCAGGCTCGCCACGAGCAACATACTCGACAGGGCCCTCTCGCTCTGCTCTTCATCCCAGACAGGCCGGACGAATTCCTTCAAGACGACCGACATCTTCAATCGCCCGAACTCGTTGAGGTCCTCCGAGTCGAAGTCGAAGGGCTCATCGGGGGCAAGCACTCCGCGTTCGTAGAAGACGCGCAGGTAGTCGAGTTCGGTCGGTTCGTATAATTCATCGAACTCGCCGATGTAGCTCGGCCCCCAGTCCTTCGTCTCCGAGTGCAGGATCGGTGGGGCGCGACGCGCCTGGTTCTTCTCGGAGAACAACCGCTTCGGCTTTTGCGCTTTCTTGTGTGATGACATGATCGATCCCCTCTCCGCGCGGGCGCGATTTAAGATCGTTGCGACGGGGCGGAAGGAGTCAGGTTCGTTTTTGCGATTTCTCGTGTGACGACACGACCCACCTCCTCGCCACGCGGACGCTTGGGGACTTTCCCCTCGATTTTCCCGCCGGAACGCCGACGCGTTATTTTCTTGGTCTCGCGAAGTGGCCCGGCGGGGCGGTTGCGGGTACGCTTGATGACAGCGATCCCACGGCTTATGAGGAATGTTCATGCCCCTGTACGTCGACGCCGACGCCTGTCCGGTGAAAGAGGAGATCTACCGGGTGGGCCGGCGCTATGAGCTGAAGGTGTTCGTGGTGGCAAACTCGGTCATCCGGGTCCCTGCCGAGCCGCTGATAGAGATGGTGGTCGTGAGCGGCGGGTTCGACGTCGCCGACGACTGGATCGCCGAGCGGGCCGTGAAAGGGGACGTCGTCGTCACGTCCGACATCCCGCTCGCGGGGCGCTGCATCGAGACCGGCGCGCGGGTGCTCGGCGCCAAGGGGTTCGAGTTCACCGAGGACGCGATCGGCGACGCCCTGGCGACCCGCGCCCTGCACGACATGCTCCGGCAAGGCGGGACCTTCGGCGGCGGCCCGGCTCCATTTGCGAAGACCGACCGCTCGCGATTCCTGTCGAAGCTCGACGAACTCGTCCACGCGGCTCGTCGCGATTTGCGGACCTGAGTCGATTGCGCCGATCGGATCGATTTCCCGTCATTCCAGATCCTGATCGGCGTTCCACTCGACGGACACCGTCCTGTCGGAGATCCTCCAGAACGGATCGCCGCAGACGGCTCGCCCCCTCCGCTTGCGCCCGGTTGAGTCGACGACGCAAATCTCGAAGACCCTCATCCGATCCGGGAGGAACCAGGGCGGCTTCCATTTCGTCGGTCGAATGTCAATCAACTCGATGTGTTCGGATTTAGCCCATTCGCTCAGGGCTTGGAGAGCCTTGCGAGTTAGCCATCGCAAGTGCGCTACGCACAATCTCAAAAACACCACGAAGACGAGGACAATGAAAATCGCATCCAAGTGATGGATCCAGAGTCGGCAATGACCTATCCATAATCGTCGTCCAACGGAGTATTAGAACGCTCAGCCCGGATGCGCCCGTCGCCAGCGTTCGACGAAGCGTCGGTAGTCTTCAGGGGTGTCGACGCCGATGCTCGACTCCTCGACGACGCCGATCGCGATCGGGTATCCGGCTTCGAGCACGCGGAGCTGTTCGAGCTTCTCGGCCGCTTCGAGAGGCGAGCGGGGCAGGCCGCTGATCTTGAACAGGAAGTCGCGGCGGTAGGCGTAAAGGCCGAGGTGGAGGAACGCGGCCGGCGGCTCGGCCGTCGGGAAGTCGGGGAGGCCGTCGCGGTGGCAGGGGATCGGGCTCCGCGAAAAATAGAGGGCCCGGCCGCGCGTCGAGACCACGACCTTGACGCACGAGGGGTCGTGATAGATCGCCCCGTCGCGGATCGGGGTCGCCAGCGTGGCCATCGGGGCCTCGGGGTCGTTTTCCAGGAGCTTGATCAAATGATCGATCGTCGATCCTTCGATCTCGGGCTCATCCCCCTGGATGTTGACGATGATCGCGGCTTCGGGGAGGAGGGAAGCCGCCTCGGCGACGCGGTCGGAGCCGGTCGCATGGTCGGCGCGGGTCATGACGAATTCGCCGCCGAAGGCCGCGACCGCGTCGGCGATCCGTCGATCGTCGGTGGCGACTACGACGCGTCCCAACGATTTCGCGCGTCGTGCGGCTTCCACCACGTGCTGAATCAGTGGCCGCCCGGTGTCGGATAAAAGGGGTTTGCCGGGGAGTCGGGTCGAAGCGAACCGCGCCGGAATCACCGCGACATTTTCCATTTTTCCTTCGGACCTCGGCTTGGATCGAATCCGATACAAGGGGCACCGGAGGAGACCTGTTCTCAACCGGCGCCGACCTGATTCGCCCTCACTCTAGTGCGTCCCATGATGGGGCACAATACGGAATGGGAAGCGGTCGGGGAGGGATGGCCGTCGTCGTGATCGAGCCCAAGGCTGGGCCGAGGCGTCGTCGGTCGAGCCGGTGCGAGTGGAACCGCGCCGGTGGAGGAAGGCCGCATGTCGGCCCTCCTCCGATCGAGTCGGGCACGATGGAAACCGCCCGGCTCACCTCAAGGAGTTTGTAGCCGAGTCGCCGGTCCCAGGCGAAGGGTCGAGGGTGTCCCCAGCCCCTTGAGTCCCAACCTGGTCCGCCGTCGATTCTCCGCGCTCGGGCTGAAGGGCCCAAGGCGAAGGAGGAGATCCACGCGGTCGTCGAAGTCACCGGACCTCGCGTCGCGCTCCTCGTCCGCCCCGAGAGCCCTTCTCGCGCCTCACAACCTTGTCACGCGCTCCGTGGAACTTCGTCCGAGTTTGACTCGGGCGGACTCTCCGGGTTTCGAGTCTCCGCCGGACAGCAACGGCAGGGGAGTCGACGCCCGCCATGGAAGGGGAGCGTTCACAACCGAATCGCGGGGCGGCCTGAGCCAATGGTTTGGCGGCCGTCTGGGGAGATTCGCTCTATGGCTTGGACCCTGAATGGCAACCGTCCTCGAGACCCAAAGCGCAGGCGGCAACATGTCGGGCTCGAAGAGCTTGATGTGCGGCAACTGCTCTCGGCCGGGCTCGGGACGAGCCTTCCGAATCCTGGCGCAGCTAAGCATTTTGAAGCTGCCCATCACACACGGATCGTCGCGGCCCACGCCACCACTCCGACCAAGGTCAACGCCAACGTCCAGTTGAAGGCGGCCAGGCTAAACGCCCAAGCGGCCCGGACCGGCGCGGCGAATGCGAATGCGTTCGCGACGCGTGCCGCCGCTTTCCAGCGGGCGACGCTGTCGCGGACCACCGAGACGCCGGCCGGAACGGTCGCCACCGGCACGCCGACGGTCTTTGATCCGATCATCGGCGCGGCCCAGACGCGACAGAACTACAACATCGACGGCAGCGGCCTGACCGTGGCGGTGATCGACACCGGCGTGGACTACAACAACAAGGCCTTGGGCGGCGGCTTCGGCGCCAACTCCCGGGTGATCGCCGGTTACGACTTCGCCAAAGGCTCCGGCGACCCTCTGGCGACCACGTCGCAGCACGGCACCTCCGTGGCCGGCCTGATCGCGGGCTCCGATCCCAGCCACCTGGGCGTCGCGCCCGGGGTCGACGTCGTCGCGCTCAAGGTCACCGGCGACAACAACGCGGCCGACCTCACCAGCATCGCCAGTGCCTTGCAGTGGGTCGTCGATCATCACAGCGAGTACAACATCTCGGTCGTGAACATGTCGCTGTCCAACGGCGGCAACTACGCCCGCAACTGGTTCGCCCAGGACGCGGGGGTCGGTCAGCAGATCACCGGGCTCGTCCAGCAGCTCAAAACCATGAACATCGCCGTGGTCTCGGCCACCGGCAACAGCTTCACGGGTCAACAGGGCGAGGGCTTCACGGCGGTCGTCGACGGCGTGATCAGCGTCACTGCCACCGACTCGAACGACAAGCTGCTCTCGAACGCCCAGCGGCTGGGCACGGCGCTCGGCGGGGCGACGGCCACCGACATCGCCGCTCCCGGCGCGGGGATCGTCGCGCCCTCGGGCGACAACGGCTACTCGACCGTCGACGGCACGAGCTTCGCCGCTCCGCTGGTCTCGGGCTCGGTCGTGCTGCTCCAGCAGCTCTACATGTCGCGGTATCACACGCTGCCGACCGTCGATCAGATCACCGGCTGGCTCAAGCAGGGTGCCACCCCGATCTACGACGCCACGACGGGCATCAGCCTTGGCCGTCTTGATCTCGCCAAGTCGGCCTCGCTCGTCCCCGGAGCTTCCACGACGCCGCCCGTGGTCGTCACGCCTCCCGTTGTCACGCCGCCCGTGGTTGTCACGCCGCCTGTGGTCGTGACGCCGCCCGTTGTCACGCCGCCCGTTGTCACGCCGCCTGTTGTCACGCCGCCTGTGGTCGTGACGCCGCCTGTGGTCGTGACGCCGCCCGTTGTCACGCCGCCTGTGGTCGTGACGCCGCCTGTGGTCGTGACGCCGCCGACGACCCCCGTGGAAACGCCGCCGACGACCCCCGTGGTGACGCCGCCGACGACCCCCGTGGTGACGCCGCCGACGACTCCGGTCGTCCCGCCGAGCATCCCGGTCTCGTACGTTCCGGAGACCCAGAACCCCCCTACGGCGCCCACATCGCCCGCGCAGCAGACGCTCGACGTCGTGCTGTATCTCAACGGCAAGCCGCTCAGCTCCAACGACGCCGTGCAAGCCGCTTCAAGCTCGAAGCTCGGCCAGTCGGGACTTGGGCAGCTCGTCCAGGCGATGAATAAGTGGGCGAATTCGTCGGACGGAACGAAGGCGGTCAGCCGCGTGCGAGCCTGGAACGCCTCGAAGAGCTGAGCGCGGGCGGGGCGTCGCCTTGGGCGACTGCTCCGGGTTACAATCCAGATCCGTCTCAAGGCCCCGCGCCGGCAATCGAGCGCGGGGCCTTTTCGTTTTTAGCGAGGTTTACCGTTTGGGTTGCACAAACCTGGTGTGCGCAGGAAGCCCGTATCTCTGTAGGGGCGTCCCTTGTGGGCGCCCGATCGGCGTCGGCAACCGCGGCGGCCTTGGCGACTCGGGCGCCCACAAGGGACGCCCCTACGAGTGCAACCCAAACGCAAACCGCTCTAGCAGGTCGAGGTAAAGAGCCATGAGTCAGAAGCTGGAAACCGCGGTGGTCACCGGAGCGGGCAGCGGCATCGGCCGCGGGATCGCGCAGGCGTTGTCGGCGATGGGTCTGCGGGTGGCCCTCGTCGGCCGCGACCCCAAGAAGCTCGAAGCGACGCAAGCGCTGCTGGCCAACGGCGACCGCGCGATCCTCGCCCCGTGCGACGTCGCCGATCGCGCGGGGGTCAAGCGGATGGTGGAGACGGTCGTTTCCGCGTTCTCCTCGATCGACGTGCTGATCAGCAACGCCGGCACGAACGTCCGCCACCGGGGTCTCGACGTGCTGTCGCCCGAGGATTGGGATCGCATGATCGCGACCAACCTGACGGGCTCGTTCAACCTGCTCCACGAGGTCTTGCCGGGGATGCGGGAGCGAAAGAACGGCCTGGTGATCCAGGTTTGCTCGATCTCGGGCGTGCGCGCGAGCACTCTGGGCGGGGCGGGTTACTCGGCGTCGAAGTTCGGCCAGTCGGCGCTCGGGCTCTGCCTGGGGCGCGAGGAGCGCGAGCGGGGGATTCGCTCGACGGTGATCTACCCGGGCGAGGTGAACACGCCGATCCTCGACGCCCGCCCGGTCCCCGTCGGCCAGGAGCGTCGCGCGGCGATCCTTCAGCCGGAAGACGTCGCGGCGGCCGTGAAGTTCCTGGTCGAGCTGCACCCCCGCGCCCGGGTGCCGGAACTCGTCATCACGCCGACCGTCGACGATTTCTTCTGAGGACGACGCGGGGCGGATCAGGCGGGGACTTGCCCCGCCTCGATCTCGCCGGTCGCGTAGGCGTTGAACTCGGTGTAAAGGATGTGGCGGAACAGCTTGCTGTCGGCCTGGAGCTGCGCCGGCGAGGCCATCTCGACGAGCCGGCCGTTGTCGAGCAGGACCACGTTGTCGCAGGCCTGAACGGTCGCCAGCCGGTGCGGCAGGATGATCAGCGTGGATTCGACCGCGAGTCGAGACAGGGTGTCGTCGAGCAGGAGCCGGATCTCGTCGTCGATCGGCGAGGCCGGCTCTTCGACGATCAGGATCGACGGGTCGTGCAGATAGGCTCGGGCCAGGGCGATCCGAAGTTGCTCGTCGGGCTTGAGGTAGTGGCCGAGCGGGCCGATGATCGTGTCGTACCCGTGCGGCAGATCCTGGATGAAGTGGTGGGCGTGCGCGATCTTGGCGGCTTCGATCACGCGCTGGAGCGTGTTCCGGGGGTCGCCCAGGCCGATGTTCACGAGGATCGAGTCGGTGAAGACCATGTCGGCCTGAAGGACCGTCGCCACCTGGGCCCGGACCGATTCGAGCGTCATCTCGCGGAGGTCGCGGCCGTCGATCCGGACGCGGCCCGAATGCGGGTCGATGAGTCGGGGGATCAGGCAGGCGAGGGCCAGCTTGGAATCGTCGTCCATGCCCATGACGGCCGTGCGGGCGCGGGCGGGGATTTCGAGCGTGACGTGGTCGAGGAGCGTCCGCCCGGAACGACTTTCGAGCGTCACGTCCTCAAGGGCGATCTGCTCCTTGAGCGGCGCCAGGAACTCCGCCCCGACGTTCTGATGCAGCTCGGGCGAGCGCTCCAGGAACTCGAAGATCTCGGCCGCCGAGCGATCGGCCAGGCGGACCGTCCGGCGCATCCGGAGCCAGTCGGCGATCGGCAGGGCGAGTCCCGCCAGCGACGCGGTCAGGATCAGCATCGTGGCGATCGAGATATGTTCCTTGACGAGGATGTTGTAGCCGAGCAGGCCGAGCGCCGCGACCGTGGCGGCGCCGTAGAGCAGCGCGGTCGTGGTGGAGGGCCTGGCGTCGGTGAGCATCCGGCGGGAGTCGGCCTCGCGAAACCGCTCCAGGTGTTCGTCGAACCGCTGACGGTCGTAGGTCTCGACCCCGTAGACGCGCACGGTCCGCAAGAGGCCGAGATCCTCGTGGAGCAGGCAGATCTGGACCGAGGCGTCGCGCAGGGCCGAGTCGTGGGCGAGCCGGGCGTCGCGGTCCATCACCCGCGAGGTCATCCAGACGAGAAGACCCAACGACGTCAGGAACAGCGTCAGGATCGGCGAGGTCAACAGGGCGATGGTCGAAAGGCCGACCCCGAGCACGAGCATCCGCGGCACGACGTCGAAGTCGGCGACCAGGGCGTCGCGGACGTCGTTGACCTCGCGCGTCCAGATGTTGACGACGGGGCCGACGCCCTCGGTCGGCAGCGACGACTGGCCCAGCCGGTACATCTGGCGATGAATCTGGTTGCGGAGATTCGTCGTCAGCCCGGTCACGGCGCGGGCGATCGCCGCCCGCCGCATCTGCCTCAGGATCGACAGCAGCAGAATGAAGACCAGGCCCGCCGCCAGCAACGTCGCCAGCGCCCCGAGGTTGTTCCGCAGCGGCGCCACGACGCCGGTCAGCCGGTCGAGAACCCGGGCGCCGACGCGATGGACCGGATTGGGGCTGTGGAGATTGCCGCCGATCAGCGGGAAGAGTCCCGAGTCGCCGTATTGCTCGTACTGGACCGACTCGCCGACCTGGCGGCTTCGACTCCAGGCCGGCAGACCGGGGACGTCGCCGTGGGTGACGTTGATCTCGCCTCGCGAGGCCAGCAGCGAGGCGAACAGGGCCGCCGTCACCAGGAGGGCCAGCGCCACCAGCGATTCGACCACCCCGAGAATTCGGGCGACCAGGGCGTCTCGGTTGGAGCGGAGGAGTTTACGGGCTCGAAGGTAGGCTGCCGCTTGCATGCGTGAACTCCCCGCGGGGGTCCAAAGGGGTGGATTCGAGTCTCCGCTCCGTCGTGCCTGGGACGATCCTCGATCCGGAACGCGGGGCGCGAGACTCGGGAACCGAGTCTCGGTCTCGTCATCCAGCGGAATCGACGCCGCCTGACGAGCGACGTCGATCGCGCCGGGGTCGATCTCGGTCCAGCCTCACGCCAGATCGCGGTCCTCGAAGAGCAGGAACGCGAAGAAAAGCGCTGCTCCACTGTACAACACGCAGCAGCCGAACGCCGGAAGAACGTATCCCACCCAGGGGATTACGGCGCCCGTCGAGATCGACGGCCCGGCGTTGAACAGTTCGAGCGGCGGCAGAACCCACCCGAAGAGCTGGGCCATGAAGTGGATCAACTGCTGGCCGTTCTTGGTCGCTTCGACGAGCACCGGGCTGAGGTGGCCGAGGAAGAAGACCATGATGCAGACGATCAGGTTGACGAGCATCGGCAACCGGGTCGAGATCGCCACGCTGATCGCGGTCAGGATCGTCACCTCGAAGAAGCCCAGCGCCAGGCCCGGCAGAACCTGCATCACCTGCGCCAGCCGCTTGGCGTTCTCGGCCGCCCCGGCCGTCTCACGCATGTCGTAGGCGTTCTTGTACCAGACGCCCGCGGCGAACAGCGCGCCCAGCAGCAGGTAGAGGGCCAGCACGCCCAGCTCGATCCCGAGGAACTTGCCGATGATGAACTGGCGGCGGTTGATCGGCTTGGAAAGCAGGGTGATGGCCGTTTTGCCCTCGATCTCCTCGGCGACCGTCGAGCTGGCCGTCAACAGAGCCAGCAGCATGCAGAAGAAGGAGATGGTCGTCAGACCGGTGTCCTTGTACATCTTGATGTCTTCGCCGAACGTGAAGTACGGGACGAAGATCGTGGCGACGAGAAGCGCCGCGGCGAAGAAGGCGATCACGAAGAACGCCGGCTGCCGGATCGTTTCCTTGGCGGTCGCGACCGCGATGGTGAGTGATTTCATAGTGCTCTGGTCGGAAGGTAGGTCGAAGAGAACGAAAATCGATGATGACGATCGGCCGTTCCGGCCCGGATCAGCGGCGGACGACGAATCCCGTGAACGTGGGGCCGTCGATCCGCTCGGTCGAGGAATCCAGCTCTCTGATGAAACCGCCCAGCTCCGACTGGATCGATGCGACGAACCGGTCAAGCTCAGCGGAATCCCCCTCGGCGGCGGCCTCGACCCGGCCGTCGGGAAGATTGCGAACATACCCCGCGACGTCGAACCCACGCGCCAGCCAGGTCGTCGTCGCCCGAAACCCGACTCCCTGAACCCGTCCCGAAAAGAAGATTCGTCGACGTTCAAGGGGCATGGGAAGACGCGCGTCTCTGGGGTGGCCGCGTCCGGACGGGTGGTCCGGCCGCGCGAGGGGTCACGCAAGATACACCAGAATCTTATCTTAGCGGCAAGAGGAGAGCCCCGGCAAGAGTCGGCGAGCGAACCCCTTTAGGACCGGGGCTGAAATACAAGAGAGCGCCGGAGGGACCGCGAGAAACGGTCCGCCGGCGCTCCGGGTTGTCTACGTTCGATCGAGCGAAAGGGTTCACTCGATTGATGATTTACAGCCCGTTGAGGTCGGCGCTCTCGACGACCGCCTGGCCGGCCTGGATCGGCAGCAGGGCCGACCGCGCGGGGCCGACGCCCACCGCCGCGAACGGGACGCTCGGGGAGCCCGGCGAGGTGCCGGCGCGGAGCCGGACCGACGCCAGGGTGAACGGCAGCCGGTTCTCGACTCGAAGCATCGTGCTGGTCACGGTTCGCTTGGCGGGCGTGACCGTCACGAAGGTTCGGACCAGCTCGGATTCGAGGCTCTGAACCAGGCTCGACGAATCGAGCACCGCGAGCGACGAGTGGTCGCTGAACGCGGTCTTGCCGAGCGGCCGCCAATGGTCTTCGCTGGAGCAGTAGCTGACGTTCACGCGGCCGCGAGTCTCGCCGATCTCGGAGGTGGCGACGGTGAGCCTCACGAACAGGGCCGGGGCCTTGGCCGAGGGGGGCTGGTCGCCGTCGACCGACTGGATCGGCAGCCCGAGGAGGCGAAGCCCTTCGAGCTTGCCGTTCAGCCGCTTCGCGTCGGCGGCGAACGCGCCTTCAGCGACGATCTGGACGTAGACGCGGCCTTCGGTCAGAAGCGAGGGGTCGACGAGGTCGGCGTTCGACGCGTCGACGGCGTCGACGAACCGCGCCGCCAGCGCGATCTCGTGATCGTTGACGACCTTGCCGTCGCGCGAGGCCATCGCCTCGAAGGCGACGCCGTTGCAGATCCGCCACATCGACGCCTGCGCGACCCCCTGACTGGTGCCCAGCAGGGCGAGGCTGCGAAGCGCCTTGCGGACGCGGACGTCGGTGCTGTATTCGTCCACGTCCACGAGGGTGAAGCTGTCGCGCGGGGTCGGCGTGTCGACGCCGTAGTTGAGGCAGACCGCCGGGATCGAGACGTCGAGCGTCTCACCGACGGGGACCGCCACCGAGGCGCTCGACGACGACCCGGCGACCGGCACCGATCGCAGGCCGGTCGCGTTCTGGGCGCCGAGGAACTGGCCGAAGGCTCCCGGCCGGTTGGTGATCATCCCCAGGCCCATGCTCTGGAAGCCCCGGCCTCCCCCCTGGCCGGCGGCGCTCGAGGCGACCAGGCCGGGCGGGACGATGACGTTGAGCCGCTTGCTCGACGTGTTGTGGATGGTCAGGCGAACCTTGTCCTGCCCCTGGCCGCGGGCGGTGACGCTGAGGTCGCCCGCCTTGCTCGCCTTGAGGAGGTCGACGGTTTCGGTCTCGGCTCCCGACGGAAGCGTCGAGGGCTCGGAGTCGACCGCCTGCGCGGTCGCGAGGGGACTTCCCAGGATCATAAGGCTGCTGACCAGTCCCGAGGCCGCGAGGGCCCGGACCAGGTGAAGGCGTCGCCACGTCATTGGGTAGGACCTTTCTGGACGGGGCCGACGATGAGAGGGGAGGACGTTCCCGCTCCGGGCCCGTTGCTTCGTCTATTGACCGGGTTGTTCCAACCGAAGTTCCGAACCGCGACGGGCCGAGGCCGTCATCCGAAATGACGTTTCCAGGCGCGCGGTTATTCGAACTCGCCACCTCAAATTATTCGGCAGTCCGCGACCAAACCATCGCACGAAATGCCCGCCGGCCATGACTTTCCGAGGGAGTTCGCGTCATGGCTCGACCACCAGGACGCACCAGAACGGCGTATCATCGGAGCCATTCGCATAACCGATACCCACGGTCTTGAACGGCCCCAGCAGCATCTCCTTCTGCTTCTCGTTTCTCAACAACGATTCTACCACGTCGTCGGCCGTCGGATTGCCCGAAGCCATGCTTTGGTTCAGCTTCGAGAACGGGACGCCGGCTTGCTTCAGAAGCTGGACGAGGTCAGGCAGTTTCGGTTTTTCTGATTGGTCCGCCTTTTCGGGGGGCAGCGTGTCGGCCTCTGCCGCCGCGACGGCCATTTTGCGGGCGACTCCCGCGAGCTTCGCGTCGACTTCAAGCGGGTCGGCCCCCGCCTCCTTCCGCGCGGCGTTCAGGTTCTCGACCGCCTTCGCGGCCGCCTCGGCCGGGTTCAGGCGGAGGATCGGCTCGCCGAACTCCACGCACCAGTAGGGCTCGCCCGACTCGTCGATCACCCGCGCCGCTCCCATCTGGGTGAACGGTCCGAGGATGTTGGCTTTGTGGCCCGGACTCTCCATCCAGGCTTCAAGCACCTGGTCGACTCCCGACTGCCCCGCCGCGATGTTCTCACCGGTGCGAACATAATGATAACCCGCGCGTTTCACGCGCTCGTCGGGGGTGGAGCCGTCGCTCCCTTCGTGGGTCATTTTTTCCTGTTCGGCCATGTCGTCGGCGTGGCGTCGAGCGGCCGTGGTCAGCTTTGCGTCGATCGTCAGCGGAGGCAGCTTGGCGTCGGCCCGAGCCTGGTTGTGGGCGTCGAGCAACTGGCGGTTGAGCCGGTCGGCGTCGGGGTCGCTCGGGGCTTCACGTACGACGGCCGGCACCGTGTCCGGAGGGGTTTGTCGCGAGGGAGCGAGCACGAGCCAGAGGATGTAGGCGAGTCCAGCGTACATGGTTTCCGCTTTCTTTGGTTCCGGCGTCCGGTGTTCAGAGGAAAGGATTGACCTGAGTGCATGAACCGCATTAACTTGAGATGGCTATTACGTCTCGGACTGTCTTGCCCAGGTACGCGAGGGGCCCCATGAGCTTTGGCGAGGACGACAGCGGCAACGAAGTCGAGCTGGAAACCATCCATGGGCGCAACTGGCCGACGGTGACTCAGTTTTCCGTCTTCCTGGAGAACCGGGTCGGCCAGCTTTTGGAAGTCGTCCGCTCGTTTCACGGCACCAAGGTGAAGATCGTCGGGTTGACCATCTCCGACTCGGCCGATTGCTCGATCCTCCGGCTGATCCTCAGCCATCCCGAGCAAGGACGAGAGATTCTTTCTCTCAATAAGCATGCCTTCGCCGAAAACGAACTGGTCGCCGCCGAGCTTCCGGCCGCGTCATCGTCCTTGGCGGAACTTTGCATGGCCTTGCTGCGGGCCGAGATCAACATCCATTACGCCTATCCGCTGATCGTGCATCCGCGCGGCCGCTCGGCCGTCGCCATGCATATCGACAACAACGAGCAAGCCAGCCGGACCTTGCACGACATGGGCTTCGAGATCCTCTGCGAAGCCGATCTTCAAGGCTGACTCATCGCGCTCACCTGGACGGTTTCCGGCCACGTGAGATGGAGGCAATGCCTCAGCCTTACTCCGGCTTGCGGGCCGCGAGCATGAGGTTGCTGGCGACGCGGTAGAACGGCCAGGTGCGTTCGAGCAGGGCGTTGGCGAGCCAGACGGGCCGGTCGAACTTCTGGTACAGGTTCTTGACGCGGTCGGGGAAGCCGTTGAGCATCGTCGGCACGACCAGGCGGTACTCGGTCGACACGACCTCGAAGCCGGCGTCCTTCAACTGGGCTCGGGCCGAGTCCATCGTGTAGAGCCGATCGTGGGCGGTGTGTCCCATCCGGCGCTGGACGGCCTCGGTATAGCTGTGGCGGTTGGGCAGGCACGAGACCAGGAACCGCCCGCCGGGCCTGACGACGCGGAAGACCTCGCGGAGCGACTCGTACTCGTAGTCGACGTGTTCCCAGACGCCGTTGCTGGTGACGACGTCGAAGAAGCCGTCGGCGTAGTCGAGCACGTAGGGGTGCTGGATCACGGCGTACTGGAGCCGGCTGTACTCGTAGAACGGGCGGTAGGAGTCGGCGGCGACGCAGTCGCAGCCGTGCAGCTCGATCTCGGGACCGAATCGGAGCCGGTAGATGCACGAGTCGACGGCGTGCTGGCATCCCCATTCGAGGACGCGGTCGGTCGGCTTGATCCGGCTCGCCAGCCAGTCGATCATCGCCAGCCGGCGGCGGAGCGTGAGCGACATCGAGAAGTGCGCTTCCAGGTAGTCGAGGTACGCGCCGGTCACGTTCTGCGACGCGACGTACTCGCGTTGCTGCGCCCAGAGGTCGCGAATGAGCGCCATCTCGGCCTCGCGGTCGCCGCGCGTCAGGTCGCGGCCGTCGCCCGTCGCGTCGGCGCCGGACTTCGCGAACAGTCGGCGGCGAGCGGAACGGGTCGAAGGGCCGACTTCGGACGGGCGATCAGTCGTGGAGGCGGAAATCGGCTGCTCCTTTCGAACGGATGAGCTCCGGTCGTTCCTGGGCTCGCGGAGGCGGCGAGACTTTATCGGCTAAGCCCGGATCGTGCAAGATCATCCGAAACGCCGATCTGGGATGACATCGTCTGCGACCTTGTGAGACGATGGAACCCGACGCAGCCTGGGATTGTCGCACCCGAGGAAAGGATGAAAAACGACGTGATCTCCTGGACGGAACCCGAGTCCGAAGAGTCGGCGATCGTGGACGTCACGCAGGCCCTGCGCGCCGCCGACGGCCCGGCCGACATCGCCGGTGAATGGCCGGAAACGCTGTGGGGCTTGCTGGTCGACGCCGGCGCGACGCGGTGGTCGATCCCGACCGAGTTCGGCGGCGGCGAGTGCCCGCGTCCGCTCCTGGTCCAGCGTTACGCGCGGCTTGCCGAGGCGAGCCTGACGGCCGTTTTCATCCTCTCGCAGCACGACGCCGCCATCCGCCGGTTGACCGGCTCGGCCGACCGGCCGACCGCCCGTCGATGGCTGTCGGCGATCGCCGACGGCGCGGTCGCCACCGTCGGCATCTCCCAGCTCACGACCTCGCGCCGGCTCGGGGCGAAGGCCCTGGTCGCGACCGAGATCGGCGGTGGCCGCTATCGACTCGACGGCGGCATGCCCTGGGTGACGGCCGCCGAGCGGGCCGACGTCCTCGTCACCGGGGCGTTCCTCGACGACGACCGCCAGGTCCTGCTGGCGCTCCCGACCGACCTCCCCGGCGTCGTCGTCAAGCCCGCGTTCGACCTGGCGGCGCTCCAGGCGTCGCGGACGGCCGAGGTCGTCGTCAGCGGAGTCGAGATCGACGAGTCCGACATCCTCTTCGGCCCCTCGACCGAGATCTCGTCGCAGCCCGGCGTGGTCGGCACGGCGGGGCTGGAAACCTCGGCCCTAGCCCTCGGCCAGTCGGCCGCGGCGATCGGCGGTCTCGCCGCCGCCCTGGCGCTCGGCCGCGACGACCTCGCTGAGCCGCTCGACGTCCTGTCCGAGTCGTGGCGGCAGTCCTGGGACTTGCTGATGACCTGCGCCCGAGGCGAGGGCGATTCCTCGTCCGCCGGCCAGCTTCGCACCCAGGCCAACGCCCTGGCCCTGCGAACGACCCAGGCCTACCTGACCGCTCGCAAAGGCAGCGGCTTCCTCCGCTCCGAACCGGCCCAGCGCTGGGCGCGCCAGGCCCTCTTCTTCCTCGTCTGGTCCTGCCCGTCCCCCATCGCCCAGGCGGCCATCCGCGACCTGGCGGGGATCTGCCCGGCGTGAGCGCGGGCGATGGGGGTCACCTCGAAAACGCGCAGAGCGATTCGACATGGTCGCGGCTGCCGTCGGTGACCCAGCCGTCGAGCTGGGCGGTGTCTTTGAGCTGCTGGCCGCGGCGGCGGCTGACGGCGAGGAACGAGCAGGGGAGGTCGCGGAGCGAGGTCAGGTCGCCCCAGAGCTTCTCGAACTGGGCGACGGGGAAGACGTCTTCCTGGCCGTGCCCCCAGCGCCGCTTCACGTCCTTGATCGTCACGTAGGTCGGCACCCGGGCCGCGAGAGCCCGCACGGCGGCGGCGACCTTCTCGGGCGACCGGCCGAGGTCGTCGCGCGAGAGGTGCAGCGTCTGGAGCAGGCCGTCGATCCGGACCCAGGTCGTCAGTGAGTTGTAATAGCGGAGGCCGAATTCGGTGTCCTCGCGCGGCTGCGCGAGCCCCTCCAACAGCCGGAGCCGACCGGCGACCTTCGCGAGCCCGCCCCCACGATCGTCGATCCGGCGTGGGATGACCTCAAAGCTCAGGCTCGCGCCGGCTTCGACGGCCAGGCCGAGCACCCCCGGATCGACGATCGCGCCCAGGGTGTCGATGTTGTGGACCATCAGCCATTTCAGGTTCGGGTGCTCGACGAGGATCTTCGCGAGCAGGCCGTTCCGCAGCAAGTTGGGGACCTCGTAGAAGTGTCCCGGCGGATTGAAGAGTTGGGCCGGCAGGTTGTCGGTGTAGTCGGAGCCCTCGCCCTGCGACCGCGCCCATTCGAGGATCGCGCGGCGGCCGGCCTCGCGGACCTTCTGCTTGTTCTCGTCGAGCGTTTCGTGAGTCGACTCCTCCCAGAGGAACGAGAGGTCGCGGGTCATGGGGACCAGCCGCTGACCGATCGACTGCCCGCGCGAGAGGAACACCGGGCCGTCGTGCCCGTAGTTTTGCGTGTCGGCCAGGTGGCGTTCGATAGCCTCGTGGGTCAGATAGCTTGTCGTGACGATGTGCGGGATGCGAACGTCCAGTGCCTTCTGGACGGCCCGCGTCTTGGCGAGGTGGATCTCTAGGAAGCTGCGGTGGACGCCTCCCAGCGTGACGAACGGGTTGATCGCCTTGACCACTCCCGCGCCGGTGGTCCAGCGGCTGCCGACCCCCGCCGCCAGCGACACCACGGCGACCTCGCCGCGGCGGATCATCCGTTCGCCGGCCTCGATCGCGGCCTTCGGGATGCGGTCGTGCGCGGCGATCAGGTCGCTGTCGTCGACGTCGCGAATCTCCAGGTCGACGGGCAGCCGGTTGCGCGCCAGGCCGATCCGCCCGCGCTGAAGGTCTTCACGGAGGCTCTCGTGCTGGACCGGGTCGAAGCCGTTCTCGCGGCGGATCGTCTGAGCCTGCTCCTCCCACCGCGAGGCCGTCGAATCCGATGCGCTTCGGGTGACCGGGAACAGGTTGTTGATCATCGTCCGGAAGACGCGGAGCAGCTCGGGAGTCTCGGCGCAGTGGTTGGCGAAGTGGTCGATGTCGGCCTTGCGAAGCTGGTCGAGGTTCGCCGTCCCCGCCGCGATCATCCGGGGGGCCTGAAGGGTGTAGTACCGGGGCGGCATCATGGCCGATCCCTGGTCGTCGAGTGTGGCGAACGTCCCCCGGGGATTGATCCGGAAGTCGTAGACGACCGGCTCCATCGCGAACGGCAAGGCGTCGTCGAGCGAGCCCTTGACCTCGCTCATGATCGCGCCGATCCGCGACTGGAACTCGTCGTGCCGCTCAGGAGCGACGAAGAACGCCATCCCGCCCCCCGACATGCCGCCGAGCATCAGGAAGCCCCAGAAATCGTCCCCCATCGCCTTCTTCGCTTCGCGGATGATCCCTTCGGTGAACGCGCTCGTGACCCAGGGGATGATCCCCTTGAGCGGCCCTTCCCAGTTGCGGGTGGTCGCCTCGCCCAGCGCCCGGACGTCGGCCTGTTCGACGGCCCCGCGCACCTTCTCGAAGATCGCCAGCGCCTCTTGCCTTGCCTGCCATTCGGCGTCGCCGCGGAGCAAGTACTTCGCGGTCACCATGTTGAGGATCGGGCCGACGTTCTGCGCCATGCCGCCGTGAACCAGCACCAGGCTCCGCGCCAGCGCGTCGGGGAACGAGGCCGAGCCGTCGGGCCTCGCGTCGCCGGCGATCAGTTGATGCGAAGGCAGCAGGCGTCCCCGGCTGATCCCCCACTCGGGGTCGGTCTCGCCGGCCGGCACGCCCGAGATCAGCTTCACGCCCGGGAAGACGCCGCCGGAATCTTGCCAGCCGCCCCCCGAGCCGCCGATCCACTCGCCGAGGATCGCTCGCGCCACGACCACGCGGGCCTCGTCGAGTTCCAAGGGGCCGGTGAGGTTCTTCGTCTGGCCGGTCGCCCGCATCAGGAGGGAGATCAATGAGGCGAGCAGGTTGGTCGAAACGGCCAGGCGCGAGCCCTTGGGGATGTCGTTGACCTTGCTGACGATCTCCAGACCGTGGCCGGGACGGACCACCCGGGCCAGCAGGTCGGCGAGCGAGACGGCGGTCCCTTCGAGCGCCGGGGGGACGAGTCCCGAGGCGATCACGCCGGCCTTGACCAGACCCAGGTAGTCGTTGCCGAAGTTGAACAGCTCGTCGAGGGTTTCGACGTCCTTGGTCGCGTTGAGGTCGAGGCTGGTGAGCCGGAGCAGGGGCTCGGCGATCACCCGGAGCCGGCATTCGATCGGCGGCGAGGGCTGGTCGTCGCGGCCGTGGACGCCGAGATCGACCGAGATGTTCAGCACCCGGGCGCCTTCGGGGTAATCCATGCCCAGGAAGAAGATGTCGGACCAGCCGCTGTGCGAGAGGTCGAGCCGCACCGGCGTCTGTTCGGTGAGGATCGGATAGAGCCCGTCTTCCGACGCGCGGTCGAGCAGCCGGGCGTCGAGTCGCAACGGATGCTCGTCGACGCCTCCGACCCGGAACATCCAGCGGTTCCCCGCGCAGCTCCGGACCGACCGCCGCACCTGGTCGGCCAACGTCTGAAACGCGATCTGTTCGTAGGCCTGGGCCAGGGCGCTGCAAATCGCGCCGTTGGGCCGGTCGTCCTTCATCGCGAGCCGGAACGCCGTGATCGCCTGCTCGTACCTGCGCTCCATCAGATCCATGAAGCCGCCGAACGGGATCAAACCGGACTGGCGGATCGAGGGGTCTTCCTGAATTTCGTAGCGGTAGATCGCGTGCAGGAAGAGCGAGGCCCGGACGCGCTGGTAGAGGTTGTCGCTGTCGCGGCGGAACCGCTCCAGGTCTTCGCAGGCCCGCAGCTTGTCGGACAGGCTGGCCGCCGCGACGAGTCCACGGGCCGAGCGGTCGCGGGTCTCGGGCTCCGAGCTGGTGATCGTTTCGATGAGGGTCGTGCCGAGTGCAGCCATTGTGTTTCTAGAACCGCGAGGAGTCGGAGGCGATGTGAGGAGAGGTGCCGGCGGACGCTCAACGCTCTAGCGAGGGCTCGCCCGCTCGATGCGGGCCACGGCTTCGAGCAGCACGGCGAGGATTTGCTCGCGATCGACGCCGGACATCGACAGAGCCACCTGGGCCTCGACGCCGCCGTACTTGACGCCGAGGTTGAACCGCGAGCCCTTCGTCTCCAGGGCCAGATACTTCTCGCGCCTCGCCAGGATGTTGAGGGCCGTGGTGAGCTGGATCTGGCCCAGCTCGCGGACATCCCCCTTGACCAGTTCGTCGAGCAGCTCGAAGACGGTCGGCGTCAGGACGTGCATGCCGAAGAAGCAGAGGTAATGCCCGGCGCGGAGCCCGGGGACCTGAAGCCGAAGCTCGGCGAGCGTCGGGTTGGGCTTCTCGACGATCTCGTCGATCGCGTAGACGTCGGTCCGCTGGGCCAATCGGCGGCCGGCGACCGTGCCGTACTGGTGGATCAAATGCTCGCGAGTCGCCTGGACCGCCGAGACCGCGCAGCCCTCGGCCGTGGCGAGATCGATCAACTGCCGGGCGCAGCGGCGAGGCTCGGCCGAGAGATAGAGGTGGTCGCCGAGCAGGAGCAAAAACGAGTCGCCGCCGACGAACTCGCGGGCGCACCAGACCGCGTGGCCGTAGCCCTTGGGCTCGGCCTGGACGGCGAAGGTCAGCCGCTGTTCGAGTTCCAGCAGCTTGCGCGCCTGGTCGTCGGCCCACTTGGCGTCGCGGTACGCCGCGCGGAGGTTGTTGGCGTAGGTCCGGAACTGGTCGCGGTAGACCGCCTCGTCCCCCGGCGCGACGACGACGCAGATCTCTTCGATGCCGCTGGCGAGAGCCTCTTCGGCGATGATCTGGAGGACCGGCTTGGTCAGCCCGTCGCGATCGACCAGCGGCGACATGGCCTTCTGCACGGTGTCGGACGCGGGATACTGACGCGCCCCCCGTCCCGCCGCGGTGATGACTGCCTTCGAGACCTGCACGACGCTATCCCTCTGCTTCCGACGTCCGTTTCTCGCACCTTGAAATCGGGGCCCACCCCGTTCCAGGTCCTCTGATTCCTACAAAGCGACCTTAGACTAATCGTCCCCCAAGAACCGGGCAACCCCTGGGCTTGACTTCGCTTTGTACGAACACTAACCTAAGATCATCTGACGCGACATGCGTTGGGGATGTAGCTCAATTGGTTAGAGCACCGGCCTGTCACGCCGGAGGTTGTGGGTTCGAGCCCCATCATCCTCGCTTCTTCTCTATGGCGCTCGGCCATGCAAGGCGGCGGGTTGAACACTCGCCACGAGGTTTCGTAAGGTGGGTGCCGCCCACCTTGCCGCGATATACGTTGGGGATGTAGCTCAATTGGTTAGAGCACCGGCCTGTCACGCCGGAGGTTGTGGGTTCGAGCCCCATCATCCTCGCTTCTCATAGGACGCCCAGCCGTGCAACGCGGCGAGTCGAACACCCTGACGCGAGGTTTCGTAGCGTGGGCACTGCCCACTGATGAAACCCGTTGTGACGGCGCGGGGGATGAGCGGCGGAATCTACGAACTGGTGTGAAGTCTCGCTTCACCCTCGTCCAATGGCTCCGAGGAGCTTTGCTCCACGACCGGGTTTGCGGGCATCTGCGCCTTGATTTCGTCGACCAAACTCGCAACCGACCTGTGCATGGAGTACCAGACTGCGGAAAGCACGGCACCAGCGATCAGCGTGATTATGAAAACTATGAGAAATGTATAATAGATCCTGTCTTGGCTCGGCGGCGCGGTCGCCATCGTTCCAAAGGACGTCGCGGCGATTCCCAGGAAGAAGAGCGCGAAGTTGAGGTACTACAATGAAGCCGGAGAGCCTTGGGCCAGCAGGTCGAGTTGATGTTCAAAGACCACGTAGGCTTTCAGCTCACCCGGCTGGGCCAGCTTGACGACCTGCCGGTATTCGTTCTTCATACCGACGCGCCCGAGAGCAGGCGAGTTGAAGCGCGCACCTGTCCAGGCCCGCCTCCCAGATCGACCACCACATGCCAATGCCCATGCTTGGGCACCGCTAGTCGCACCGGACTCTTGGTGGCGTACCCGCCGTAATAGCGGTATTTGCGGCCCTGCTTATAGTTGTCGTAATTGGATGAATCCATTAGCAGCACGTTGGCCGCGCGATCCAGCGTCACCTCCGCCACATCGCCCGCGTCCGCGTCGAATTCGTTGTTCAGATGGTTCATGCGAGCCACTCCTCCGTAACTTTGACACTTGCTCCTGTCATTCTACCCTTCCCGGCGGTTGGACAGCCAGCATCTCGACTTTCGATCGCCCGACCCGCAACGGGAGAACTCCGGATCGGAGGCTGGGCGTGGCGAGGGTCGCAGCGCGAGGCGTCCTTCACGAGTTCTTCATCGGAAGCCCATGCGATTCGATCCTCTCGGGTTTCTCAGGGCTGTGCTCGCGCGGCAAGATCGGTGCGGCGGCGATGATGAACTGAGGCGACGCGGTGCGTGTGGTCTTGATGCAAAACGGCGAGCGCATGATAATTCAATGCTCATGAAACAGGGCGCGACGTGCGGAGACGACGCGAGTTGATCGACTGGACTGGGCTGGTCGGCGTTCGATAGACGAACGCGACTGACCGGCGCGGGAGGATTCAAGCAAGAGATGTACGTACCCACGAAGCTGTTCTTCACCAAGGGAGTGGGCACCCACCGCGAAAAATTGACCAGCTTCGAGCTGGCCCTCCGGGACGCTCAAATCGCCTGCTACAACCTGGTGCGGGTTTCGAGCATTTTCCCGCCGCGCTGCAAAGAGGTCACGATCGAGCAGGGGTTGAAAGACCTCAGCCCCGGCCAGATCGTCCACGTCGTGATGAGCGAGAGCGCGACGGCCGAGCCCAATCGCCTGGTCGCCGCCAGCGTGGGCGTCGCCATCCCGCGCGACCGCGATCAGTTCGGCTACCTCTCCGAGCACCACTCCTACGGCCAGACCGCGAAGTCGGCGGCCGACTACGCCGAAGACCTCGCGGCCGAAATGCTGGCGACGATCCTCGGGGTCGAGTTCAACCCCAACAGCTCGTGGGACGAGAAGCGCGAGATCTGGAAGATCGCCGACGTCATCACCAAGACGAAGGAAGTCACCCAGACCGCCGTCGGCCACAAGGACGGCCTCTGGACGACCGTCGTCGCCGCCGCCATTTTGCTCCCGTGACCGTCGCCGGAGGCTCGATCGTCGCATGAAAACGCGCGTTCGAGCCGTCGACGTCGATCATCCGGAACCCGAGATCATCGAGGAGGCCGCCGCGATTCTGTCGCAAGGCGGCCTCGTCGCTTTCGCCACCGAGACGGTCTACGGCCTGGGGGCGGACGCCACCAACGCCGAGGCCGTCGGCCGGATCTTCGAGGCCAAGGGGCGGCCGTCGTTCAACCCCTTGATCGTCCACGTCGAAGGGGTCCCCCACGCGCGGACGTTCACGACCGCCTGGACCGAATCGGCCCAGCGGCTCGCCGACCGCTTCTGGCCGGGCCCGCTCACCTTGATCGTGCCGAAGACGCCGGCGATCCCGGCCATTGTGACGGCTGGCGGCCCGAGCGTGGGTCTGCGCGTCCCCGCGCCGAAGGTCGCCCGCGCCTTGATCGCGCGCGTCGGCGCCCCGCTGGCAGCCCCGAGCGCCAACCGGTCGAACCGGATCTCCCCAACCTGCGCCGAGCACGTCCTGGCCGATCTCGACGGCCGGATCGACCTGATTCTCGACAGCGGGCCGACGACCGTCGGCCTGGAATCAACCGTCCTCGACCTCACGAGCGCCCCGGCGCGCATCCTCCGCCCGGGCCCCATCGGCTGGCACGATCTCGCCCCCTTCTTTAAGGAAGGGGATCTCGCCGGCCCGACGTCCCCCGAGGCGCCGCCGCCGGATCGACCGTCGAGCCCCGGCATGCTGGCCGTCCACTACGCGCCCCGAACGCGCGCGTTGCGAGTCGAGTCGGTTCGCGACGTGTTCGACGTCGCCTGGCCGGAACGGGCCGGGGTGCTGGCGTTCGAACGTCTGGATCGGGATCGACTTCCCGAGCACGTGGTCGTGATCGAGCATCCCGACCCGATCGGAGCGGCCCAGAACCTGTACGCCTCGCTGCACGCGCTCGACGCCCAGGGGCTCGATCTGATCGTCGTCGCGATGCCCCCGGCGGGCGGCGCGTGGGACGCCGTCCGGGACCGCCTGCGGCGGGCGACGACGCCGCTCGAAGCCTGAAGCGGCCCCTGCTTCATTACTCGAACAGCCGGCGCTGGGGGCCGAACAGCGGGTCCGGCTCCGGTTCGGGTTCGACGAGACCCAGGTGACGGTAGGCGGCCGAAGTGGCCACCCGACCGCGCGGGGTGCGGACGACGAACTCGCGACGGAGGAGGAACGGCTCGACCTCGTCGCGGATGGTGTCGAGCGAGATCGTCATGGTGGCGGCCAGCGCCTCGACGCCGGTCGGGCCTCCCTTGAAGACCCGGATCAGGGTCTCAAGGTAGCGTCTGTCCTGCTTGTCCATGCCTTCGGAGTCGATCTCCTGCATGTCGAGCGCGTCGCGGGCGATGGCCAGGTTGATCTCGCCGTCGGCGCAGGCCACGGCGTAATCGCGCACCCAGCGGAGCCGGGCGTTGGCGATCCGCGGCGTGCCTCGGCTGCGACTGGCCAGCTCCCAGGCGGCGTCGGGCGTGACGGTCGTCCGCAGCTTGGCGGCGTTGATGTTGATGATCCGGGCGAGGTCGTCGGCGTCGTAGAATTCCAGATGCTCGTGCATGTGGAACCGCTCCCGGAGCGGGGCCGAGAGCATGCCGCTGCGGGTGGTGGCCCCGATGATCGTGAACTTCTTGAGCGGCAGGTTGATCGTCCGCGCCGACATCCCCTCGCCGAGCACCACGTCGACCCGGAAGTCTTCCATGACGGGGTAGATGAACTCCTCGACGGCGCGGGGCAGGCGGTGGATCTCGTCGATGAAGAGGATCGAGCCTTCCGACGCATTGGTCAGGTACGGCATGACGTCCATCTTCTTATCGAGCGACGCGCCGCTGGTCAGGTTCAGCTCGACGCCTAGCTCGTTGTGGAGGACGCTCGCGAAGGTCGTCTTGCCCAGCCCGGGAGGGCCGTCGAAG
Organism: Paludisphaera borealis; assembly: GCF_001956985.1. Taxonomy (NCBI): domain Bacteria; kingdom Pseudomonadati; phylum Planctomycetota; class Planctomycetia; order Isosphaerales; family Isosphaeraceae; genus Paludisphaera; species Paludisphaera borealis. The sequence continues at coordinate 5,967,134 of NZ_CP019082.1, forward strand.
AGGATGTGCGGCAGCGGCTCGTTGCGCTTGCGGGCCGCGGACAGGGCGATCGACAGCCGTTCGGCGACGGCGCGCTGGCCGACGATCTCGCCGAGCCGCTGGGGACGAAGCTTCTCGTCGCCCGCCTCGGCCTTGGGCTGCGGCTCGCCCTCGTCGTTCTGGGGGGCCTTGGACCTCGGGGCTCGGTCGTCGTCGTCGGGCTTTCCCTTGATCTTCACTTCGCGCGCCATCGTATCCTCCTTAGTGCTGGCTCCCCCGGCGAAGCTTACGCCCGGTCACGGCTTGCTCTGCTGGTAGATGGCTTCGATCATATCGGCCACCGACTTGAACTTCTTCTTGCCTGAGAGCACGCGGTCGAGGGCGGCTCGCGCCTCCATCTCGCTGTGACCCACGGACAGCAGCGCGGAGAACGTGTCGCGGACCACGTCGGGCTCGGCGTTTTCGGCCTCGCCGTTGGCATGCGACAGCGGCCCCGCTCCCTCGGGCGTGACGATCAGGGCGAATATGCCGACCTTGCGGCGCAGCTTGGCGACGATTCGCTCGGCCATCGCCTCGCCGATCCCGGGGAACGTGGCCAGCACCTTGACGTCTTGCTCCTGGATCGTCCGGGCCAGCTCGCGGACCGGCCGGACCATGGCCCGGAGCGCCTTGCGAACGCCGACGCCGTCGACCGAGCAGAAGGTGTCGAAGAACTCGCGGTCGACCGGCGAGAGGAAGCCGATCAGGCGAGGGACCATCTTGCCCCCCATCGCCTGCCCCTCGATGTAGAACGTCGTGTGCAACGTGATCGACTCGCCCACCTTCCCCTGAAGCTGCCTGCGCGTGTGCTCGGGTATCAAGACCTCGAGCTCGAACGGCTCGACCGCCAGGGTCAGAGCCTCGTCATTCACCGACCGGAGAACACCTCGGATTTGCGTGATCACCAGAACCCCTCGCCCGATTCTCGACTCTCGATCCCACTGTGGTTCTTTGTCCACTAATTGTGCCTCATGACGGCGCGTTGTGCAAGGCACAAGAGACCGGCGCGTCGGCGTGTCGCGAGGCTCATTGGACCCGGTCCGGTTGGACCGACGCGAAGGGTTCGCGCGATCGTAGCGCATGACGACGTCGGGACGCCCGACCTCGTACAAGCCCGAAGCGCCAGCGAGTGAATCGGCGGTCGGCCGTCGGGAGCATTCACTCGCTGGCGCTTCGGGCTTGTATCCGGACCTTGAGCGGCGCGGTTCAATCGGCGCCGGCCGCCCGTGATGCGAGGTCGAAAACGAGACCCTTCGTCGCGGGTCGGCGATGCTCGACGAAAGGCCGTCGAAGCGCGTGGCGCGGGGGCGAAGCGCGGGCTGCGACGGGTCTTCGAAAGGGCTCTCTCGACGCGCGGTTCACGAGGCTCACATGGCCGGTGTGGACCATCATCGCGAGGGCCTTCCGCCGACCTCTCGCGTGGTGGGGTTTCGCACCGTCGAACTCGCGGCACGCCGCGCGGCCTCGCGTCGCGCCGGGCCGGGCCTCTTGGTCGCCTCGGAGCGCGCTCCGAGGGTGTTGAGGCGCGTTCAACGAGAAGCCGCATTCGCGAAAAGCCTGTGTTTTACGGGGTGAACCCGCAATGAATCAAAGAGATAAGACATCGAGACGCTTGCAAATTATGCCGGACAAGAGTCCCAACGTACGATGATGCGACGAGTCCGCGCGGCCGAAAAACCCGAAAATTTCCGAGAAAATCGACGGTTTCCACGTATCTTCCTCTTCCACTATGTCAAAGATTTGGTATGAATTGGCGCAGGGACCGCTCTATGAGAGATGGTCAGTCACGAGAACATGTCAGTCGACGAGGTGACACCGATGGCCAGGACGAAGACGACGACGAAGAGCAGCGCACCCAAAGCCGCGACCAAGACCGCCGTCAAGAAGGCCGCCCCCGCCCCGAAGAAGGCCGCCCCCGCCCCGAAGCCCGAGGCGAAGGTCGCGGCTCCGAAGAAGGCCGCCGCGCCGAAGAAGGCCGCCCCCGTCGCGAAGGCGGCCGGCGTGAAGAAGGCCGCGCCGAAGAAGGCCGCGGTCATCAAGCTGACTGACGCTCAGGCGGCGCTCTTGAAGGAAGTCGTCGGTTCGAAGGAAGCCGGCGTCACGGCGACCAAGAAGAACCAGAAGCAGCTCGACTCGCTGCAGACGAAGAAGCTCATCAAGCGGGGCAAGAAGGACGGCGCGTTCTTCAAGTACCACGGCACCAAGCTGGGTGAGAAGCACCAGGCCGGCTCGGGCTCCGACTCGACCTCGAACACCTCCGCCTGAACGACGGTCGGCGAAGCAACGAAGAAACCACCAGGGCCGGGTCCTCATTCGTGACGGATCTCGGCCTTTTTCATTGCGCCGGCGGGGGCGGCCGCGCGACGCCTTCGGTCGGCGTGCAACTCGCTCTTGGCGGATCGGACGTTCCAGGCTAAGATCCCCGCGCCAGTCCGGCAGGATGGCTGTGCGGGACCATTTCCCGTCTCCAATCGCACAAGTCGGCTTGCGGCTTTCTCGCGTGACCGCCAGGACGGCGGATCAACGAGACGCGGTCCGCGAGTCCGGTCGACCACTCGATCAAGGATGGGTTCCACGCTCATGGACGAGGGAATTCTCCGCACCCGCGCGAATCGGCGAGCGATCGCTCGCCTCTCCGTCGTCCTGGCCGCCTGCGCGGCGGGCTGCACGACCTACGTGGGCACCACCGCGCGCAGCTTCCTCGGGCACGTCCGGAACAACCCCGACCCGAACGTCCGCTACGTCGCCTACTCCAAGCTCGGCTCGAAGGACCTCTACGACAACTCCGAGCAGAAGAGCGAGGCGGTCGCGACGCTGATCGAGAAGTACGAGCGCGGCAAGGAGCCGGTGGCGATCCGCGCCGTCATCTGCCGCAGTCTCGGTGATCTGGGCGATCCGAGCGCGCGCGCCGTCTTGCTCCGCGCCGTGCACGACCAGGAGGCCGTGATCAAGATCGAAGCCTGCCGCGCGCTGGGCAAGGTCGGGCGCTCCGAGGACGCGACGGTCCTCGCCCAGATCATGACGCTCGATCACCTTGAGGATGCGCGGATCGCCGCCATCGAAGGGCTGGCCGACCTCAAGAGCCGGGACCCGCGGATCTACAAGGTCCTGCTCGACGCCATGGAGCACGAAGACCCGGCCATCCGCCTGGCGTCCGTGGGCGCGCTCCGCAAGCTCACCGGCAAGGACGAAGGGACCGAGGTCGCCGCCTGGCGACGCGCCGTCGAGCCGATCATCGCCCAGGCGACGACCGACGCCGCCGCCGATCCCGCGACCGCGTCGGCGACCGCGACCCCCGCGAAGCCTCCGACCGATCCCTCGACGAAGCCCGCCGCCGGCCTCAAGCTTTTCGCGCCGCGCCCCCCGCGCTGACAGCTTGAAGCGGCGGCGATCGGAGGACGACCTTCGCGATCGGCATGGTCTCGCACCGCGTCGACTCGTCATAATCGAATGACGTGCCGAACCGACGCCGGTGTCGGAGTGTCATCCAAGGAATCACGCCTCGCAGCCGCCCCCGCGCCGGTGGTTCGGGGCGGGGCCGACCGTGAGTCAGCCGCGAGGCGATATGGACAGCCACACGCTCGATCTTCTGGGTCTCGACAAGATCCGCGCCCTCGTCGCGGCGCGCGCGGCGTGCTCGCTGGGGAAGGACGCCGCTCGGGGCCTGGAACCACTCCACGATCCGGGCGAGATCCACGCCAAGCAGGCGCTCACGACCGAGATGGCCGAGGCGATCGTCTCGGGCCTTCAGCCGCCGCTCGGCGGGCTGCACGACATTCGACCGCTCGTCCGCCGCGCCCAGGTCGGGGCGATGCTCGAAGCCGAGGAACTTGCCGAGGTCGCCGAGACGCTTCGGTCGATGGGGAACCTCGACGCCTGGCTGGTGCGGATCGGCGATCGGTTCCCCCGGCTCGGCGGTCTTCGCCAGGAGGTCGGCGAGTTCTCCGGCGTCAGCACGGCGATCGAGGGCTGCCTGGACAGCCGGGCCAAGATGCTCGACTCGGCCAGCCGTCGCCTCGCGGCCCTCCGTCGCGAGATCAGCCAGGTAGAGGAGCGAATCCAGGAGACCCTGCGGTCGATGCTTCGCTCGCCCGAAATCCGCCGGGCGCTGCGGTATCCCAACTTCACGATGGTCGGCCATCACTACGTGATCCCCGTCGCCAAGGAGCATCGCGGCGAGATCTCGGGCTCGGTTCAGCGCACCAGCGCCAGCAGCGAAACGGTCTATATCGAACCGACGGCCATCGCCGAAAAGTCGGCCCAGCTCTCCTACATTCGGGCGCGCGAGGCGAAGGAGATCCGCCGCATCCTGCGGTGGCTGAGCGCCCAGGTGGGGCAGGTCGGCGACGCGCTGCTGCGGACCCTGGTCGTCATGGCTGAGATCGACCTGATCTTCGCCAAGGCGCGGTACAGCCTCGATTACCGGATGACGGCCGTCGACATCAGCAACGACGGCAAGCTAGTGCTGCGGAAGGCGAGACACCCGCTGCTCGAAGCCATCCTCCGCCGCGATCCGGCCCTGGGACTCGAACCGCTTCCCGCTCCGCCGGCCCAGGAGGCCCGTGGCGCTGCGGTCGAGGCTGATCCGGAGTCTGGGGAGTCCGCTCCGGCGGAAGCCGCCTCGGCCGTCTCAGCGAGCCCCGCGCCGCGCCCTCGTGAGGTCGTGCCGATCGACGTTCATCTCGGCCTCCGGTTCCGGATGCTGGTGATCACGGGACCGAACACGGGCGGCAAGACGGTGGCGCTCAAGACGGTCGGGCTGCTGTCGATCATGTCGCAGATGGGTCTGCACATCCCGGCGTCGCAGGGCTCGCAACTGCCCGTCTTCGACGACGTGCTCGCCGACATCGGCGACGAGCAGAGCCTGGAGCAATCGTTGTCGACCTTCTCGTCGCATATCCGGCGGATCTCCGAGATCATTGGCAAGGCGTCTGAGCGGTCGCTGGTGTTGCTCGACGAGCTGGGCGCGGGAACCGACCCGGCCGAGGGCGCCTCGCTCGGTCGGGCGATCCTCGACGAGCTGGACAGCATCGGCGTCCTGGCGATGGTGACGACGCACATCGGCGACCTCAAAACGTACGCCCTCTCGAACCCTCGGGCCGAGAACGCGGCGGTCGAGTTCGACATCGAGAGCCTTCAGCCGAAGTACCATGTCCACATCGGCGACGTGGGGCAGTCGAACGCCCTCAAAATCGCCCGCCGACTGAGCCTTCCCGAACATCTCGTCGCCCGCGCGGAGAAGTACCTCGAAGAGCAAACGGGATCGTCTCAGCCCGAGTGGGACATGGTCGCCCGGATGCGCAAGGACGCCGAGGAAGCGCGCCAGGCGGCCATCGAGGCGCAGGCCGAAGCCGAGCTGACGCGCGAAGCCCTCGCGCAACAGCTCGAAACCCTCCAGCGCGAGAGCCGCCGCGAGGATTCGCTGATCGAGGCCCGCGCGCGGCTGCAGCCGGGAGACCGGGTCGTCGTTCCCAAGATGGGCTACGACCGCCCCGGGCGCGTCGTGAAGATCGATCCGCGAAAACGGATGGCGACCGTGGCGATCGGCCACGTGACCTGGAACGTCGCGATCGACGAGCTAGTGCCGCAGTCGACGCGCGTCCCCGAGCCGACGACCCCGGCCCGGGGCGCTCGCGGGAAGACCCCGAAGCTCGAAGACTTCGACGACCGCTGAGTTGCGGCCGCCGGGCCGAATTGTCGGAATAAAAGCCATCATGACGCCGTGGGAGGGGCCCGGCCTCATGAAAATGGAGTGCCGCGGAGTCGCGCGGGCGGCCTCCGAATGGAAGCCCGAAGCGCCAGCGAGTGCATTGTTTTGCGTTCGCTTACTCGGCACGCCGGCCGGGAGGATGCACTCGCTGGCGCTTCGGGCTTGTATTTTGATCCTGCGCAGATGGCCCGCGTTACTTCTTCTTCGGTCCCGCGCCGGCGGTTGTGGGCACCTTGAGGAAGAGGACGCCCAACGGGGGCAGGCGGAGCGAGATGTGGAACGGCCGGCCGGCGTGCGGCTCGTGATGCGACCAGACGCCGCCGTGATTACCCACGTTCGACCCGCCGTAAATGTCGGCGTCGGTGTTGAGGATCTCCTCGTAGAACCCTTCGGTCGGCACCCCGACGCGGTAGTCGTCGCGAACGACCGGCGTGAAGTTGCAGACCACGACCATCGCGTCTTCCGAGTTCTTCGCCCGGCGCAGGAAGGCGAGCACGCTGTTCTCCCAGTCGTGGAGTTCGAGCCACTCATAGCCTTGCCAGTCGAAGTCGATCTGGTGCAGCGACGCCTGATGCTTGTACAGCGCGTTCAGGTCGGTGACGAGCTGGAAGACCCCGCGATGGTCGGGCCAGTCGAGGAGGTGCCAATCGATGCTCTCGTCGTGGTTCCACTCGCGCCACTGGGCGATCTCGTCGCCCATGTACAGCAGCTTCTTGCCGGGGTGGCCGTACATGTAGCCGTAGAGAAGGCGGAGGTTGGCGAATTTCTGCCAGAGGTCGCCGGGCATCTTGTCGAGCAGCGAACGCTTGCCGTGGACGACCTCGTCGTGCGAGAGCGGGAGGATGAAGTTCTCGCTGAACGCGTAGATCATGCTGAACGTCAGCCCGCCGTGCTCGTACTTCCGATAGACCGGGTCCTTCGCGAAGTAGCGGAGGGTGTCGTTCATCCAGCCCATGTTCCACTTGAGGCTGAAGCCGAGCCCTCCCAGATAAGTGGGCCGCGAGACGCCCGACCAGCTCGTCGATTCCTCGGCGATGGTCAGGATTCCGGGATGCTCGCGATGGCAGATCTCGTTGAGCTGCTTGAGGAAGTCGATGGCTTCCAGGTTCTCATTGCCGCCGAAGATGTTGGGGACCCACTCGCCCGGTTCGCGGGAGTAGTCGAGATAGAGCATCGAGGCGACGGCGTCGACGCGGAGGCCGTCGATGTGGTAGCGGTCGAGCCAGAACAGAGCGTTGCCGAACAGGAAGTTGCGGACTTCCGGCCGGCCGTAGTTGAAGATCTTGGTCCCCCAGTCGCGATGCTCGCCCAGCCGGGGGTCGGCGTGCTCGTACAGGTGGGTGCCGTCGAAGTACCCGAGCCCATGCACGTCATTGGGGAAGTGCGCGGGAACCCAGTCGAGGATCACGCCGATCCCGTTCTGGTGGAGGTGGTCGATGAAGTAGGCGAAGTCGTCCGGGCTGCCGTGCCGCGCCGTGGGGGCGAAGTAGCCGACCGGCTGGTAGCCCCAGCTTCCATCGAAGGGATGCTCGGTGATCGGCATCAGCTCGATGTGCGTGAAGTGGCTGTGCTTGAGGTGGGCGACCAGTTGCTCGGCCAGCTCGCGGTAGCTGAGAAAGCCGTTGTCTTTCTCGACCTTGCGCTTCCAGGAGCCGAGGTGGACTTCGTAGATCGACATCGGCTGATCGAGCGCCTGCCGCTGCGCCCGGTTCGCCATCCACTCCGTGTCGCCCCACGAGAACCGCGAGATGTCCCAGACCACCGAGGCCGTCTTGGGCCGGAACTCGGCCGCAAGTCCGTAAGGGTCGGACTTCTGCACGGTGTAGGCGTGGTGTCGGCTCTTGATCTCGAACTTGTAGACTTCGCCTTCGCAGAGGTCGGGGATGAAGATCTCCCAGATTCCGGTGGCGCCCCGGTTGCGCATCGGGTGCCTGCGGCCGTCCCAATGGTTGAAATTGCCGACCACGCTCACGCGCTGCGCGTTGGGCGCCCAGACGGCGAAATTGACGCCTCGAAACCCTTGATGGGTGCGGAGATGGGCTCCCAGGCGCTCGTAGTTGTGAAGGTGGGTCCCCTCGCCCAGCAGGTGCAGGTCGAAGTCGGTGAGCACCGGCTCGAAGGCGTAGGGGTCGACCAGCTCCCACGAATGGCCTTCATGGTTCTCGATCTTGAGCCGATAGGGAAACGCCTCGGAGCGGTCGGGGAACGAAGCTTCGAAGAAGCCGTCGGCGTGAGTCTTCTCCATCGGGTAGAGCTTGCCGGGCTCGCCGCGCGACAGGTCGACGACGCTGGCCCGGCGGGCTTCCGGCAAGAAGGCGCGGATCGTCCAGCCTTTGGAGCCCTCCTTGGTGGACGAGGGATGCGGACCCAGGATCGTGAACGGGTTCCAATGGCTCGCGTGCGTGATCAGGTCGAGATCCGCCTGGGAGACCGTCGACTGCTGCCGTGTCATCAGAGCCATATTTCGAGACTCGCTCTCTGCGTTGATGGGGCCGTCGTCTGCGCGTCGTCGTTTTGGATAGATTTATACTTAGCCGCCGGCTCCACACCATGCAACCGAGAAGCCCCGCAAGACCATCGCGAAAGGTCGGGTCGAAGGGTGTGAGCCGCGCGCGTGGACGCGTCGTCATGCGCGAGCCCGTCCTGTGTCAAGGCAGATCGAGCATCCGCTGCAAGGCGACGCGAGCCCATCGCGCGGTCTCGTCGGGGACCTTGACCTGGTTCACGGGCGTGCCCCGCGCCAGATTGTCCAGGCACCAGGCCAGGTGGGGAAGGTCGATCCGGGACATCGTCGCGCACATGCAGACCATCGGCGACAGGAAATGGATCGTCTTGTCGGGATTCTCGGCGGCCAGCCGGTTGACCAGGTGAAGCTCGGTGCCGACGGCCCAGGTGCTGCCCGCGGGGGCGTTCTCGACCGTCTTGATGATGAACTCGGTCGACCCAACCAGGTCGGCCAGCTCGACGACCTCCATCATGCACTCCGGATGCACCAGAACCTTGATGCCGGGGAACTGCTTGCGGAACTGGCCGACATGCGCCGGCTTGAACATCTGGTGGACCGAGCAATGCCCGCGCCAGAGCAAGACGCGGCTGTTCTCGATCGCCTCGACCGAGTTGCCCCCCAGCGGCAGCCGGGGGTTCCAGACGTGCATCCGGTCGAGCGGAATGCCCATCGCCCGCGCGGTGTTGCGTCCGAGGTGCTGATCCGGGAAGAAGAGCGCCCGACTGTTCTTGGCGAAGGCCCAATCGAGGACCTTGCGCGCGTTCGTGCTGGTGCAGACGATGCCGCCGTGGCGTCCGCAGAACGCCTTCAACTCGGCCGTCGAATTGATGTAGGTCACCGGCGTGAGGTCTTCGACGTCGATAAGCTCGCCGAGGTCGGCCCAGGCGGCCTCGACGGAGTCGAGGTCGGCCATGTCGGCCATGCTGCAACCCGCGCCCATGTCGGGCAGGTGGACGGTCACCTCGTCGCGCGAGAGGATGTCGGCGGTCTCGGCCATGAAATGCACGCCGCAAAAGACGATCGCACGGCAGGCCCGGCTCTCGGCCGCAAGCTGGCTGAGCTTCAGGCTGTCGCCGCGCAGGTCGGCGAACCGGATGACCTCATCCTGCTGATAGTGATGGCCGAGGATCAGGAGCGCATCGCCCAGCTCGCGCTTGACCGCCTCGATGCGCTCGTTGAGTTCGGCGTTGGGAGCCTGCCGATAGGTCTCGAACGGCAAGGCGGCGAGGCCGGGATTGTCGACTGCGGCGGGAGTGGCGATCATCGTGGCCCCATGTCTCGGCTGGTGCGCGAGGCGGTCGGTCGGTCGTCCGCCTCTTGGTTACAAGGTCGTCCCTGAAGGTCCGGCTTCGTCTCGTTCCTCAAATTCTATCCGCGGCATTGACCGGTCAAGGTATTATATCCCAGTATCAGACCAAGACGCGATCCAGTCTGGGCTTCGGTCGATGCGTTGCGTGCTTCGCAGCAGGCGTGCATCGTCCGCGACGTCGATCCGAACCACCGGACGCCTTTGCCACGACACGCCGCTGACGAGCGAGGAACACGTAGTGGAGCCCGAGGCGACCGTCTTACTCGTCGATCACAACGACGCCGACCGGGCGCGTTTCCGCTCGATTTTATCGCACGGCGGGTACGCCGTTTTCGAGACGTCGCGGGGCGAGGACGTGGTTCTCAAGGCACGCGACGTCCGGCCGCATTTGATCGTCCTCGACGCCGCGCTTCCCGATCTCGACGTGACGGCGGCGTGCCAGGCGATTCGTTGCGACGGCGCGATCGCCGGAACCCCTGTGTTGATCCTCACCGTAGGCCACGACGATTCCGGCGTCCTGGCGGGTTTGAATGCGGGCGCGGACGATTATACGACCAAGGACTCCGCTCCGGAGTTGATCCTGGCGCGCGTCCGGCGCCTGGTCCAGTACCGCAAGCTCTCGGATCTGGCGGTGCTCGATCGCCAGTTGGTGCAGGTCGGTCGGTTGCTCGCGGGGATCGTCCACGAGATCCGGGGGCCGCTCTCGGTCATCCGCGGCAGCGCCGAGCTGCTGCGATTGAGCCTTCACGACCGAGACGACGACTTGCAGTGGGTCGACTCGATCCTTCGCGGGTCGAGTCTGCTCCAACTCCGGCTTGAGCACCTGATGGCGGCGGTCCGGCCCGGCCCGGTGCACCTCCAGCCGGTCGACGTGGGTTCGCTGCTCGCGGAGGCGGTCGACCTGTTCACGAAGGGGTTGCCGCCGAATCAACGGCAGGTGAGAGTCGAGACCCGTTGCGGCCATCTGCACGAGATTCACGGCGACGCGGGGAGGCTGATGCAGGTCCTGTTCGATCTTCTCTCCAACGCCCACCAGGCGATCGCCGCGTCGGGCAAGGAGGGGGGGATTCTGCTACGGACCGACAGCGTCCACGAGGGCCAGACCGAATGGGTCCGGATGGAAGTCCTCGACGAAGGACCGGGAATCCCCGACAACTACCTGCGGCGGATCTTCGAACCGTTCTTCACGACGAGGGAAGGGGGGAGCGGTTACGGCTTGTATCTCGCCTCCGAGATCGTCCGCGAGCTGGGAGGCCGGCTGACCGCCCGTAACAATCCCGGCGGCGGCGCCTGCTTCACGGTCCTGCTCCCGGCCCGCTCGGCGGTCGCGGGCTCGGCGTCGGCGGGTCGCTGATCACTTCGAGGCCTTATTCGGACTTCGGCTTGCCGCGTCCGCGCCGCAGGCCGACGAAATCGCGCGTCTGCTGGGCGATGGCTTGCTCGGTCGGCAATCGCTCCATCGAGCTGGCGCCGTAGAAGCCGTCGAGTCCCTCGACGCGATCGAGCACGTAGCGGGCGTCGTCCGGCATGGCGATCGGACCGCCGTGGCACAGGACGAGGACGTCGTCACGGACCGATCGGGCCGAGGCGACGATCTCGGCCACGTCGCGGACGCAGTCGTCGATCGACCGCGACGTCCGAGCGCCGATGCTCCCCTTGGTCGTCAGACCCATGTGAGCCACGATCAAGTCGGCACCGGCTTCAGTGAGCTTCCGCGCCTGGTCCGGGTCGAAGGCGTAGGGCGTGGTCAGCAGATCCAGCTCGTGGGCCTTCTTGATGCAGGCGATCTCGCAGTCGAAGCCCATTCCCGTCTCTTCGAGGTTCGCGCGGAAGACGCCGTCGATCAGGCCGACGGTCGGGAAATTCTGGATTCCGGCGAAGCCCAGCTCCTTCAGCTCGCGAAGGAACACGTCGGTGATCATGAACGGGTCGGTCGCGCAGACGCCCGCCACGACCGGCGTGTGGTCGACGGCGGTCAAAACCTCGTACGCCATTTCCTTGACGATGGCGTTGGCGTTTCCATACGGCATGAGGCCCGCGAGCGAGCCTCGGCCCGCCATCCGGAACCGTCCCGAATTGTAGATCACGATCAGGTCGATCCCGCCGGCCTCCTCGCACTTGGCACTCAGGCCGGTCCCCGCCCCGCCGCCGATGATCGGCAGGCCGGCCGCGACCTTCTTGCGGAAGCTCTCCAGGATCGTCGAACGCGTTTCCGCCATGTCAGGAACTCCAGGGTCATTTCGGATCGCGACCCAGCGCGGCCCGTTCGAGATAGGCTCGAACGAGCTGGCGGGCGAACTGCGGGTCGTTGATGTGCAGCGGAAACCGCCGGATGGTCCGGTCGGCGGTCTGGTGGACCGTCGCCTCCAGCTCGTTGAACAGGGCGGCGTCGGCCTCGGGGTCGTGAAACGGCTTGCCCGGCGCGTCGAGTCCGGACAGGCCGCGCTCCGGTATCAGGAGCGACACCGGCGACCGCCAGCGATTGAGTTTTTCGCCGATCCAACGGCCAAAGCGACGGTTCTCGTCGACCGTCGTCCGCATCAGCGTGACCTGCTCGTTGTGCTGGTGGAAAAGGCGGTCGCGATATTTCTCGGGAACCGTGGCCCGCGCGCCGAAGTTGACCATGTCGAGTGCGCCAAGGCTCATCACGCAGGGAATCCGCGCCGCGATCTGGGCCTCGAACCGGTCGGTCGTGCATGGAAAGACTCCGCCGACGAGGAAGTCGGCGACTTCGGTCGTCGTGACGTCGAGCAGCCCCTGAATCAGACCCGAGGCGACGAGCTGCTCCATCGCTCGGCCGCCGGTCCCGGTGGCGTGGAAGACCAGGCTGTCGTACCCCAGGGGCTCCAGCTCTTCGCGAGCCTCCGTGACGCAAGGCGTGGTCAGGCCGAACATGGTCAGGCCCAGCGCAGGCCGCTCGACCTCGATCGCGACCGCGTCCTTCACCATCCCCGCCATCGCGTGCGCGGCGTTCGCCAGCACGGTCCGTAAAACGGTGTTCAGGCCGGCGACGTCGACGACGGAATACATCATGCAGATGTCGGTGCAGCCGACGTAAGGCGACGTGTCGCCGCTCGCGACCGTCGAGACCATCAGCTTGGGCAACCCGACGGGCAACGCGCGCATCGCCGGCGTGATCAGCGCGGTGCCGCCGCTGCCGCCGAGCCCGATCACCCCCGCGACCTTCCCCGCCTTGTGCTCGGCGACAAGAAACCTCGTCAACGCCCTGCTGAGCGACGAGATCGCCGCGCCCCGTTCCTCGCGATCGAGGCTTGAGCCTGTCTCGTCCTCGGGTTGAAACGAAGCGACGGTCTGGCGCGACACGTCCGCTTCGTCGTCGGGATCGTTTCGCGTCCCGACGTCGACGATCACGACCGACACGCCCGCCGACTGCAGCCGATCGGCCGTGTACAGCAGCTCTCGCCCTTTGGTGTCCATCGTGGCGATCGCATAGACGGAAGGGCTCATGTCGTCTCTCCTCGGCCCGCGATCCAGACAGGTTTTGCGATTGGGTTGCATGCGTAGGGGCGTCCCTTGTGGGCGCCCGATCGGCGTCGGCAACTGCGGCGGCCTTGGCGACTCGGGCACCCACAAGGGGCGCCCCTACAACGAAACGGACTTCCTGCGCACACCGGGGGTCTGCAACCCAAAAGCATACCGCGCTAAATCTCGGTCTGGTCCTGTTGTAGCGAGGCGGCCAACCTGCGCAGGCCTTCCTCGATGCTGACGTGAGGAGCATAGCCGAGATCCCGGCGCGCGGCGTCGAGATTGTACCAGTGCGCCGTCGAAAGCTCATGGGCGAGGAACCGCGTCATCCGCGGTTCCCCGGAGAGCCTTAGCACGCCGTAGCAGACCTCGAAGGCTCGGCCGAGGGCGACGGCCAGCGACTTCGGCACGGTGCGCTTCACCGGCGGCAGATGGGCGATATCGAGAAACCGGTTGATCATGTCCCAGACGGGCACGGGCTGGCCCTGGGCGATGAAGTAGACCTTGCCGGCGACCGCAGAGCCGACGTCCAGGCGGTCGGCGGCCAGAATGTGGGCTGAAGCGGCGTTATCGATGTACGTCAGATCGATCAACGGGTTGCGACGCCCGATCCGGAACAACCGCCGCGCCCGGGCTCGCGCGAAGACCCGGGGCAGGATGTTGTTGTCTCCCGGCCCCCAGATCAGGTGCGGCCGGAGGACGACGGTAGCCAGCGCGCCGTCGTTCGCCTTGCGAACCAGCTTCTCGGCCTCGGCCTTCGTGCGGGGGTACGCCGCTTCGTAGTGGTCGGGATAGGGGATCGACTCGTCGACGCCTTCGAGATCCTTCCCGCTGAAGATCACGCTGGGGGAACTCGTGTAGATCAGCTTGCGGACGCCGTGAGCACGGCAGGCGTCGACGACGTTCTTGGTGCCCTGCACGTTCGTCCGCCGGTACTCGTGCTCGGGCCCCCAGAGGCCCGCCTTGGCCGCGACGTGAAAGACCGCGTCGCAACCTTCGACCGCGCGGGCGACGACACCGGCGTCGGCGATGTCCCCCTGAATCTGCTCGGCCCCGAGCGCGTCGAGCTGAGAATAGTGACGCCGGGTCAGGGTGCGGACGGCCTGCCCCTTGGCGCGGAGCAGGGCCACGACGGCCGATCCCAGGAATCCGCCGCCTCCGGTCACGAGCACGGGGCGGGACGGGTCGAGCGTCATGGCCGTTTCCTCGCGGCCCAGACCGCCAGTTTTTCGCGGAAGATCTTCGAGTTATGGCGAATGTCGACGGGGAACGCGCGGTGGAACACGATCGTTGTGATCCGCCTTGTGTGATCGAACTTCGACCCGAGTTCCAGCAGCTCGCCCCGGACCCTTTCGCGGTCGCGGCGGCCGAGCCGGCGGACCGGCTCGACGCACAGGACCGGGATTCTTCCTTCGGGGCGATCGACGCCGACCAGCGCGGTCCGCGCGACTTCAGGATGAGCGTTGAACACGCCCTCGCAGCAGATCGTGTGCAGCGTCGCGTCCTTCAGCACGACCCGGTGCGACTTCCGGCCGCAGAACCAGATCCGGCCGCGATCGTCGAGGTAGCCGACGTCCCCCATCCGGTGATAGAAGGTTTCGTTCGCCGAGTCGATGATCTTCGCGAGCGCCGTGGCTTCGGGCCGCCCGTAGTACTCGCGCGTGACGACCGAACCGGAGACGATCACCTCGCCGACGTCACCGTCCGGGACGACCAGATCATCGCTCCACTCGGGGATCGGCTGGTCGCTGATCCGGATGATCTTGACCGTGATGTCGCCGACCGGACGGCCGACGCAGACGCCTCGGCCGAGGTCCGTCTGGCGACCCGTCTCCCCGAGGATCTCGGCGCTGCCGATCGAGGCGACGGGCAACGACTCGGTAGCTCCGTACGGCGTGAAGATCTCGGCGGGAGGTTCGAGCAGCCGGGCGAAGGTTTCGAGCACCCGGGGCGACGCGGGCGCACCGGCCGTGACCACGCGGCGGAGGGTCGGGATTTTCAGGCCCTTGGCCACGCCGGCCGGGCCGACGCGCTTCAGAAGCGCCGGCGAGCCGAACATGTTGGTCGGGCCGAAATCGTCGATCGCCTCGAACAGCTTCTCCGGGGCGACCCGGGCGGGGCGCGTGGGGTCCATTTGCGGGACGATCGACGTCATCCCGAGCGCCGGGGCGAAGAGCGCAAACAAGGGAAACGTGCAGAGGTCGATCTCGCCCGGCTCGATCTGGTAGAGCGATCGGAAGCACTCGATCTGCGCGAGGAAGATCGCGTGGGTGTAGATGGCCCCCTTGGGAGGGCCCGTGCTGCCGCTGGTGAAGAGGATCGCCGCCGGCTCGTCGGGCTTCACGCCCCGGAAGACCGGCGTCGCAATCCGCCCGCTCGCGATCGCCTCGCGACCTCGCCGGCGAATCGTGTCGAGCGAGGCCGTCGCCAGGCTGTTCAGCCACTTGCCCTGGCCCGCCAGGATGACGCGCCGGACGGTGTCGCGGCCCCAACCGAGGACGCGTCGGGCGACGATCGCCGGGGCGATGCCGATGAAGGTTTCCGGCTCGGCCTCGTCGAGGCAGCGTCCCAGGCTCTTGAGCCCGATCCCCGGATCGATCAGCACCGGGACGACGCCCGCCTTGAAGAGGCCGAAGACCAGCGCGAAGAAGTCGAGCCCCGGCCGGACCATCACCGCGGCGCGGCTGCCTCGGGGAACGGCCTCCTCGATCAGACCGGCGGCGATCGCGTCGCTGTCGCGGTCGAGCTGGCCGTACGTGAAGTGGCCGTAACGGATCTGGCCCGCCGCCCCGCGCCCCTGGGGCACGACGACCGCCGCCCGGTGCGGCTGGCGGTTCGCCATGTCGTGCAGGTGCTGGGCGATGTTGGCCAGGTGATCGTCGGCGATGGGAACGGACGCGGGGGCGTCCTCGACGTCTTGACTCGGCGTGTTCATGTCCGGGTCAACCCTCGGCGGCCTGCGTCGCGGTCACGGACGACGGCGACTCGGGCGCGTCCAGGAAGCTCGCGATCTGCGGAATCAAGGTCTCGGCTTCGTCTTCGAGGATGTAATGACCCGCATCGGGGAACTTGTGGACCTCGGCGAGCGGGAAGCGTCGCTCCCATTCTCTGAGGAACGGCGCGTCGAACACGAAGTCCTTCATCCCCCAGCCGATGAACATGGGGACCGAGCGGAGCAAGTGCAACCGGCTCTCGACCCAGCTCACCAGGTCGTAGCACCGGTCGTACGGGCGAAGCGGGATGTCCTGGACGAACCGATGAACCGCGATCCGGTTCGCCCACGAATCGTAAGGGGCGACGTAGGCGTCGCGGAGCGATTTCGGCATCCGCTCCTTGGTGCAGCCGATGACCGCCGTCCCGCGAGCAAAGGCGTTGAGCCCCCGGACCGCGAGCGACCCGAGCGCCGGGTTGCGGCAGACGCCGAGGGACCAGGGGAACCGCTTGTCCGTCGGCATGTGGAACGCCGCCGTGTTGAGCACGACCAGGCGGGCGATCCGCTCGGGCCGGCGAGCAGCGTACGTCAACCCGATCATGCCCCCCCAGTCGTGGACCACGAGCGTCACGTCGCGGACGATCCCCAGGTGGTCGAGCAGGCGTTCCAGGTCGTCGACGCGGCTTTCGAGCGTGTAGCGATACCGGTCGTCGCCGGGCTTGTCGGAGAGCCCGCAGCCGATGTGGTCGGGGACGATCGTGCGGTGCGAGGGGCTAAGCGCCTCGACCAGGCGACGATAGTAGAACGACCACGTCGGATTGCCGTGGACCATGACGACCGGGCGGCCTTCGCCTTCGTCCAGGTAATGATAGCGCAGGCCGTCGCGATCGAAGTCGCGGCCCGGGTGGGCGGCCAGGAATTCCCCGAGTTCGGGGCTGGAGTTGCGTGTCGTTCCCGTCATCCTGCTTACCACTCCAGGCCCAGCATCAGGCAGTTCAGGCCGCTGCCGATTCCGAGGAACGCGACCCGGTCGCCAGGGTGGAGAACCTGCCGGTCTTCGGCCAGCGCGGCGGTCAGCGGCAATGAGACGGTTCCCATGTTGCCGAGATACGGAAACGTCGAATAATCCTTCTCGATCGGCAGTCCCAGCGATCGCAAGATCGTGTCGCGATGCGACCCGCCGACCTGGTGGCAGACGACCTTGTCGACCTGCTCCTTGACCCAGCCCAGCTTGCGGAGGAACGACTGCCAGGTCTTCACCCCAAGTTCGACGCCGTGAGTCAGCACGGCCGTGGCGTCGGTCGACGTGAACTGTTGCAGCGGACCGTTCGTCAGCGGCTTCACCGCCTCGACGCCCCAGCGGCAGAGGTCGTGGAACTGGGGCGCCGACTGGACCGCGCCGCCGAGCAGCCGCCGCCGCTTGGTTCGCGAAAGCTGGCCGTCGGTCAGCAGGACCGCGACCGCCCCGGAACCCCCGGTCAGCGTGGCCAGCGCCTCTTTGAAGAAATCCATGCTCGGGTTCTGGCACATCCGCTCGATCATGACGTTGTTGATCTCGCGGGCCGTCTCGCAGGCGACGACCATCCCCGTGCGGATCTGGCCGAGCTCGATCCGGTTGGCGACGTCGATCATGCCGCTGAGCACGCCCAGGCAGGCGTTGCTCAGGTCGTGAATCACGGCCCCCGGACTGATCGCCAGCTCCGACGCGATCCGGCAGGCCGTCGCGGGCTCGAAGTACTCGCGGCAGACGCCCCCGTAAACCAGGGCTTCGACCTGGTCGGCGGGAATGTCGGCGGCCTCAAGGGCGCGGCGTGCGGCGACGATCGCGCCGTCGGAGATCCGATGCCCTTCCTCCCACCAACGCCGCTCGATGATCCCCGTCAGGGCTTCGAGCTGGCCGGGGATCAGGTGCAAAGCCTCATACACCGGCGCAAGCCGCTCCTCCAGTTCGGAGGAAGAGACGACCACCGGAGCGACCTCGTAGCCGAACGCCTCAATATAGACGTTCTCGTATTTCATCGATCCCATGGGCCCCGCCGGTCCTGGATGCCGTCGCCCTCGACCGACCGCGTCTAGCGCGATCGCAGGCCGAGCGTGAAACCGCTCATCTGGTAGATGACCTTGCCGTCGACCCGCAACAAGCCGTCGGCGGTGATGAGCCGTCGATCGTCGTCGACGGCGGTGATCACCGCCTGCGTCGTCACGCGGCGATTGGTGGACGCGATCTGCCCACGGTAGGTCCAGCCGTGCTCGACGCCCAGCCCGGGCGAATCGAACACCGCGTCCGGGCCCGCGTCCCAACGCTCGGCAGCAACGACTTTAAGGAGTTGCTGCAACGATTCCAACCCCAATGAACCGGGCCAGACCGGGTCGCCGAGGAAATGAGCCTGGAAGAACCAGGCCCCGGGATCGACGGCACCGCTCCCCTCGATGAAACCGAGTCCGTTCGGACCTCCTTGCGACACGAACGCGTCGACCTGCTCGACCATCCGCCATTTCCGGTCGGGAAACGGCGCGGCGTCCGGCAACGGGAACGACCGCGAAATCCGCCGCTCGTCGTCGGTCAGCTCGTAAGGAACCGCCTCGCGGACGCCGACCTGATCGATCAACGCGTCGGGGTGGAAAAAGCCGAAGTAGGTGTCGCCGTCGAACACCAGGCCCGAGGCGTCGTGGATCGACATCTCGAAATGATGCAGCAGCATCCCCGCCGAGCGGTTGATCTTCACGACGCGGACGCTCGACCGGAGCGTTCCGGAGTTCCGATCGACGATCCGATGCTGCCGGCCTCGGCCGCCGAGGTTGCGGTACTTGAGCGGGCCGTCGCTCGTCAGGGCCGAGCCCATGAAGGCCGAAACGAAGCCGCACGCCTGAAGAACCGCTTCGAGCAGCACCGCGTACGGGACGTGCGGCTGACGGTCCGAGTCGAAGTACCAGGCGTCGGGAGGGACCGTATATTCCGCTTCGGCGGACGCGCCGACGGCTTGAACGCAGAGGTCGCCTTCGAGGATCGTCACCTGATCCAAGAATTGATACGGCGGCCGAGGCAGCCGGGCGATGAACCGCTCGGAGTCGAACGGCCGAAACCGCTCGCCGAAGCAGTCCGACGGCGCGCCCGTCGAGAAGGCGAGGATCTGGTCGAGCGAATAAACGAGCTTCGACGTCCGGGCGCCTTCCCAGAGCCGTTCCAGCTCCTCGCGGGTCGTCCCCGAGAGCCGCAGCCCCATGTCGGTGAATTCGACGATCGGCTTGCCGTCGGCGAACATCAGGGCGTCGGCGATCGCGTACGGTTCGGGGCCGTAGCCCAGCTCCTTGATCGTGATCTCGTACGTCACGGTCCGGGTCGTCGCGACGACCTGGCCGCGGCATTGCAGGCGATTGGCGACGCCCGTCTGGGGCTCGTAGCGGACCGAGTCGGCCGCGCCCACCCAGCCTAGCCGCATCAAGAAGATCCGCAGCGTGTGCTGGCAGCACTCGTACATGAGCGTGCCGGGCATCACCCGATCGTCGACGAAGTGGCAGACCATGAACCAGTCGTCGGGATGGATGTCGGCCTCGGCCCGGATCAGGCCCAGCCCGAACCGGCCTCCCCGAGGATCGAGCGTCTCGACCCGATGGACGAGCGTCATCCGGCCCCCGGGCAACGGCAGCGGATCGGCCATATCGATCTGATCGAACGGCGACCCGAAGGCCGCGTGCAGGTCCCCCGCGCGAAGGGCGTCAACCTGCCGGGCGTCGAGCGTCGTCGGTGTGGACGGCGTCAAGTCGCGCCAGTCGTCGGGCCGCACGCCGGGGCGCGGCTTGGCGTCGAGCGGTCGCGGCACGATCCCCTTGCCGGCGGCGAGGGCCGCTTCCGAGAAGAACCCCGCGCAGCCGTCGCGCATGGTCATCAGGGGCTCGCCGTTCACCGTGGCGTCGTACCCGAACCGGAACAGGTGGGTCTCGCCCTGCCGGAAGAAGCTCGAAATCACGATGTCGTAGCGGATCACGTCGCCCGGCGCCGGCAAGTCGCGATGGAACGTCACCGTGGCGTCGAGCAGACGGTAGACCGCCAGCCCCTTGGTGATCAGGTCGATGCCGAGATAACCCGCGAGAAACAGGTCGGCCTGACCCGACTCGATGGCCACGCAAGGCGCGATCCGGCCGCCGTCGAGATACCAGGCGCCGGGCAGAACGTCGTGCTCCGTGACCACCCGGCCGCTCGTGAGCGAGCCCAGCCGCCCCTCGATGGTCAGTATGCGGTCGACCAGCATCAACGGCTCGTCCGGCAACCGGACCCGCGTCGGATGCGAATCGATCTCGGCGTACGCGGGCCCGAGCACCGCGCCGATCGATCCGATCGCGAATTCCAGGCACTGCGCGCGGTCGAGGGCGACGGGTTCGAACGTGATCGCGGGCGACGGTGTCGAGACGGCCGGCGGTGCTTCGTTTCTATGCATTTCCAGGACAGGCGCGGCCGTCACAGGAAGTTCGCCGGCGTCGAGCAGGTCGAATTCGAGGGCGATCTGTCGCCCCATCGATTCGGAAAACCCCTGCGACAACCGCAGGAAGGCTTCATGCGCCCGACTCGCGGCGAGCTGGGTTTCCAGGAATTGACGGAGCAAGGGGGATGACGATTCGCTCGGGCCTTCGGCCGAGAGGTTGAGCGTCGGTTGGTGAGCGATCGGATTGGACATGCTTGATAAATCATCCAGGACCGCGGCGGGCGAATCAGGCGCAAGAAAAACATCGACGAGGCCGAGCGCCGGCTCGGGATCGATCGGCCGGTCGGGTTCCGCCACCCGCTCGGCGGGGACGAGTCGCGGCGCCGAAGGCAGCCCGACCACCGCGCGGCCGCGATCGATCACGATCTCACGGCGATCGCCGGGGGCGTCGTCGGCTTGACCTTCAAGGGCTCCGTCGTAAAGGAATCCCAGGTCGACCGGAACCCCGGCGGCGATCAGTTCGCCCAGGGCTCGCAAGACCGCGTCGAGGGCGTCCCCCTCGGCGGGACAGGCCGAGACGGCCAGGTGGGGACGATCGCCGAGGATGCGGCCGATCAGTCGCGTGCACGACGAGCCCGGCCCCATTTCGAGGAAGACGCGAACCCCGTCGGCGTAGGCTTTCTCGACCACGCGCGGGAAGTCGATCACATGAGCGGCCTGGGCCGTGATCGCGGCGGCGGCGGTCTCGTGATCGGGCGTGTAGGCCGTCCCCCAGACGCCGCTGTAGAATGTCACGCCGTCCACCGGCGCGGTCTTCAGCTCGTGGAGCGCCCGGTACTCGGACTCGACGGCCCGGCCGACCTCGCAATGGACGGTGCTCACCAGCGGGAGCGGCAGGAACGGGCAACGCAGGGTTTGCAACACCCCGCGCACCGCGTCGCCCTGGCCGCCGATCACCGACTCGTCGACCGCGTTGCGGATCAAAACGTAGACGCGGTCGACGCCGGCGATCGCCGCGTCGACGTCGTCGCCCGAGCGCGGGACGATCCCCGCAACCCAGTCGACCGGCTCCGAGTCGGCCAGTCCCCACGCGCGGCGGGCGGTCGAGCAGGGGCCCGCCAGGTCGGTGGCGAACAGCGGCGAGGCCATGAGACGCTTCAGCATGTCGTCGCGGTCGGCCCACGCGCCGAGCGCGACGAGTGCCGCCGACTCGCCCAGGCTGTAACCCACGGCCGCGACGGGCTTCACGCCTAGCTTCTGAAAGAGAGCCGTCGTCAGCGAACCGACCGAGATCTGGCCGAGGATCGCGGGGCGGTGGTCGTCGATTCGAGTCGGCAGCGGACCGTTCCACCAGGCATCGGGCGCGAACTGGTCGCGGACCGTCGCGTAACGACTCTCCAGCTCGCCCAGCAGTTCCGGCCAGAGCGCCGAGAGCTGGCTCCCCATGCCGGCGAACACGTTGCCGAGCCCCGGATACGTCAGCGCGACTTGCGGCGGGCCGTCCCAGTCGAGCCTCGGCGGGAAGAACTCGACTCCCTCGATCGGTCGATCGTCGCGGACGGCTCGAATCGCCCGCGCGAGCGACGTGGCGTCGGCGGCGATCAGCGCCAGTGCGGGCGTTTCCGCTTCGTTGAGACCGGCTTGATGCCAGAGCCGCGCGAGGGTTTCGATGGGCCGCGACGGGTCTTCGGCGGCCAGGCTCTCAAGCTTCGCCAGACGCGCGGCGCGTTGGGTCGCGTCACGCCCGCCAACCGCGAAAATCGCCCGGGGATGGGGGCCGAGCGACCGGGTTCGAGTGGGCCGCGACGGGTCGTCGACGCCTTCGAGGACGATCGTCTGATCGAGCCCGCCGAGCCCTTGCTGACGGACCACGGCGACGCGCGGGCCGTCTTCGCGGTTCTGGAGCCAGTAACGGGGACCGATCGCGTCTGAAGGCGGAAGGATCGCCCGGTCGAGCGCGACGGCCGCCGCCGCGACGGCCGCCAGTCCCTCGGCCGCGCCCGTCCAGCCGATCGAGCGACGGACCGAATCCAGCGAGACGCCGACAGCTCGCGGATCGCGGATCACCGCGTAGATTCGATCGCCGTCGCGGACGGCGTCGGCATGGCGCTTGAGGACGAGGGCCGTGGCCCCCTCGCCGGGCGTGAAGGGTTCCGACGCGCCCACGAGCCTGCCGGCGGCGCGTGCCGTCCGTTCGTCGCCCGCCAGGTCGACGGCGCCGACGACGGCCGAATCGACCTCGCCCCGGGCGAGCCAATCGGCCGCCACGCGGAGGGCTTCCAGGCCCGAGTTCTCGTCGCACGAGACCGTGAAGCTCGGCCCGCCGATCCGGAATTCGCGGGCGATCCGGCTGGCTACCAGACCTCCCAATGATCCCATCGTCCGGTTGGGCGAGAGCGCGGGGTGGATCGCATCGCAGGCTTCGACGATCCAGTCGTCTAGCTCGCGCGGGGAGAGATTCCAGCCGAGTTCCGCGTTCCACTCCGGCGCCCGAGCGGTCAGCCACCAGCGGAGTTGAAAGTTCGTGGTGTTCAGGTCGAGGCCCAAACCGACCACGACGCAGGTTCGCAGGCCGGTATCGGACGACCAGCGCGCGTCGTCGATCGCCTCGGCCGCCGTCTGAAGCATGAGCGACTGCTGGAGAAGCATCGACTCCAGTTCGAGAGGCGGTATCCGAAATCGTCCCACCCGGACCCGGAGGCCGTCGAGCAGGTGTCCCGCCTTCGAATCAGTCTCGCCGCCGAGCACGCGATGTTGATAAGCCGGCAGCCCGCGCCAGGGGCCGAAATGGGCCGAGACGCCGACGATCGCCACCGGCTTGCTCGGCGAGGCGGGCGCTTTGACTGTCGACTCAATCGCAACCGGCTGGCCGGTCCATTCTTCGATCAGCATGTGAGCGTTGATCCCGCCGAACCCGAACCCGCTGATCGCCGCGCGTCGAGGGCGGCCGGACGGGGCCGGCGGCCACGGCTCGGCGGTCTTGAGGACGCGGAACGGGCTCTCGTCCAGTCCGAGTCGCGGCGACGTGTTCGTGTGGTTGGCCGTCGGCGGCAGCACTTTGTGCTCGATCGCCAGCAGCACCTTCAGCAGCCCCGCCGCGCCGGCCGCCGTGAGCATGTGACCGACGTTCGACTTCACCGAGCCGATCACGCAGCGGCCCGGGATCTCGATGGAATGATCCGACCACAGGGCCTTGAGGCTCTCGACTTCGACCGCGTCGCCGACGGGCGTGCCGGTCGCGTGGCACTCAACGAGGTCGACGTCGTCGGGCGACCATCCCGCCTGGTCGTAGGCCGCGCGCATGGCGCGCAACTGACCTTCGCTGCTGGGGGCGAGCAGGTCGCCGTGGAGGTCGTTCGAGAGGCCGATCCCGCGAATGACGCCGTGGATCACGTCGCCTTGCCGGATGGCGTCATCGAGCCGTTTGAGGACGAAGAGGCCCGCGCCCTCGCCGACGATCAGGCCGTCGCCTTCGTCGTCGAACGGGGCCGACCGGCCGCGCGGCGAGAGCGCGCGAAGCTGGGAAAAGCCCATCTGGGTGTAGAGTGCGTCGGGACGCGAGACGCCCCCCGCGAGCATCGCGTCGACCCGGCCCGTCGTCAACTCGTCGCAGGCCAGCTTGAGCGCGTAGAGCGACGATGCGCAGGCGGCGTCGAGCGTGAAGGCCGGGCCTCCGAAGCCCAACGCGCGGGCGACAAGGCTCGCGGGCAGGCCGGCGGGAAACGCGTTATACGGCTCGTCGTTCGAGGGACCGGACGGCGGAACTCCGAGAGCGTCCTCGATCGTCCGTCCCAGGGTTTCCCGGGTGAGGGACGACGTCGTCTCGGTGGGCAGGACGATGTTGCCGAAGATCACGCCGACGCGGGAGCGGTCGATCGTCTCGGTCCTCGCCGCGTTCCAGGCGTCGCGGGCCGTACGCAGCGCGAGGCGGAAGGTCGGATCGAGCCGGGCGACGAGCGCGGGGTCGATGGCGAGATCGCCGACGTCGAGCGGCTCGTCGTCGGTGAAGCCCCCGCGCGTCGTGTAGACGCGGTCGGCCCGGCCGACGAGCGGATCGTAGGCCCGCGACGGGTCGAGGAGCCAACGACCGGGCGGCGGCTCCGTCGTCGCGTCGAGTCCCGCCGAAACCAGGCGCCAGAAACTTCGGGCGGTCGGTGAGCCGGGGAGAATCGCCCCGATGCCCACGATCGCCACAGCGGACGTGCGTTGCTCGATCATCGTCAGTTCGTAGCCGTCTCAAGATGCGTGAGGCGATTGCGGCGGAACGCCAGGTTGAGCGAGGCGTCGATCACGCACTCGTACGACTCCATCCGCGCGACCAGCTCGTCGCGCGAGTCGAGGAACTCCACGTCGGCCACGGCCCGACGATCGCTCGACTGCCGGACCGTCGCCACGACCCGGACGCCGTCGTCCGGGAACCGACGGCGGAATTGCCGATACGACCCGATCGCCGTCGGCAGCGAGCCCGAGCCCGTCCGCTCAAGGCACCAGAGGATCATCAACTGGAACGCCGCGTCGATCGCCAGCGGGTCGGTGAGCCACTGCTGACGCAACGGCTTGGCGATCCAAGAAGCCGGCGCGGGGGCGGTCGAGACCCAGGCGGCGATCGTCTGTTCGTCGCAGCCCTCGACCCGCTCGATCGCCTGCATGGCCGGGCCGTGGAACAGGCTTCGCTGATAGATCTCGTCACGATCGGCGGCGAGCGGAAGCAGGTTCCCCTCGGTCAGCGTGCGACGGCCTTCGACGTGCCGTTCGGCCAGGTTCACCACGGCCCGAGCGTGGACGATCTCGCGGCCGCCGTCGAGTGAGCCACGCATCTCGACCGGGACGGCCAGAGCCGAACCTCGGCGATCTCCCTTGCCGGCGTGCAGCGCCACCGTCACCGGCTTGTGGTCGCGAAGAACCACCCCCTTGAACAGCCGCAGATCGTCGAGACCCTCGACGACCAGGCCGGGATGCCGGTGGAGAGCCGCCTCGCCCAGCCATTCCATGATCAAGGCCATCGGCAGGACGGCGTGACCGTCGATGACGTGCGATTTGAGCACCGGCAGAGCGTGGACGTCGACGATGCGGTCGAAGGCCGGGCGCAGGTCGTCGTTGGCGGAACGCTCGGGTTCCGGCGTCGGCGTCGGAGTCGGCTCGCCGGTTTGCGGAGGATCGGCGAGGACGACGACTTCCACCGGATTCTCGCGCGACTCCTGGAGTTCACGGACGACGAGGCGGGCGCCGTCGGCGAGCGGGATCAGCCCGACGCCTTCGCTCTCGAACAACGGCCGGAGGGCGGAGGTCACCATGCCGCCGTCCCAGGGGCCCCAGTTGAACGAGACGACGCGACAGTCGGGAAGCCGACGGGCCTGAACCTGGGCCCACTTGTTGAGCACCTCGTTGGCCGCCGCGTAAGCGACCTGACCGGTTCGGCCGAACCGCGCGGTGGACGACGAGAACAGGCCGAGGACGCGGAGCGCGGTCGGCTCGATCGCCTCGAAAACGGCGTTCAGGCCGTCGATCTTGGTGTCGTAAACCAGGGCGAACTGGTCGTCGGTCTGGTCGTCGATTCGACGGTCGGCCAGCACCCCGGCGGCGTGGATCAGGCCGCGAACCGGCCCGTGGACGGCCTGGACCTGATCGATGAGCGCCCGCACGGCCGCGCGGTCGCGGACGTCGACCGACTGGTACATCGCCTTGCCACCAGCCCGGTTGATCCGTTCGAGGTTCCGGCGAATCTCGCGCTGGGCCATGATCTGCCGGCCGCGCTCGTTGAGCTTCTGGGGCGTCATCGGCTCGGTCGCATGGAGCCGGAGCGCCGAGCGAACGGCGACCTCATCGTCGAGAGCGGCCAGCCACGCGGGTTCGGAATCAG
This sequence comes from Paludisphaera borealis, assembly GCF_001956985.1. Lineage (NCBI taxonomy): Bacteria > Pseudomonadati > Planctomycetota > Planctomycetia > Isosphaerales > Isosphaeraceae > Paludisphaera > Paludisphaera borealis. Next base: position 5,993,376 of record NZ_CP019082.1, read on the forward strand.
GAACCGGCGTCCGGCCCAGCAAGAGCAGCCGAGGACCGAACTCGGCGGCGAGCGCGACGGCCGCCTCGGCGGTGATCCCCCGGGCGCCCCCGGTGATGACGACCAGATCCCCCGGATCGACGACCGGCCGGCGGCGATGATTGCCCGACAGCCATTCCACGCGGTCGAGCGCGACCTGAATCGTCCGGCTCGCCGACAGACCGACCTCGGCGGGACCCGATCGGATCAGCTCCTCGACTATCCTCTGCGCCGAGTCATCGACGTTAGACGCGTCTCGGTCCAGGTCGACGGCCTTGCAATGCACCTCGGGCCATTCCCAGCTCGCCGTCTTGGCGAGCCCGGCGAGACCGCCGGACGTCGGTTCGACCGACGCCCCGAGCCCTTCGAGACCGAACGCGCCGTCGAGCCGCGAGACCGTCAAGAGAGCCGCCGCGCCTCCCTGGGCCGACTGGCCTCGCAGCATCGGGCCCACCGCGCGGATCAGCCGGAACGCGTTCTTGACGAACGAGTCGTCGGCGCCCAAGGCCGGCGCGACCACGATCAGACCGCAGGGCCGTTGACCATTCGTCGCCGCGACTGGATCGGACGTCGAGATCACCCGGCCGCGAAGGCCCCGCTCGACTAGGGCCGTTTCGAGGGCCGCCGTGAGCGATGATCCGTCGTCCGTGATCCAGACTTCCCCCCCCGGCGTCAGGCGGATCGTCTCGCGAGTGTCGGGAGCGTCGAGCGGACGAGGACGGGGCGTCAGGCGATCGAGGCGGACCGCCGGCCGCGTCTCTCGTTGAACGACGGGCTCGGGACGCGCGACAGGCTGGGCTTGTTCGGCCGCGCCGCCGTCAAGGAGGGCGACGATGTCGCGGAGGGACCGGATCGTTCCGAGCTGGTCGGGCTGGACGGCCGGGGCGTGGGGGAGCCGGTCCTGGAGCGCGGAGAGGATCTCGACGCGTTTGATGGAGTCGATGCCGAGGTCGGCGTCGAGCTGCATGTCGAGTTCGAGCATGTCGGCGGGATAGCCGGTCTTCTCGGCCACCGTCTCCAGCAGCACCTCGGCCACCTTGGCGTCGCCGTTGACGCTGACGGCCGGCGCCGGCTGCGGCGTCGCGATCGTTCCGCCTCCCACATTGAGCAGGGCGACGATGTCGCGGAGGGATCGGATCGTTCCGAGCTGGTCGGGCTGGACGGCCGGGGCGTGGGGGAGCCGGTCCTGGAGCGCGGAGAGGATCTCGACGCGTTTGATGGAGTCGATGCCGAGGTCGGCGTCGAGCTGCATGTCGAGCTCGAGCATGTCGGCGGGATAGCCGGTCTTCTCGGCCACCGTCTCCAGCAACACCTCGGCCACCTTGGCGTCGCCGTTGACGCTGACGGCCGGCGCCGGCTGCGGCGTCGCGATCGTTCCGCCTCCCACATTGAGCAGGGCGACGATGTCACGGAGGGATCGGATCGTTCCGAGCTGGTCGGGCTGGACGGCCGGGGCGTGGGGGAGCCGGTCCTGGAGCGCGGAGAGGATCTCGACGCGTTTGATGGAGTCGATGCCGAGGTCGGCGTCGAGCTGCATGTCGAGCTCGAGCATGTCGGCGGGATAGCCGGTCTTCTCGGCCACCGTCTCCAGCAACACCTTTGCCGTTTCCGAGACGTTCGACACGGGGGCGGGCGGGGCTTCGACGTGTCGGCCGTTGGTGGCCGGCGCCGAGACCTTGACCGGAGCCGGGGCCGGAGGGGCGACCGGGGCAGGTGGGGGCGTCACGGCTTTGGGAGCCGGCGGCTTGGCTGGCAGGCTGGCGGGCTGGACGGCGGCGGGTTGCGAAACCGGCGCGGCGGGACGAGGCGCGACGTCGCCGGCCAGCCGCAATTGCTGTTCGAGGAGCGTCTGGAAGGTCCGCTGGGTCGCTTCCTGGCCTTCGAGAAACTGCTGATGGAGCTGCGCCGTCTGCTGGGCGAGTTGCTGGAGGGCGAGCAGGTGGTCGTGCGTCTGCTGGAAGACCGGGGCCAGGTTCGAAGCGGACGTCGTTCGCGGCGCCGGGAGTCGAGAAGGGGCGGGAGCGTGCGCGTGGCCGTTCGAGGAGGCGAGGGTTTGGTTCTGAGAGGAATTCATGGTCCGCTCGACAAGGGCTTTTTGCTGGTTTGTCCGCGTCGGCGACGGGGCGACGAGGCCGGCGGTGGAAGTCGTGGGCGATGCGATCGGCCGCGGCGGGGCTTCGGCTTTGACAGCCGGTTTCGCGAGGGCCGGAGTCGCGGGTCGGGGTTTCGAGACAGGGCGAGGATGAGCGCCGCAGACCGGGACGGTCAGGCCGCTTCGCTTGGTCGCCGGGGGCGGCGGCTGGAAGCCGAAATCCCATTGCGGGAGATCGAGCGCATAGCCCGACGCGGCAAGGCTCGCGAGGACCGTCGCGAGGCCGACGAGGTCGCCGGCCTCGCCGCGCGCCGAATCGACGGCGAGGGCGGCATGGGCTTTCCCTTCAAGGATCGACGCCACCAGGCCCGACAGCTTGGCGTCCGGCCCGACCTCGACGAACGTCCGGGCGCCGTCGCGGTGCATGGCCTCGACCATGGCCGTGAACTCGACCGGCTGGGCAAGCTGGTCGGCCAGCAACTCACGAGCGCCATCGGCCGAAGCGGGGTAAGGCTCGCCGGTCGCATTCGCGAAGACCGGGATCGTCCCCGGCTTCACCTCGACGCCGCCGAGCGCGTCGAGCAGCGGCCCGCGCGCCTTGGCGACGAACCGGCTGTGGAAGGCCGCCGAGACCGGCAGCCGCCTCGCCGTGATCTTCTCGGTCGCGAGCAGGGCTTCCGCTCGCTCGATCTCGGCCTTGGGGCCGGAAAGAACGCATTGACGAGGCGCGTTCTTGTTGGCAACGACGACGTCGAGCGCATGCCGCCGCAAGAATTCGGCGAGTTGGTCGGCCGGCGCGAACGTCGCAAGCATGGCGCCGGAATCTTTGTCGCCGGCGCAATCGGCCATGAGAGCGCCGCGCTCGTTCGCCAGGATGGCGAGAGCGCGAGCGTCGATCCTTGCCGCCGCGTGCAGCGCGGTCAACTCGCCGAAGCTGTGGCCGCCGACCATGTCGGGGCGAAGGCCAAAATCACCGAGGATCTGAAGCAGCCCGAGCGAGACCGCGCCGATCGCCGGCTGGGCGGATCGGGTGTCGCGGAGGGCCTCGTCCTGCCGTCGGCGCTCGTCGTCCGAGAAGACGGACGGCGGATAGATCCGATCGCTCAGCCGCGCGCCGATCGACGTCGTCGCCGCGTCGGCCGCTTCGAGGGCCGAGAGCATGCGCGGAAACCGGCAGGCCAGGTCGCGAAGCATCCCGACGTACTGAGAGCCCTGACCGGGGAAGAGGAAGGCCAGCCGTCCCGGTGCGTCCCCCTCGCCGAAGAAGACGCGTCGCGCCCTGACCGTTTTCGTGGCGGCGGCCGACGATTTCAGGCGGTCGCGGGCCTCCTCGATCAAGCCCGGCAGGTTCTCCTCGCCGCGTTGCGCAACGATCAGGAGCCGCACTCGATGAGTCGACCGAAACGCCGATCGGCTCCGAGCGGCCTCGGCCCGAACCTCGGGCCACGACGTTTTATCGGACCAGCGCGGCAGCAGGCTGTCGAGAGCCTTCGGGTCGTCGGCCGAATAGGCCAGGAGCTGGACGTCGCCGCCCCAGTCGACGGCCGCGCGATCGGGCTCGACCTCTTCGAGCACGCAGTGGAAATTGCTGCCGCCGAAGCCGAACGCGCTGACGGCGGCGCGGCGAGGATGCCTTCCGGTCGAAACCCAGGGGCGATTGTCGACGTTGAGATAGAACGGCGATCCGTCCCTCGCCAACGGGTCGATGGGCCGGTCGATCTTGATCGTGGGGGGCAAGACCTTGTGATGAAGGGCCAGGGCGGCCTTGATCAGCCCCGCCGCGCCGGCCGCCGCCTTGGCGTGGCCGATCTGCGACTTGACCGAGCCCAGAGCGCACCACGGACCGTCCGGCCGGGCGCCTCGGTAGACCTCTTCGAGGGCCTCGACCTCGACGCCGTCGCCGACCCGGGTGCCGGTGCCGTGGGCCTCGATCAGCTCGATCGAGTCGGGAGTGACGCCCGCTTGCTCATAAGCCTGGCGGAGCGCCTTGACCTGCCCGCTCGCCACTGGGGCGTAGATCGACTGCCCCTTGCCGTCGCTGGAAGCCCCCATCGACCGGATCACCGCGTAAATCCGATCACCGTCGCGCTTGGCGTCGTCCAGCCGCTTGAGCACGAGGACGCCCAGGCCCTCGCCCAGAATCGTGCCGTCGCCCGACGCGGCGAACGGCCGCGCGTCGCCGCTCGGCGACAGGGCCGGCGTCTTGCTGAAGCACATGTACATGAAGATGTCGTTGAACGTGTCGAGCCCGCCCGAGAGCGCGACGTCGCAGCGGCCGGAGGCCAGCTCGTGCATCGCCAGGTTCACCGCGCCCAACGAACTGGCGCACGCGGCGTCGACCACGCAGTTGGCCCCCCCCAGGTCGAGCCGGTTGGCGATCCGGCCGGCCGCCACGTTGCCCAGGAGCCCGGGGAACGAGTTCTCCTGCCAGCCGACGTACGAATCGGAGATCCGCTGGACGACGTCGGCGGCGGTTTCCGCGTCGACGCCCGCCTCGTCGAGCGCCCGTCGCCAGATCGGGTGGCCCAGTCGCGCGCCCAGGGGGATCACCAGCTCAAGGGTTCCGGTGACGCCGAGGATCACGCTGACCCGGTCGCGGGCGTAATCGCGGCCCGCGCCGTAGCCGGCGTCTTCGAGGGCCTTCTTCGCGACCAGCAGCCCGAGAAGCTGGGTCGTGTCGGTCGCTTCCACGGTATGTGGGGCGATCCCGAAGTCGAGCAGCGGAAAGTCGACCGGCGAGAGGAATCCGCCTCGATGCGCGTACGTCCGATCCGCCGCTTTGGGATCCTGGTCGAAGTAATCCTCGGGCCGCCAGTGAGTGGGCGGAACCTCGGTGATCGCGTCCAGTCGGCCGCGAATGTTGGACCAGTAGCGCTCGAGGCCGTCGGCCATCGGGAACAGGCAGCCCATCCCGATGATGGCCACCGGAACGGGTCGCGAGGAGTCGGCCTGAGTCAAGTCACTTCCCTTTCGAGCGTCGATGCGGGCTGGGTGGGGGCTCTCGGTCATCTGGGCGACACAACGGCTGTAGGTGGAGCAGCTATGTTAAGGTCCCACGTTCCGGTTCTCAATCTCTTCACGCTGCAAGGGCGTCAATCGGGGGACGCCGGACGGCGGCGCGACGCCCTGGAAGGCGGCGAAACGAGCACGAAGCAACACGGCCGCCCCGTAAAGAATGTTGAGCGACACCGTCGCCGCTCGTCGGTTCTCGGGACGTTCCAGGAACGAACCGCGAACCCAATCGTTGAAGGCCGCCATCGCGGGGCCGCACCAGATCTGATAGTCGAGGGTCCGGGTCGGCTCGCCGACGTTGGCCCAGTTCGACGATTGGCCCAGATACCAGCGGAACACCAGGGCCATCTTGTGCTTGGGGTCGGCCTCGGCCCGAACGATCTGGGCCGGGTCGCGGCGCGCGAAGAACGCGCGGGTCTGGTCCCAGACCTCCGCCACCGGCGCTCGCAGGATCGTCTTCTCAAGGCTCTGGCGGTCCGCCTCGGGGATCTGTTCGAGGCTGTTATAAGCCCGATAGTACTCGTAGAGCTTCGCCCCCCGCATCGCGAACATGGTTCCTCGCTTGAGGACCTGAACCTTCACTCCCATCTCGAACATGTCGGCCGCGGGCGCCATGGCGACGTCGGCCTGCTGGGCCTGGGCGAGCAACGCGCGGACGGCTTCGGAGGTTCCGGCCTCGACGCATGACTGGTTCACCGAGCCGGTCACCAGATACGACGCCCCCATCGCGAGGGCCCCAGCGGCGGCCCAAGGGGTCGAGATCCCTCCCGCCGCGCCGATCCGCAACGGACGGTCGTACCGATGCTCGGCGGCGAGCCGGTCGCGAAGGGCGATCATGGTCGGCAGCAGCACGACCAGCGGCTGGTTGTCGGTATGGCCCCCGGAGTCGGCCTCGGCGGTCAGGTCCTCCGCCATCGGGATCGTCGCGGCCATCGCCGCTTGATCGGCGGTGATCGTCCCTTGCTCGACCAGCGTTCTCAGGTAGCGTTCCGGCGGCGGCGACAGGAATTTGCGGGCGACCTCGACGCGCGACGCCTTGGCGATGATCCGGTTGGGGGCGACCACCCGCCCCTGTTCATCGCGATGAACGCCGGCCACGCGATACCGGACGACCGGCAACGTCAGGTCGAGGAACGCCGAAGCCTCCACCAGCCGCACCCCGCGGCGCAGGTACAGGTCGACGACCGCCGATTCCAATGCCCCGTCCTGCGGACTATGAATCAGGTTGAAGCCGTAAGGTGCTTTGTTTCCTAAACTACTCTGAACTCGCTGCACGGCGGCGTCGACGACTTCGAGCGCCAGGCCCGCCGCTCCGAAAATTCCAAGCATTCCCGCCCGGCTCATGGCCTCGACGAGTTCCACGGAGGCGATCCCGTTCGCCATGGCACCGGCCACGCATGCGTAGCGGACGCCGTGCGTGGATCGAAACGAGGGCTCGCCGAGTTTTTCCAGCGGGCAAGCGGGGATGAAGACCGATCGAGACCGGTCGGAGGGAGCCGGCGCGGGGTCGAATCGAACCGAGCCATCGCCGTCGACGGCGGTCCACAGCCCACGGCCGACCTGGCCGAGCGCATCTTCCCACCGGCTGCATTCTGTCACGTCAAGCTGCACGATCCTGCTCCACCCGCCGCAACGAGACGCGGCTCGTTGGGACCGGTCAAGCCGGCTGTTCGACCGGCGTCTAGCAATGGTGAAGGTCACGGACGCGAAAGGGAGGGCCTTCCGGCAGGGTTGTCTCTACTCGTCCGCTTCGCTCGCGGATTGAGCAGATATACCAGCGCGGAGCCGTCGCCGACAGTCCACATCCCGGGTCAGGATCAATCCGGACCATTCTCCAAAGTGACCGCCAGCAGGCGATTTCTCGCTCGCCGATTCCGACATGGCGGACCAAAGCGGTCTGGCGTGCAAAGCACGAGTCCGACGCGCGCCGGCGGCCGGACTCCCTCGGCCGCTCGGCATGAGCAAGCTCTTACCTTGGTCGAATCAGCTTTCCGATCGCTGGGCGACCGACGACGGCGACCGAACCCGGAAATGCGGACCCGAGAACGCGGGGATCGGCTCGGCGGCGACGGCCTCATTCAGCAAGAACGGGGCGAAACCGCGATGGACCTTCTGCGCGACGGCCTGGAACCCCGCGCGATCCAGAATCTCGCGAAACCGCCGCGACGACGCGTGGTGGACGTTCCCCTCGCGATACGTCACGCAGACGTCGTAAATGAACCAACCCCAGGGGGCGTCGCGATATCCGTCGATCAGGAGGAGCCGGCCGCCCGGCTTCAGGACGCGATGCATCTCGGCGACGGCCTGCTCTTGGTTGGGATAATGGTGGAAGCTGTTGGCGCAGGTGATGAAGTCGAACGAGCCGGCGGCGAACGGCAGGCGTTCGCTGTCGCCCTGCACCGGGAAGACCGTCTCCTCGTGGTATCGCCAGCGACGCTCCCCCATGGCCAGCATCCCGGCGACCAGGTCGAGGCCGACGACCCGCGACTCAGGCAGCGCGGCCTGAAGCCGCGACGCGAACAGGCCAGTTCCGCAGCCGATGTCAAGCACCGAGATCGGTTTACGGCCGGCGACGGCCTCGATCCGCTTGATCAACGCGCGGTGCGACGGCCCGAACAAAAGCCACTGGAGGACGCAGCGGTCGTAGCTCTCGCTCCAGCGCGCAAATTCCTCCGCCGCCTGTCGCTTGTCGTATGCCATGCCAGCCTCCCTGCCGTGCTCGATCCTGTCCTGTTGCAAGTCAAACGCCCACCCTGGCGCCCGGCGAATCACTCGGCGTTCTACACCCTCAACATCATTTCGACAACCCGGAATTCTTTCCGGATCGCCGATCTTCGGCTGGTTCTTGCTCAACTTGATTCGACCGACGACGACGCGTAGGATAAAATGTGCATGATAAGTGTTGAAAAACGCAGCCGGCACGTCTTCGACCCGCCCATCCAGTTCGCCGCGCGAGCGATCACGGCGATTGAGGTCTGCTCTCGTGTCCCGATCGCCCGTTTATCTCGACAACCATTCGACGACGCGGACCGACCCACGGGTCGTCGCGGCGATGCTGCCGTATTTTTCCGAGATTTACGGCAACGCGGCCAGCGTCTCGCACCGCTTCGGGTGGGAGGCGGCCGAGGCCGTGGAGCGCGCACGGACGCGTGTCGCCGAGTGGATCGGGGCCGATTCGAAAGAAATCGTGTTCACCTCGGGCGCCACGGAAGCCAACAACCTGGCGATCAAGGGCGCGCTGCCGGCCCTCAAGCGGCGCGGCGATCATCTGATCACGGCCGCTTCGGAGCATAAGTCCGTCGTCGACGTCATGAAGCGTCTGGGTCGGGAAGGCTGGAACGTGACTTTCGTTCCTTGCGACGAGACCGGCAGGGTCTCGGCCGAGGCGATCGAAGCCGCCCTCACGCCGGCGACCGTGCTGGTCTCGATCATGGCGGCGAACAACGAGGTGGGGACGCTCAATCCGATCCGGGAAATCGGGCGGCTCTGCCACGATCGCAAGATCGTTTTCCATACGGACGCCACCCAGGCCGTGGGCAAGGTGGACGTCGACGTCCAGGTCGACGGCGTCGACTTGCTCAGCCTTTCGGGCCATAAGATCTACGGTCCCAAGGGCGTCGGCGCTCTCTACGTGCGGCGGCGCGACCCTCAGGTGCGGTTGCAGCCGCTGTTCGACGGCGGCGGCCACGAGCGCGGTTTGCGGAGCGGCACCTTGCCGGTTCCCTTGATCGTGGGGCTGGACAAGGCGGTCGAGTTGATGATTTGCGACAAGGCGGAAGATTCGACGAGGATTCGCGGGCTCCGCGATCGGCTGGAAGCCGGGATTCGCGGCCGGGTGCCGGAGGTTCAGTTGAACGGCCACCCGACGTTGCGACTCGACGGCAATCTCAACCTCAGCTTCGCCTTCGTCGACGGCGAGGCTCTGATGATGGCCATGCGCGACGTCGCGGTCAGCTCGGGGGCGGCGTGCACGTCGGTCGAACCCGAGCCGAGCCATGTACTTCGGGCGATGGGGCGCGATGATGAAGCCGCCCGGGCCAGCCTTCGGTTCGGGGTCGGGCGGTTCAATACCGAGGACGAGATCGATTATGCGATCGACCTCGTCGCCGAGTCCGTCGGCCGGTTGCGAACCCACAGCGCGGCGTGGTCGGCGACGACGGGCGTGTGAATCAGTTGACGACGCGGTATGATTGAGTGTCTGGGATCGATGCGGTTCCGAGGTGGTTTTTCGAGTCGGTCTGGAAACAAGGAGATTGTTCGATGGGCGTGACCCTTACCGAGAAGGCTGCCGGCGAAGTCAAGAAGATCATCACCGATCAGAGCCTGCCCGAGGGCACCGTGCTTCGCGTCGGCGTTCAGGGCGGCGGTTGCAGCGGCTTCTCCTACAGCCTCAATTTCGACACCGACACCTCGGACAAAGACCGGGTGGTCGAGGTCCATGGCGTCAAGATGGCCGTCGAAAAGAAGTTCGACCCCTACCTCGACGGCACGGTCCTCGACTTCTACGACGGCCTCGAAAAGCGCGGGTTCGTCTTCAACAACCCGAACGTCGCCAAGAGTTGCGGCTGCGGGTCGTCGTTCCAGGTCTGATCGAGTTCGCTCGTCGGCCGTTGATTACATCGAAAGTGAGCGGGGCGAATTCCCCGCTCACTTTTTTTGGTTCTCGCCTCGCGTCACCACTTCCAGCCGTTTTGAAGCGAGCCGTCCACCACGCAGGCGGCGGGCCATCGGCCTTGATGGAGATCGACGATGCAGCGGGCGGCCATCTCGGCCATGTCGCTCATCGACTGGCTGTCGGTCCCGCCCACGTGCGGGCTGAACACCAGATTGGGCGCGCTCAGCAGGACGTTGCCCGGCTCCGGCGGCTCGATCTGGAAGACGTCGAGCCCCGCGCCGGCGAGATGTTCGGCCACGAGGGCGTCGCGGAGGTCGGCCTCCACGACCAGGCCGCCGCGGGCGGTGTTGAGCAGGTAAGAGCCCGGCCGCATCTTGCTCAGGAACCGAGCGTCGACCAGGTTGCGGGTTTCCTCCGTGACGGGGACGTGCAGGCTGACCACGTGCGAGGCGGCGAGCAGCGCGTCGAGGCCGAGGCGTTCGATGCCGTGCTGGGCGTCGAACTCCGTCACGGGGCCGACGTCGTGGGCGACGACGCGCATGCCGAAGGCTTGGGCGCGGGTCGCGACCGCGCGGCCGATCCGTCCCAGGCCGATCAGTCCGAGCGTCTTGCCACGAAGCGGAACGACCATGCGCCGATCCCACCCGCCGTCTCGGATCGCCTCGTGGTTGCGGACGACGCTGCGCGTCAGGCTCAACAGGAGGGCGAACGCCTGCTCGGCGACGCTCTCTTGATTCGTCCCCGGGGTGATGGTCACCACGACCCCGTGGGCGCGAGCGGCGGGGAGGTCGACCATGTCGTAGCCGACCCCGGTGCGGGCGGCCACGCGGAGCTTGGGGGCGATCGCGAAGAGGTCGGGGGTCAGCCGCTCCGCTCCGACCACCATGGCGTCGACGTGCGGCAGATGCTTGACCAGCTCGTCGCGGCTCACCGCGTTGTCTTCGCCGGCCGGGTCGATCACGTCGAAGCCGGCCTCGGTCAAGATCGTGCGAAAGGGGCCGGGCTGGTTGCGAATGAGCAACGGACCGATCAGTACGGAGGGCATGGGGTTGACTCTTCGTTGAGCGTCGACTGAGCGACTCGGCGCGAGGCTCGCAGTCCGCCGTCGTCGACGAAGCGGTGAGAGGATTCGGCGTCGCCGTTCAAGGGCCGACTCAAGTCCTCGATCGGATATGGCGACATTTGGACTAGAGTATCCGGCCTTCTTGGAGAAGAAAACGGGGGAGCGACGGCGGCCCGCCCAACTCGCGCGGCGGGCTCTGATTGGGTCGCTCTCTGTTCAACTCTTTGACGCTGGGCTATCTTGGAGGGAGGGAAAGCCAGCCGGAGCGACGAACAGTCGAATCTCCGGGGCTGGTCCAGCTCCGGCCGGACGTGCGAGGCGCAGGGATGGATCGCGACCCGGCGCGGGCCTTTACGAAGGTCGGCCGGAGGAATTCGTCGCTCGACCCGCTGGGTGTCAGGAACGCAGACCGATGGTCTCGGATGGACGGAAGGCATGGGGGTACTTAAGTTTCGACTGCCTTCAAACGATTCGGATCGGCGGTCGGCGGGCTTTCGGAAGGCGTACATCGCGGGGCTCGATCGAACGCCGGGCCGACTCGGCGTCGATATCCGCAACGGTCTGATGACATGCTCGCGTGACAACAGCGAGAGCGGCCGTCTGTTCGTTCCCTGGCCCATCGCCGGCTACGGCACGCCCGTCGTCGGCACGGCGACGCTCAGCGAGCGGCCGTCGCCTTATGTGCTGTCGCTTGAACTGGCCCGGGGCAAGCTCAACGACGTCCGCAACCAGATGGCCGACTGGACCCAGATGGGCCTGCGAACGACCTCGGAGCTGGCCGACGTGCTGTCCGTCGCCCGCCGCGCCTTCGTCCGCGCCGCGATGCACGGCGACGAGCCCGAAGTCTGTTTCGAAGCGTCTCAGGCGAGCCTTGAGGCTTCGAGCAAGGCCGGCGATCTCTTGACCGAGTCGTACCTGGGGCAAGTCCTCCAGAATCGGTTGGCCTCGGCCGGCAAGCTCACGACCCAACTGGGATGCGTCCTCGGCGGCGACCCCGAGAAGATCGCCGGTTCCGCCCAGTGGCCGTCGGCGATGAACGCGGCGCAGGTCAGCGTCTCGTGGCGGGATCTCGCCCCCACGGAAGGGAAATTCCGCTGGGACCTGATCGACGCCCAGCTCGCGTGGTGTCGCCGCCATCGTCTGAACGTCGAGGTCGGGCCGCTGATCGAGTTCCGAAACGCGGCGCTGCCCGACTGGATCTGGCTCTGGGACGGCGATCCCGACGCGATCAGCGGTTTCGCCACCGATCTGGTGCGGCAGGCTGTGACGAGGTACAAGGGCAAGGTCTCGTTCTGGCAAGTGGTGCACCGCCCCGCCGGCCACGAGATCCTCGGGCTTGGCGAGGAGGATCAGATCCGGATCGCCGCGCGGGCGATCCAGGTCGCCCGACAGGCCGATTCCAGCGCCCAGCTCTGCCTGGGAGTCGACCGGCCCTGGGCGGAATGGATGAGCGGCAGCCGGTTCCAGCTCGGCCCGCTTCATCTGTGCGACTACCTCATCCGGTCCGACGTGGGCGTCTCATGCATCGCGCTGGAGATCGCGCCGGGGTATTCCGACCCCGGGAGCCAGATGCGGGATCTGTTCGAGTTCTCACGATTGCTCGATCTTTATGCGTTGCTGAACGTGCCGCTGCATCTGCAGCTCGTGGCGCCGTCTTCGGTCGAGTCCGACGCCGCCGCCGATCCGAACGTCCAGGTCGAACCCTGGCAGTGGCCGCAGCCGCCGAGCGAGGCGCTCCAGGCCGATTGGGCCGCCCGCTGGGTCTCGCTGGCGATCGCCAAGCCGTTCGTCCGGTCGGTCAAATGGCTTCAAGCGAGCGACGCGTCGCCGCACGTCTACCCCAACGGCGGCCTGCACCGCGGCGATTCGACCGCGAAGCCGGTCTTCTCGCGGCTCCAATCGCTCCGCAAGGAGTGGATCGCTTGAAGTTGCGTTGCCAGGCGGGTTGCTTCGCATTATACTCGTCGGTTCGCGATCTTTTTCGACTGTGAGCCCGACGAGCATGTTCGACGATCTACAAAAGCGTCTCTCATCAGCCTTTCGGCAGTTTCGCGTCAGCGGCGTCTTGACCGAAGCGAATATGAAGGAAGGCCTGCGCGAAGTCCGCACGGCCTTGCTCGAGGCCGACGTGAACTACAACGTCGTCCAAGACTTCATGACGCGCGTCACCGACAAGGCGGTCGGCACCCAGGTCGTCAAGAGCGTCCGCCCCGAGCAGCAGATCGTCAAGATCGTCCATGACGAGCTGGTCGACCTGATGGGGCCGTCCGACCCGACGATCCGGTTCGAGAAGACCGGCACGACGGTCCTGATGCTCTGCGGCCTGCAAGGCTCGGGCAAGACGACGACCAGCGGCAAGCTCGCGAAGCTGCTGACGTCGCAGAACCGCAAGCCCATGCTGGTCGCCGCCGACTTGCAGCGCCCCGCCGCCGTCGAGCAGTTGAAGGTCATCGGAGCCCAGCTCGGCGTCCCCGTCTACACGCAGGAGAACTCGAACCCCGTCAAGGTCTGTCAGGACGCCCTGATCGAGGCCAATCGGCGCGGGTGCGACACCCTGATCCTGGACACCGCCGGCCGGTTACACGTCGACGACGAGTTGATGGCCGAACTGGTCCAGATCGAGAAGAAGGTCAAGCCGCACCAGGTGTTCTTCGTCTGCGACGCCATGACGGGGCAGGACGCCGTCGCCTCGGCCGAGGCGTTCAACGCCGCGCTCGAACTCGACGGCGTGATCATGACCAAGCTCGACGGCGACGCGCGAGGCGGAGCCGCGCTTTCGGTCCGTCGCGTCACCGGCGTCCCCGTCAAGTTCGTGGGCAAGGGGGAGAAGCTCGACAAGCTCGACCCGTTCGACCCCGAGCGGCTGGTCGGCCAGATGCTGGGCATGGGCGACGTCGTCGGCCTGGTCGAGGCGGCGCAGTCCGCGGTCGACGAGGAAGAGGCGCTTCGCCAGCAAGAGCGGATGGCCAAGGGGAAGTTCGACCTCAACGACTTCCGCCAGCAGATCGTCCAGATCAAGAAGATGGGCTCGGTCCAGGACGTCATGGGCATGTTCCCGGGCATGAGCCAGATGTCCGAGAACCTCAGCGGCCTGGACGCCGACGGCGAGATCAAGCGCATCCAGGGCATCATCGACAGCATGACCCAGCGCGAGCGGAGCCGTCCCGACCTGATCGACATCTCCCGTCGCCGCCGGATCGCGGCGGGCGCCGGCGTCGACCCCTCGGACGTCTCGGGCCTCGTCAAGCAGTTCGACGCCATGGCCGCCTTCGTTAAGCAGATGGCCCAGATGACGATGCTCGACAAGCTCAAGGCGTTGACCGGACTGGGTCGGGCCGCCGCCAACAACCCCGGGGCTCGCCTGTTCTCTCCCAAAGTGGGCACCGGCAAGCGGCTGACGCCCAAAGAGAAGGAAAAGCTCCGCAAGCAGCGAGAAAAAGAAGAACGGAAAAAACGACGCGACGAGCGCGACCGGCCTACGCCCTCGTGAGCGCCGCTCCGTGAGGTTCGCGGCTCTCGCCCCGCCTATTTGAATCCACGCCCGCCCCGACCGGCGACGAGCCGGTCGAACGCCCGAGACGGCCCGGGGCCCCGTCTCAGAAGTCGTGTTGCTGACGTCCTGATCCGGCCGCGCCGGCGGGACCCGAGTGGGGATCGACCCCGAAGTTTTGAGAGGAGAACGCGAGTGGTTCGTATTCGAATGAAATCGTTTGGACGCCGTCACCGACCCTTCTTCCGGATCTGCGCCATGGACTCCCGCGCTCCTCGCGACGGACGGTCGATCGAGGAACTGGGCCACTACGATCCGATGTCGCGCAACAACGAGACCCAGACGGTCTTGAACGCCGACCGGATTCGTTACTGGCTGAGCGTCGGCGCGCAGCCGTCGGACAAGGTCGCGGCCCTGCTGCGTCGGTTCAAGATCGAGAAGCCGGCTCCGGGCGAGCACTGGGAACTGCCCAAGCCGGTTGCAACTCCGGCGGCGGCTCCGGCCCCCGCGGCCGCGGAAACCGTCGCGCCGCAGGCCTCCTGAATCAGAACGGGTCGGTCATGTCCGTCTCCGCTTCCGCTCCCGCGCCGCCGCTTCGGATCGATGTGCTCACGCTGTTCCCGGATCTCTTCAACGGGTTCCTCGACCAGAGCATCGTCAGCCGGGCCATCGACAAGAAACTCGTCCAGATCGAGCGGTGGGACATCCGCCGGTGGGCCGAGGGGCGGCACAAGCAGGTGGACGACCGACCGTTCGGGGGGGGGCCGGGAATGGTCCTGATGAGCCCTCCGGTCGTCGCCGCCGCGGAAGCCGTGCGGGCGATGGCCGAGCCGCCGGGCGACTTGATCGTCCTCTCCCCGCAAGGGCCGAGGTTCGACCAGGCCCGCGCCCGGGAGCTTGCCGGAAAGCGTCGAATCGTCCTTGTTTGTGGTCGCTACGAAGGCTTCGACGAGCGTATCATCGAGATCTTGCAACCGGAAATGCTCTCCGTGGGCGATTTCATCCTCTCAGGAGGCGAGGTCGCCGCGATGGTCGTGGTCGACGCGGTCGTCCGACTGATTCCGGGAGTGCTCGGAGACGCGGAAAGCGCGGTCGACGAATCGTTCGGGCCGGACGGCGGTCTTGAGTATCCGCACTACACCCGGCCTCGCGAGTTTCGAGGCCTGACCGTCCCGGAAGTTCTCCTCAGCGGCGATCATTCGGCGATCGCCCGATGGCGTCGCGAGCATCGCCGGTAAGCCGACCGGGGACCCTCCCGGACGCGAATCCACCCAAAAATAGATAGAGATCGGAACGCGGAATTCTTGGCCCGCGACACGATGGGCCGTTTGGAAAGGTCAGAGTCATGCAGAACCAGTTGCTCACGGTAGTCGAAAAGAGCAGCATGAAGGCGGAGACGCCCAAGTTCGAGATCGGCGACACGGTCGACGTCCACGTCCGAATCCTCGAAGGCGACAAAGAGCGTATCCAGATCTTCAACGGCGTGGTGATCGCCCGGTCGGGCGCCAACACCCGCGAGATGTTCGTCGTCCGCCGGATCGTCCAGGGCGAAGGCGTCGAGCGGAAGTTCCCGATCCATTCGCCCCGGATCGCCAACATCGTCGTCAAGCGGTCGGGCAAGGTCCGTCGGGCCAAGCTCTACTACCTGCGCGAGCGTTCGGGCAAGGCCGTCCGCCTCAAGGAGCGTTTCAACACCGGCGCCGCCGCCATCGAGGCGAAGGCCGCCAAGGTGGAACGACGCGCCGTCAAGATCGCCGCCAAGAAGGCCAAGGCCGAAGCCGCCGGCAAATGATCAAGGGCCGCGTCCCTCGCGAGAGGTCGCGGCCGGATCTTTGCTTTGACGCCCGCCTATAATCTCAGAGGGGTTCGTCTCATTTGTTGGGACGATCCTCCCGCGACCGCCGCGTCGTGCCCGGCGGTCGAATGGACGCCCCGGATTCTCCTCGACGGACCCTGACCCTTGACCAAGCCCCAGCGTGTCGTTCTGGCGATGAGCGGAGGCGTCGACAGCTCCGTGGCCGCGTACCTGCTGAAGGCGCGCGGATACGACGTCGTCGGCCTGTTCATGCGCACGGGAGCCTACGCCGAGGGCGAGGAACGGCGAGCCAAGACCTGTTGCAGCGTCGCCGACGCCGTCGACGCCCAGCGCGTGGCCGACCGCCTGGACGTCCCGTTCTTCGTGCTGGATTTCGAGCGCGAGTTCGGGCGGATCAAGGACTATTTCGCCGACGAGTATCTCGGCGGTCGGACGCCCAACCCCTGCGTGATGTGCAACATCTGGCTGAAGTTCGGCCGGCTCTGGGAGTACGGAAAGCAGGTGGGGGCCGATTTCGTCGCGACCGGGCACTATGCGCGGATCGCCCAGGCGGCCGACGGATCGAATCGGGTCGCCCGGGGGCTCGATCGTGCCAAGGACCAGTCGTACGTCCTCTTCGGCCTCGCTCCCGAGCTGCTCGCCCGGGTGCTGTTCCCGATCGGCGAACTCGCCAAGGCCGACGTGCGGGCGATCGCCCGCGAACAGAATCTTCCGGTCCACGACAAGCCGGAGAGCCAGGAAATCTGCTTCGTTCCCGACGACGACTACCTCCACTTCGTCCAGGAGCGTCGCCCGGACCGCGACACCTCGGGGACGATGGTCGACGAGGCGGGCCAGGTGCTGGGAACGCACGCGGGGATCGAAGGCTTCACGATCGGTCAGCGGCGCGGGCTGGGGATCGCCGTCGGCGCGCCTCGCTACGTCGTCCAGATCGAGCCGACGACCCGGACCGTCACCGTCGGCAAGCGCGAAGCGCTGGCCAAGTCCGGGCTGGAAGCCTCTCGGTTCAACTGGCAGGGGCCCGTTCCGGACGGCCCGACCCGGTGCCTGGCGCAGATCCGCGCCCAGCACACCGCCGTCCCGTCCACGGTGATCCCGCTTGCGAACGGCGAGGCGCGCGTGGTCTTCGATTCGCCGCAAACCGCCGTGACGCCCGGCCAGGTTGTCGCCGTCTATCAGGACGACCTGGTCCTGGGAGGCGGCTGGATCGAGCGCGCGACGCCGATCTGAACGCCGAGCTTCACCGACACGGAAGGCCTGTCTGGAGTCTACCGACCGCATGAGCCGTATCAGCCTGATCATTCCCTGGACCGCGGAGAAAACGATCCGCGGCGACGACCTGGCGAGCTACCAGCGGATTCTCCAGGAGCAGGGCGGGGCGGACTCGGTGGAAGTCGTGCTCTCGGAACGGATCGCCGATGCGGACGCATTCGTCGGTCTTCACCCGTTGATCCGCATCGTCGAGGAAGACGCCAACCACGTCAGCTTGCTCCGGAGAGGACTGGCCGCCGCGACGGGCGACATCCTCCTGGTTCTCGACCCCACCCGCGAGTACGCCCCCGAGGCGCTTTTGCAGGTCCTGGAATCGCTCCGAACGAGCACGGCCGACGTCGTCGTCGGCGTGCCGCGGCCCGGGCGGAACGGGTTGACCCTGCGCGGCATGCGGCTCAAGGCGCTGGCGGTCCTCGGCCGGCTGGCGCTGGGAACGTCGGACGGGCTCTCCGGCCTGGCCGCGATCCGCCGCTCGGCCGTCCGCACGCTGATCACCGAATCCCCGACGATCTCGGGCTCGCGCATCCTCCTCGACGTCCTGACCTGGTGCTCCGGCCGACTCCTCGACGTTCCGGTCAACACGGGACGCGACGATCAGAGAAAGCTCGTTCCGGTCCGCTTCGACGACGTGAAGCAGATCAAGCGCGTCCTCGACCATCGGTTCGGCACGTTCTCACGACTGGTCCAGTTCTGCCTCGTGGGCGCGTCCGGGATGTTCGTCGACCTCTCGCTTTACGCCTTCTTGCAATGGCTGTTCAAGCGGATCGGCTTTGAATCGCCTGAAGGCGCGGGATCGGGATTCGCGTGGCCGCTGGCCGTGGCGGGCTCGCTCTCCATCCTCGTCGCGCTCACCTGGAATTTCGCGCTCAACCGCCGGTTGACGTTCAGCGACTCCCGCGCGGGCTCGATTCCCCGACAGTATTTGACCTACGCGCTGGGCAATGCGCTCGGGATCGCGGTAAGCCTCTCGTTGCGGCTCTACCTGCCGGGCCGGTTCGCCTTCTTCTCGGATCACCGTCTGGCGGCGGCCGTGGTCGGCATCATCGCGGCGACGGCCATCAGCTTCTCGATGTCGCGTTGGGTCGTCTTCATCCGTCAGGCCGAGCCCGTCGTAGACGAGACGACGCAAGAGACCGCGATGGCCCGCTGATCCTTTTTCCACCAGGCCGAGGCCGCCACGAGGGCGATCGCCGGCACGATCGGCGCTCGCATCCGCATGTCGGTCCAGTACAGCGTGTGGACGACCGACAAGCCGACGATCGCCATGGGAACCGCGATCCCCGGCCAGCGTCGGAAACGAGGGTGGAACGCGCCCAGCACGAGGGCCGTCCAGAGCGGAATCGTCCACGCGCCGGTGATCAGGCGCGTCGCGCGGCCGTAGACGCCTTCAGCCGGGACGGCGCTCCAGAACGTCGCCAGCCGCGCAAGGCAGGCGCGGAGGAACATCCGGGGCCGGCTTCGGGCGAGTTCGACGACCGAATTCCGAAGCAATCGATCGGCCTCGGGCTCGCTCATCCCGGCCGTGCGTTTGTTGACCGAATCCCACCAGAGCCACTGATCGCGGCCCGTCCAGACCCGCCCCGGCGGCCCCTCCAGGACGTCGCGGTAATAGACCTCGTTGTTGCCGAGCGCCAGGGTGTAACCGCCGTGCGTCGTCGTCCAGACCGGTTCGCCGAAGACCCAGGCGTTCCGCGCGACCCAGGGTGAGAGGACCACGACCACGCCGATCGCAATCCCCGCGCCCCGGCGGAACCGTTCGCGGGCTCCTCCCGGCGGGACGACCAGAGCGGCCAGTACAGTGAGCCCCGCGCCCGGCAAGGCGCTGGGCCGGCAGAGTCCCGCCAGGCCGAGGATTCCTCCCGCCAGGCAGGGACTCCATCGGCCTCCTCGGGCGAACTCGGCGAGGGCGGCGACGAGCAAGAAGGCGGCGAGCGTCTCGGTCATGACGAACCGAGCCTGCCAGGCGAGCACCGGATCGCAGGCGACGATCAGACCCGCGGCCGTGGCCCGCATCGTCCCCAGCCCGAGGCGCTCGGCGGTGCGGAATGCGAGGCCGGCGGTCGCCGCTCCCAGCAGCAGGTGAAGCCCGGCGACGGCCGCGAGCAGGCGCTCGCCGGAAAGCGCGGCGAGCGGCGCCAGGATCAGCGGATAGAGCGGCGGACGATAGGCCGTCGGCCGTCCTCGGAGCGTCAAGCCGTCGCCGGCGGCGATCGACCGGGCCAATGGGAGGTAATTGTCGGGGTCGTCGAACCGGCCCGAGCCGGTCGACATCACGGCCAGCCGGAGGGCGAGAGCCGTCAAGACGACGAGGCCGAGCAACCACTTCGCCTTGGACTGGTCGTTCACAATGGGGGCTCGAATCCGTGTGGATTGCCAGGAACCGGGTTTGGTCTTAATGTATTTCGACGTCCCGAACCCGCGTCGCGGGCCTGGGGTCCTTCCTATAATAGATCGTCTCGACCGCGATGTCAGTCTGGACCTGGTCCACCGCGCGGTGCGCCCGGGGTCGGACGCCGTCGAATCGTCAAGTTTTGGGTGACACGCCATGGCCGATCGGCCGACCATTCTCATGTTGACCAGTATGGATCAATCCGGGATGCGCCTCTTGAACGAGGCGGCCGAGGTCCGGACGGTCAGCGCCACCGACCTTGTGGCTCTCGAAAAGGAAATTCAGGACGTCGACGGCCTGATCCTCCGGACCGCCGGCAAGATCGACGGCTCGGTCCTGGATTGGGCCAAGCGGCTGAAGGTCGTCGGCCGTCACGGGGTCGGCTTCGACCACATCGACATCCCCGCCGCGACCCAGCACGGCGTTCAGGTCGTGTACACGCCGGGGGCGAATACGGAGAGCGTCTGCGAGCACGTCTTCGCGATGATGATCGGTCTATCCAAGCATTTTCCCAAGATGATGCGGGAGCTGATCGCCGGCAACTACCACGCGCGGACGAGCATGCGCGGCCGCGAGATCGCCGGCAAGACGCTCGGGATCGTCGGCTTCGGGCGGATCGGACGTAAGCTGGCGGAGATCGCCCATCTGGGGTTCGGCATGAAGGTGATTTATCACGACGTCGTTCCCGCTCCGGAAGACGTCGAGCTTCGCGCCGCGGCCCGGCGCGTCGAGTTCGACGAGCTGCTCCGCACGGCCGACTATATCTCGATGCACGTCCCGCTCGACGCGACGACGCGGAGGATGATGAACCGCCAGGCGCTCGCCCAGGTTCAGACGGGCTGCATCCTGATCAACACCAGCCGAGGGCCGGTCGTCGACGAGGAAGCCGTGGCCGACGCCCTCGACGCGGGACTGCTCTGGGGATACGGCGGCGATGTCTTCGACGTGGAGCCGCCCCCCCTCGATCACCCCTTGATCTGCCGTCCGGACGTCATGCTCACGCCCCATAGCGCGGCCCAGACCGAGGAAGGGCTCAAGAACATGGCGACGGGAGTCGCCCGCGACGTGTTGGCCGTTCTATCCGGACACACCCCGGAATTCCCTGTCAACGATCCGCTCGAAGTCGAGCGGGTGCGCAAAGAACTGGGCCTTGAACCGCTCTATCGATCGATGCTGTAGAGCGCGGGGAGCGGTCGAACCCCTTCTCCCCTTGCGGGAGAAGGTGCCGCGCAGCGGCGGATGAGGGGTATTCGATCGCCGAGGCGTTGGGCGAACCCCTGTTACGTCCACCCCTCATTCGGCCTTCGGCCACCTTCTCCCGCAAGGGGAGAAGGTATGCTCGCGACAGCCAATCTTGATGGCTGTCAGAGGCTTCAACGACTATTCGCCTGGGCGACGTTCGTTTCCCCATGCGCTTTACCCAGCGCCTTGGTGAGGAAGTCCTGGAACACGGCCGGCTCGTTGTAGCCGCCCAGCGAGCCGAGGATTTTGCCGTCCGGGGCGATGATGACGTAGAACGGGTTCGTCTGCTCGGCCGCGAGGTCGAGCTGGCGATCCTGGTTCTTGCGGGCCAGGTCCTCGCGCTGGTCGGCCGTCAGCGAGGCGATCGGCACGAAGTCGGTGTAGAGCTGGACCGTGACGAATTCCTTGAGCAGCTTGACGACGTCCGGTCGCGGCAGCACCCGCCGTTCCATCAACCGGCAATTGGCGCAGTTGACGCCGGTGAAGTCGATCAGGATCGGCTGCTTCCGGGTCTTGGCTTCCTCCTTGGCCAGATCGAGGCTCATTCCCCAGATCACGCCGTGGAGTTTCTTCTCTTCCCGTTCCGCCTGGACAGGGTCGGTCGACGTCGCCTTGACCTCGCGAGCGGACTCGCCGCCGGCGGCGAGGAGCGGGACATCCGGCGCCGAAAACTCCGACGAGTCCGGCGGCAGGATGCCCACGATCAGGCGGTCCCAGATGAGGCCCTGCGGCGGCTTGTTGAAAAGGGCGGGGGCCATGTAGAGTCCCAGCCCCAGGAACATGCAGCCGAAGATGATCCGGCCGGGGCCGACTTTCACCTCGTCGTAGTCATGATCGGTGCGGAACAGACCCAGCAGATAGATTCCGCAAACCACCGAGAGGATGATCCAGGCGGTGAGCACGAACTGGGCGTCGAACCAGGCGTTCTCCGGCGTGACGTAGGCCAGTTCGGCGGTGTTGATGAACTTCAAGGCCGCGCCGATCTCGACGAGCCCGCCGACGACCTTGACCGAGTTCATCCAGTCGCCGCTCCGAGGCAGCTTCGAAAGCATGCCGGGCGCCAGCGCCAGCACGAAGAACGGCAACGCGACGACGGAGGCGAAGGTCGCCAGGCCAAGGATCGGATAGAGGAAATTGCCCCCCGCCGCCATGACCAGGAGCCCGCCGACGACCGGGAACGTGCAGGTGAATGACGTGATCGTCAGCGTGAGCGCCATGAAGAAGACGCCGATCAGGCCGCCCCGGCTCTCGCCGCGCGACGAGGCGTTGAGCACGAAGCTGGGCAGGCTCAACTCGAACACCCCGAGCAGGCTCATCCCGAAGGCCAGGAAGAGCCCGGCGACTGCCAGGTTCAGCCATGGGTTGTTGGCGAGGTTCTGAAGGAAGGCGGCCGAGAAGAAGAACGAGAAGAAGACCCCGACGGACGTGAAGATGCCGATGATCGCCAGGCAATAGGCGATCGCCAGCCCCGTCGTCTTTCCCGAGCCGTTCTGGCCCTGCTTGACGAAGAAGTTGACCGTGATCGGGATCATCGGCCAGACGCAGGGCATCGCCAGGGCGAACAGGCCGCCGATGGCCGACGCGATCAGAAACGGAATCAACCCCTGCTGAGCCGTGCGCGCGATCTCACTGATCGGCGCGTCCGCCTTGGCGGCCAGGGCCGGCGTTTCGGCCGACGCAACGACAGGGCCTGAGGTTGCGGCGATGGCTGGAGCTTCGGCGACGGCCGGCGTCTTGGCCTCGGCACCCGCCGGGGTCTCGCTGATCGGCGCGGCCGGCTTGGCGGCCGGGGCCGGCGTTTTGAACTCGGTCGCTGTCAGTTGTGGGGCCGAGGGAGCGGCCGGCGCGGGGGGGGCCGTCACGTTCGCGGCCGGGCCGTCGCCGGCGACGACGTTGATCTCGACGTCGGCGAGCGTCTGATAGACCGGGGGAAAGCACGAATTCTCGTTGCAGATCTGGTATCCAGCCTGGGAACGGAGCGTGTGCTTGCCGGGCTTTGCGTCGGACGGCACTTCGAGGTCGAGAGACCATGTCACTTCGTTCTCGAAGTACTCGACGATCACATTGTCGCCGAACGCCGGCTCCGGCTTGGCGACCGGGTCCTTGGACGACTTCCACTCCTTGGAAGGCCGAAGCGTGCCGGTGTCGAAGAAGTCGAACGAGGTCGGCGTCGGGCCGTTGCCAGGCACCCCCGGCTTGGCGAACTGGTAGACGTGAAGACCGGGATCGAGCTTGACCGTCACCTTGTATTTCACCGTCCGCCCGGGCTTCACATCCACGGGCTCGACGGTCGGGGTGAATGTCACGCCCTTGGGTCGGACGCGTGGATTACTGTCTTTCTTCGCGGGGCCCGCCGCCGAGTTTGGTGCGTCGAAATCGGCGCCGGCGGGAGCCTGGACCTCAGCCTTGGCCTTGCCGCCTCCGACGATGGTCACGACGGCGTCGGGCAACGTCCAGCGGCCCGCAATACTGCATTGCTTCGGGTTGCAAATCTGATAGTAGGCCTGGCACCGGACGGTCTTCTTGCCGGCTTCGGCGGTCGCCGGTATCTGGAGCGGGATGCTCCAGACGACCTCGTCCTCGAAGAATTGGAACACCTTGTTCTCGAAGGCCGGCTCGGCTTTCTCCTCGGGCTTCTTCGACGCCGACCAGTCGCCGGCCGTTTCGAGCCCGCCAGCGTCGAACAGGTCGAAGATCGTATTGCGGGGGCCGTCGCCAACTTGCTTCTCGGCCTGGGTGTAGATGTGCCAGGTCGGATTCAGCTTGACGTGGACACGGAACTGCACCGTGTCGCCGGGCTTGGCCTCGGCCGGTTCGATCGACGTCGTCAGGACGGCGTCCTTGGGCCTGGCCCGGACGCTGCTGTCCTTTTTCGCCGGCTGCGGCGGGTCGGCTTGCACCCGATCGACGGCGAGGCTGGTCAAGACGAGCCCGATTGCGATGGCTCGGACCGTTCCGCTTCGGCGTCCGAGCAGGCCGGGAGATTGAAGCTGCGGCATCGAGGGGGGCCCTGTGTGAATCGAATCGCGGCGCGCAGCCGCGAAGAACTCGTGTCGTTCGTCTCATCGTATGGCTTAAAAACCAGGGGGGCAAGTCGGACCACGAGCAGAGCGAGGCGGGTAGGTCCGCGATACTAACCATCATGACGCCGTGGAGACACCCGACCTCATGAGAATGGGGTGGCGCGTCGGCCGGGTCCGAGTACAAGCCCGAAGCGCCAGCGAGTGCATTGTTTTGCGTTCGCTGATTCGGCATGCCAGCGGGGAATTCACTCGCTGGCGCTTCGGGCTTCCATTTCGCTCCCCGATCGTCCCACGGGTTGTTTACAGAGCAATCGGTCATGCCGCCGAGGCGGCACCCATCCTGATGAAAATGGGGGCCTGCGGTCGCCCGAGGCCGGTAGGGGCGCCCCTTGTGGGTGCCCGGTTCGTTTCACACCGACCGCTCACGCTCGGCGATCGGGCCCCTACGGCAAACCACAGACCGGAATTCTCAGGGCAACTCGAAGCGCCAGCGATCGGACGCCCCTCCACTCTCCAGGATCAATATGCCGAACCTCGGAGAGCGTCTTCGGCGGGTCGTCCCAGGTCGTATATTCATAATGGTGAATCAGCGGGTGATCGTCTCTTTGTCAATCTGGCGGTAGGTGCGCGTTTCACAGGCGGGAGCCTCCCTCCGCCGGCGCTGGGGGCATCGAAAAAGCGACGAACGGACCCAATCGTGATCGGCCCTCGAGAGGAGGCGGACAGGACGCGGGCGGACCCAAAAAAAAACGCGCGAACGGACCCAATCGGCGCGTCGTTGAAACGGGAGAGCCGTGCGGCTCCGACCAAGCGCCAGCACGGGAAACGTGAGCAAACGAACCCAATCCCCGAATCCTCTGTGTCGATGCAAAGAGTGTTGTGCAAATGCCTTACAGGGAGAACGGCCGGTCGCCGTTCCAAGGTTTTCGGCGCGAACGGACCCAAATTCGGCCGGGACGGCGGGAAGGACGTCGGGGCGAGGAATCGGCGGCTTTCGGCGCGAACGGACCCAATCCGCCCGAGCTGCGTCGAGCGGGGTTGAAGCGTATCCACGAGGCGTAGTTCGGCGCGAAGGAACCCAATTCGACGTCCGCGGCCTCCAAGCCGGTGGGTAGGCCGGCCACGGTGCTGGATCGTCTCGACCGGGCGTGTTTCAGCGCGAACGGACCCAATCGGCCAGATGGTTATAAACTGTTTGACTTCAGTGTATTACAGCGTGTTCGTGGGCGTCCTGGTGGGAGCGAACGAACCCAATTCCGCGAGCAGGTCGCCCGTCGGCGCGATCAGACGGGGCCTCGGTTCGGATTGACCGAACCCAGGGGGTTTCCTACCATGCCCGGCCGCCTCGGCATGGGCTTTCTCGCCCCTCTGGACTGTTTGCCGACCCGTTCCGAGCGGTGCGGAACCATGGACGGTTCATCCTTTCAGCACAGGATAACGGCGGATGCGCAGAATCCTCCTCGGCGCGATCATTTTGACGACCGCGGGCGGGGCCGCATGGATGGCCTGGCTCGACCGTCACAACCGCTTGCAATGGGATCACTGGGACGTGGTCAAGCACGGGGTCCTGTATCGCAGCGGCCAGCTCACGAGCGACCAGCTCACCGAGGCCGTCAAGCGGTACGGAATCCGGACCGTGGTGAATTTCCAGCTCCCCGGTGAGGAAATGCAGAGGGAGCGGGAGCTCGCCAAGCAGCTTGGCGTCGGCTTCCTCAACCTTCCCATGCCTGGCGACGGCTTCGGCGAGGAAGCCCAGTTCCGCAAGGTCCTCGAAGCGGTCGACGATCCCGACCGCCGCCCGGTCCTGGTTCACTGCGCCCGGGGGACGTGCCGGACCGGCTCGGCGGTGGCGCTTTACCGGTATGAACGCGACGGGTGGACGGTGAAAGACGTGGCGGCCGAGATGCGCAGGCAGACGTACCGGGAGGGTTGGATTCCTGGCTACATCTTCGCGATGACCAAGATCAAGCCGGATACGGTCCTGCATAACCCGGTCACGATCGACGACCGTGTTCAGCCAGAACGCCCGGCGGTCGAGAAGGCGGAACTTGCGGAACTTCCGGTCGTCGAGGAGGCGGATCATGGCCATTGACGGGATTCAGACCACGCGCGTCGACGGCTCTCGAAAGCTCAGGGCCGACGAGGCCAGGGTCGTCTTGCGACTGCCCGACCCGGTCGCCTGGTGCGGTCCGGTCCTGGTGGCTCTCGGCCTCTGCTTCGTCCTGTTCGGCGGCGCCGATTCGGACCTGAGATCCGCCGACGCCCGGATCGGACTGGCCGCGAGCACCGCCTTCAGCCCCCTGGGACAGGTTTTCGGCCAGTGGCAGCCCGACGTCTGGCCGCTCCGCGTGGCCCTCAGCAGGCTGCTTTTCTTCACCCAGGAGCCGGGCCGTCCAGAGAGCGGCACCGTGCTCTGGCCTTCCGCCGTCGCGGGGATGGTCGCCGGCTGGATCGTCGCACGGCGATTGATCGAAGCCGGCAAAGTCCGCCTGAGCCTTCTATTCGGATTCGCCTGGTTCGGCTCGGTGGCCTTGCTCGACCACTCCAGCAGCGCGGGGCTCGACCTGGTCACGGGCCTGGCGACGATCGCCGCGATCGACCGGCTGCTCAACGGGGCCTCGGACTGGAAGACGGGAATCTGGGCGGCCCTCGCCTTCCTCTCCGGGGGGTGGCCGCCGCTCGTTCTGCTGGTCATGGCGATCCTCGTCCTGGGCCGCCGGGAGGCGGATTTTTCCTACCGGCTGATCCTGCCTCCGATGATCGCGTCGTCGGCCTGGCTCGCCTGGACCATCAAAGTCGGGTCGATCGAGGCGGCTGCCGCGGCGCTGGCGTGGCCGTTGACCCAGAAACCGGACTGGACCCTGGGGGTCGAGGTCTTCCTGCTGGCTCTCCCGCTCGCTCCGTTCGCCTTGCTGATGCTCAGTCCCTCGTTGCGAAAGACCGTCAGGGAGAATGGATCGGGCCTGGTGCTGGATTGGCTCCAGCTCGGCGTCGCCGCGATGATCGGCGGCACGATCATCCCCGGGCTGGCGACGGTTTGCAGGACGGTCGCCTTGGTGGGAATCCTCGTTGCGGCCGCCGCCGCCCTCGAAGCCGCCTGGAGCGGGGTGCTTTACCCTCGGACGCGCCGTCTCTTCCTCGGGACGGTTCTGGCGCTGACGGCCGTCTGGATGGTCGTCGCCCTGTACGGGGGCTTCATCATGACCGTCGCCATGCCCTACTATCGCCCGTTGGGAGTCGTGGTGGTGGTCATGAGCATCGCCGTATTCGGCCTGGTCTGGCGGGCGGTCGAGACCCGAAGCGCCCGGCGATCGGTCGCCGCCATGCTGCTGATGACCGTCTGCCTCAAGCTGGTCCACTGGGGATACTACACTCCCGAGTGGAATTACCGGCATGGGCAGGGGCCCTGGGGCCGGGCGATCGGCCAATGGATCTTGCCGAACTGGACCCTTTACACGATCCACGATTGGCCCGAAGATCTGGCGTGGGCGATCGGTCGGCCCATGCAGCAACTCCACAGCCCCCAGCACATCGAATACCCCGTCACGCCGGAGAGTCGGCACGCACTCTTGCTGGAATCCGAATTCGACAACTGGCCCGCGAACGCCCCGAAATTGACGAAGGTCGCGACCTTCCACGACCAGGACGGCCGCAAACGAATTCTCGCGCGAACGGCGGGCGTGCTTTACACCCACTCGGGACGCATCTTCTCGCGCGTTCCTCCAGTCGAGTGACTCGGTTTAACCTAAGTCGTTGGTTCTATGCTTGTTACGCTGAGCCTTATGTCGTATCGGCACGGGACTACGAAAGTTTTGGGTTCTCCAGATTCGTGTCATTCTCGCCGGTCACGCGAATTCTCCCCTCAGAAACGTCACGCGGGATCGAATCGATCGTAGTAATCCGGGGATTGTTTGGAGCGCGTGGAAGCACTTAAGCGGGAACCTCGTGATTTCCCGGTCTCGTCGGCTCCCGATAGTTATCTAAAGACGTGCATGCGAGGAGGGTGGCGATATGATCGGCAGGCTGAAGGGGATGTTCGCCGCCAGCCCTTCGGAAGGTCAGCCCTGCCGGACCGGGGTGGTTCTTCAGAAGCGATTCATGATCCAGTCCGACATCTCCTCGCAGGGGAGCATGTCGCGCGTCTACAAGGCGATGGATACCGAGACCGGCAAGACGATCTGCTTGAAGGTCCAGAATCGCGAGCAGAACGAGGCCGCGGTGGCCCGGGCGTCGCGTCACGAGGCCCGTCCGCCGGAAGGGGCCATCGCGATCCAGGTCCGACATCCCAACGTCATCCGCACCCTCGAATACGGCTCGACCAGCAACGGCGAGCATTATCTCGTGATGGAATACATCAACGGAGTCAGCTTCGACCGGGTTCAAGAAGCCAAGCTCGGGCGCACGGCCGAGCGGGTCGAGTGGCTGGCCCAGGCCGCCGAAGGGCTGGCGGCCGTCCACGAGGCGGGCTTCATTCATCACGACGTCAATCCGCGCAACTTCCTGATCAATCGCGACCAGAAGGTCAAGCTCATCGACTTCGGGCTCTCCGTGCCCAACACCGCCGCCTTCAGAAAACCCGGGAACCGGACGGGCTGCCTGCTCTTTATGGCTCCGGAACTGCTTCGCCGCGAACCCATCGACGAACGGATCGACATCTTCGGCTTCGGGGTCGTCGCGTACGCGCTTCTGACCGATCGGCACCCTTACGATACGCCCGCCTCCGCCAATACCTTGCTCCAGAGGTTCAGCCTCCCCGCAAACGACCCCGCTAGGCTGAAACCCAAGCTTTCCGACGAGCTTTGCGAGGTCCTTCGAAGTCTCACCGCCGTCAACAAGCGTGATCGCTGGCCCCTGATGGCGACCCTCTCCGAACGCCTTCGCTCCATCCCTCCCAAGCGGCCGCCGGCGTAATCGTCCGGTTCCACCGACGTCTCCTCCCTTCCGGCCCCGTCGCCGCCTTCCGCTTGCGCGCCGTGGCTCAGAGCCCCCCTCTCTTAAATGTCCCCAATCTTCGAGGCCGTTCATTGACTTGCGCGGAAACGCCGCTTATAGTCTGGCGATGAGACTGAATCTCAGTCGCAATGTAATGGGCCAGCCTTCCGCCTCAACCCACGACGAAGAAACCCCGTCCGCCACGGCTTGGGGGCCCTTTAGGGGGCCATGGCCATGCCGAGCAGAGGGTTTGTTCGGACGCGACTCCTGAATCTCACCGTTGACACTTGAACTCAGTGTCAACTTCCTGCCGAGCCACTGACCGGAGATTCCTCCCGTGAAACGAAATCTACGCTCAACCGGCGGCTTCACCTTGATCGAGCTGTTGGTGGTCATCGCGATCATCGCGGTGTTGATCTCTTTGCTTCTACCCGCCGTTCAGTCGGCCCGCGAGGCCGCCCGACGCATCCAGTGCACCAATAACTTGAAGCAGCTCGGCCTGGCGCTTCACAACTACGTCGACTCGGTCAACTCTCTGCCCCCGGCCTCGCAGGGGGGCTACGGCTATGTTTATATGAATTACACGGGGTACAGCTTCTTGCTGCCCTATATCGAGCAGACGAACGGCTACAACGTCTTCAATTTCAGTTTGAACACCGGCGGGTCGCTCCCGATACAGGGGTGGTCGCAGTGGGGCAACAGCACCGCCTTCACTCTCCAGTTCGGCATGTTCCTCTGCCCGTCGAATCGTGCGGTGGGTGAAGTCGGCACGACGACGAGCGACGGTTGGTCGGTCGAGAAGGCGGCCGTGACCGATTACCTTTTCAACGGCGGCGCCGGACGGTTCGTGGTTCGCGGGTACGGCGAAACCAACCGCATGGGGCCGTTCGGTTTCGACTCGGCCACGCGACTGGCCGAATTCCAGGACGGCGCCAGCAACACATTTCTGATGGGCGAGGCGGCCGGCGGCAACGCTCGCAACAAATTCTACGCTTCCGGCACCACGACGCGGGTCTGCCTGCCTTTGGCGGCGGCCTATCCGACGGTTCCCGTCTACTACGACAACTTGATGTTCATGGCCTACGGTCGCTCGCGGACGTGGACGCGAGGTGGGGTGACGGCTCGGATCATCGGCGGCCTCATCGCCCGGACCGTCGATTCGGTCGGCACCGCCTACGCGCTCAACGATTGCGGCGCCGCATCCACTACCGACCTGTTCGATCTACCCCCCGGCGCCGCGTATCCGCTTCCCGGTCAGGCCTTGCCGAATTTCCGGTCGGCCCACCCCGGTGCGACCAACTTCCTGTTCGGCGACGGCACCGTTCGCACCATCAAGGACTCGATCGCCCCGAGCGTGTACCAGGCGCTTTCCACCATGAACGCCGGCGAAGTCGTCTCTTCCGACGCGTTCTAATCGTGGCCATCGGGATCTATAGAGGAGTCCGAAGTTCATGACACTGAAGACCTTGACGAGACTTCTTGCGATCCTCCTGGCGCTCTCCGCCGCCAGGGCGGCGTCCGGATGCGGCGGTGGCGGCGTGTCCCCCCCCTCGAGTCCGGTGGTCAGCGCCGACTCGGAGGAGGGCAAGCAGGCCCAGGCCGCGGACGAGGCCCTGCGGAAGCTTCGTCGCGAGCAAGAAGCCAAGGCGGCCTCCCGCAAACGCGGCCTCAAACTGCCGGCCGAAGGCTGAGCGCGACACCTCGAATCAACCCGACCCCTTCGACATCAACCTGATTTCCCTCCGTTCTCTAGCGAGCCAACTTTCATGACATCCGTTCGATCGAAAGCACTCCTCGGCGCCGCCCTGGCGACCGCGTTGATTCTGCCTCAAGCCGCCTGGGCCCACTTCATCTGGATCAAGGTCGAGTCCGCCGGAAAAGCCGGCGAGTCGAAGATCCAGGCCTTCTTCAATGAAGATCCGGAGCCCGATTCGAAGTTCGTCAAGTACGTCACCGACCTTCGAATCACGGTCGACGGCCAGACGACGCCCTCCGAGCTGACCGAAGCCACGCGTGACGCCTACTGGGCCGGCAACCCGCCGACCCTGGTCGACGCCGAGCGCGACCTGGGCGTGAAGACCAAGGGGGACAAGACCTACCACCTCTACTACACGGCCCGCGCTCAGACCGAGCCGGTCGGCGAGAAGGTCAAGGAGCACGGCGACAAGCTCCGCGTTCGCCTGGTCAAGACCGACGGC
The DNA here is from genome assembly GCF_001956985.1 of Paludisphaera borealis. Classification (NCBI taxonomy): domain Bacteria; kingdom Pseudomonadati; phylum Planctomycetota; class Planctomycetia; order Isosphaerales; family Isosphaeraceae; genus Paludisphaera; species Paludisphaera borealis. The sequence continues at coordinate 6,024,538 of NZ_CP019082.1, forward strand.
AAGCCCCAGATCGAGGTCCTGTTCAACGGCAAGCCGGTGGACAAGGCTCGAATCAAGGTCTACCCCGCCGCCGGCGAGTCGACCGAGCTGCCCACCGACGAGAAGGGCCGCGCCGTCGTCGAGAATTTCGAGCAGGGCAAGACGGCTCTGTGGGCCAACTTCATCGATCGGACGCCGGGCGAGAAGGACGGCAAGGCGTACGCCGAGACCCGCTACTACGCGACGCTCACGTTCACGCCCGCCGAGAAGGCGCTCGGCGGACAGTCGGCGGTCAAGGCGACGACGTTCGCCACGATCCCCGCTCCGGCCGTCAACAGCTTCGGCGGCGCCGTGCTCGGCAAGTGGCTCTACGTCTATGGCGGCCACGTCGGCAAGACTCACAGCTACAGCGAGGAGACGACGGCCAAGCACTTCCGCCGTCTGAACCTGGAAGATCGGAAGACCTGGGAAGAACTTCCGCTCCAGCAGGATCTCCAGGGGCTCGCCCTGGTCTCCGACGGCAAGTCGCTCTACCGGATCGGCGGCATGGTCGCCAAGAACAAGACGGGTGAGGAGCACGACCTTCACTCGGTCGCCGATTTCTCCCGGTTCGACCCCGAAACCAAGAGCTGGACCGCGCTCGCGCCGCTCCCCGAACCGCGCTCGACGCACGACGCCATCGTGGTCGGCCGCACGGTCTACGTCGCGGGCGGATGGCACATGAAAGGCGAGTCCGACGAGTCGGTTTTCCTCGATTCGGCGGTCGCTTTCAACCTCGATAAGCCGGAAGACGGCTGGAAGACGATCGCTCAGCCCTTCAAGCGCCGGGCGCTCTCCGTCGCCAGTCACGGCGGCCGTCTCTATGTTCTGGGCGGGCTCGTCGGCGGCGGCATGACGGTCGACCGTCGGGTCGACGTCTACGACCCGGCGTCCGGCGCCTGGTCGCGCGGGCCCGAACTCCCCGGCGGCGGACGGACCGAAGGTTTCGGAACCTCGGCTTTCGACATCGCCGGTCGGCTCTATTACAGCGGCTCGTCCGGACGGATCTACCGCCTCGACGACGCCGGCGACAAATGGGAAGCCGTCGGCGCCTGGGCCCTCCCGCGCCTGACTCACCGGCTGCTGCCCGGCCCCGACGATTCGATCCTCGCGGTCGGCGGCGCCTCCAAGGCGTCGAGCCAGACGGCGGAAATCGAGATCGTCCACGTCCGAACGCCGGTCAAGCCGACCACCGCATCGGCCGGCGAGTAAAGACGTTCAGACCGAACGTCCTCGCTGTTCGCCTCCAATCCAACCACGATGCCGCGAGGCTCCAGCGGCGTCTCGGCGACTCTCTCCAAACAGAGGCGCCGAGACGCCGCCGGGGCTTCGCGGCTTTCGACGTTTGGGCCGAAGCGCGGCGCAGACGCCATCGCGAAATGTCGATGTGTTGCATGGATCAATGAAGTCCGGAACCGCATTGACAGCGATGACGTTTACGTTGAAGATATTTAATGTAAAAATCGTCCGAGGCTCAGTTCCCTCCCATTGGACTCGGACCGTCGATTTCCCCCTGACTCGACGCGTCGAGCTGTTTTCGACTCGGGTGAAGCCCTTGGTCCGCGTGGGACCAGACGAATTTGAAGTTTCTCGTCTGGTCGGCGGTGCCGGTTTGGAGGCCGTCCAATCGCGGTTTCGTTTCGACCGTCGACTCACGTGCTTTCGACTGTTTTCGTGGTCTTACGAACTTCTCGACATGCGGACGTGCGCCCGGGCGCGTATCGAGCATGAATCAGCGGAGGCGCTGCACGGTTGGACCTCCGTGGAATAATTCGATATAGCGATTCGCCAATGGCTCAGGTCTCAGGGATTCGGGGCGCACCTTCCGTGAATGACACAAGCGTCAGCGAAGCACTCGTTCGTACCACTTCCGACGAATCCACGAATTTCCGCGATCTTGAACACCAGATCGAACACGCGTCCCACTATTTGCCGTCGCAAGGGCCCATCACCGTCTTCGTGCATCACAACACGCTGCACGCTTTCGAAGAAGACACGTTCGATGTGGCGGTTCGAAAAGGGGCGACGACCTACGGGTGTCATCCCTATCCGCCCGAGGAGTCGTTTCGACGCGAGCTGGCGCGCGGTCGGATCACACCCGACGACCTGGCCTCGGTGCTGATCGACGACCTCGGCGATCAGGCCGACCAGTTGATCGGTTTCATGGGGACGCGATACCACCTCCGCCTCGCCATGCTCGAGCATCCGCTCCGGCTCGGCACCGACGCGGAGCTGCACTGGTTGATCGTCGAGTCCGACGCGCTCCGTCGGTTCCGAAGCGAAACGTCGCCCGACGTTCGGCTCCAGCTCGTCGACCACACCCGGCACTGGGTCATGAGAGAGTATCTGACGCAGTCGCCCCAATCGGCTGATGAGAGTCGTCAGCTCGTCGACTCCTTGATCGCGAAGTTCGGCGCCTCGAAGTCGGAAAACTGGTCGACCGAGCGTTGGGAAGCCTTCACGCTCACGCTGCTCTGGCGAATCTGCCGCAACGGCGTCCAGTCCGCGAAGCAGCCGGTCTCGCCGCCGCCCCCTCTCCGCCACCGAGATCTTCTGCTCCAGGCTTCGGGGCAAGACACCGACCTGCTGGCCCACGAGGTGCTGATTCGCTTCTGCGGGGCCTTCCTCGATCAGGGGTTTGGCGCGTGGCCCCTACCGAATCGGGACGATGGCTTCTATCGGGCTTTCCTCGACCTGTACGGCGATTCCCGCCCCGTCCTCGAGTGGTTGGCTCCCTTGCCCGAGGAGCTGCGAAGAATCGAGCGAGCCGGACTCTCGCCGCTGGGGTCCATCGCCGAGTCGCTGGATCTCCTGGGTGTCCCGGAGTCGGATCGCGAGGAATACATCACGCAGACGCTGATCGCCCTGCGCGGCTGGGCCGGCATGCTCAGGCAGATGGAGACGAACGCGGAATGGACTGTCCGCCCCGCGCCGGCGGGGACGCTTACGGAATTCCTGGCCGTGCGACTGATCCTCGAGCGGCTGGCCCTGCGATGGGCGGGTCGCGAAGTTCTTCAGAAGGACGTCGACCTGCGTGAAATGCGGGGAGAGCTGACCCCCCTTCTTCCTCCACCGCAACGGTCGAGCGCCGATCAGCGAGCTTATCTCGTGTTCCAGTTGGCGCAACTTCGAGGCTGGAGCCCCGCCGAGCTGACTCGTCTCTCGAAGACCGAGTGGGCGCGGCTCGTCGCCGAGATCGAGTCGTTCGGCAGCTTCGATCGCCGACGCATCTATCATCTGGCGTACGAACGGCGCTACTACCACCAGGTCTTCAACGCGCTCATCACGCACCCGAACTCGACCGTTGGATCGGTGACCGGCGTCGAGGCCGCGGCCAGACCCGCCTTCCAGACCGTCCACTGCCTCGACGACCGGGAAGAGTCGCTTCGCCGCCACCTGGAAGAGGTCGACCCCGATTGCGAGACGTTCGGCGTGGCCGGCTTCTACGGCGTCGCGATGTACTATCGCGGGGTCGCCGAGGCGCACTACCGTCCCCTTTGCCCGGTCAATATCAAGCCGACCCACTACGTCCGCGAAGTCCCCTTACGCTCGTTGGGCGACGCCAGCCGGTTTCAGGAGTTGGTGCGACGCTGGATCGGCCGGACTTCGCATCGCCTGCATATCGGATCTCGGAGCTTCGTCGGCGGCTTCCTGACGGGATTGCTCGGTTCCCTGGCGACGGTCCCGTTGGTCATGCGCGTCCTGCTGCCAAGAAGGACCGCGCGACTGAGGCGGTTCTTGAGCCGGATCATGACGCCGCCGCTGACTCAGCTCACCCTGGAACAATGCAAACAGGTGGACGATCCCGGGAACGGGCGGCTTGGATACTCCCTCGGGGAAAGGACCGCGATCGTCGACGGCTTGCTCCGAGGTTGCGGCATGACGGCTGGGTTCGCGCCTCTCGTCATCGTTGCAGGCCACGGTTCGTCGAGCCTCAACAACCCCCAGGCGGCGGCTTATGACTGCGGCGCCTGTGGCGGAGCTCGCGGCGGGCCGAATGCCCGCGCCTTCGCCGAGATGGCGAACGACCCGCGCGTGCGGCAGGGACTCGCCCAGACCGGCCTGGTGATTCCCGACGACGTGCACTTCGTCGGCGCCTACCACAATACGTGCAGCGACGGTTTCGATTGGTTCGATCTCGATCGCCTGCCATCGTCGCATGAGGAGAACCTCAAGAGGGCGACGAACGCCCTTGAGGAAGCTCGCCGACGGGATGCGCACGAACGATGCCGGAGGTTCCAGTCGGCCCCGCTGACTTTGACGGTCGACGAGGCTCTCCGCCATGTGGAGGGACGGGCCGAAGACCTCTCGCAGACCCGAGCGGAATGCGGCCATGCCACGAACGCCTTCACGTTCGTCGGGCGTCGCTCGCGGACACGCGGGCTGTTCATGGATCGCCGGGCCTTCCTCACCTCGTACGACGCATCGCAGGACGATGCTCAGGGCACGATCCTCAGGGGCTTGATGCGCGCCGTCGTTCCGGTCTGCGGAGGCATCAGCCTGGAGTACTACTTCTCCCGAGTGGATCCGACGGGTTACGGCTGTGGGACGAAGCTGCCGCACAACGTGACCGCCCTCCTGGGCGTGATGGATGGGGCGGCCAGCGACCTTCGCCCGGGGCTTCCCTGGCAGATGGTCGAGCTTCACGAGCCGATGCGGATGCTGTTCATCGTGGAGACGACGCCCGAGATCCTCGCCGCGTTGATCGCCGCCGACCCGAACGTCGAACGCCTCGTCCGTAACGGCTGGGTCCACATGGCGACCCTCGATTACGATTCTCCGACCATACGCGTCTACCGAGACGGCCGGTTTCAATGTTACGACGGTCCGATCGAGAGCCTGCCGACGTCGCCTTCGTCGTCCGCGTGGTATCGAGGCTGGCGCGATTACTTGGGGTTCGCCTCGATTCTTCCCAGCTCGGCGCCGAAAGCCCGGAACGACCAGGAGCCTCGATCATGAATCCGTGGATTTTCGACGTGCTCGGGCTCGCCGCGATCGGGGCGCCGGCGCTGCTGTTGAGCGTATTCGGCCTCGCGAGTCTGGCGTCGCGCCCTCTGAGCGAAGAGGCCATAGCGCGTTGGACCGCCTCTTGCGTTTGCTGCGGCCTGTTCGCGGTCGTCACGATGTTCTCAATCATGCTCTGGACGGGACTTCGGTACGTCCCCGTCGAGATCGGCGACTGGGTCGCCCTTCCCGAGGAGAGCTTCCGGTTTCAGCTCAAGTTCGTCTTCGACCGTCTCTCCATACCCTTCGCCGCGTTGTCGTTCGTGATCGTCGGCGTCGTCGGGGCGTTCGCCAACCGCTACCTGCACCGTGAGCCGGGCTACCGTCGATTCTTCCTGTATTTCGCGGTGTTCTTGCTAGGCATGATCGTCGCGGCCTTGGCCGGCACGATCGAGACGTTGTTCCTTGGTTGGGAACTGGTCGGGCTGTCGTCGGCCCTGCTCGTGGCGTTCTTCCACGAGCGGCCCGCCCCGGTCTTCAACGCGCAGCGGATCTGGTCGGTCTACCGGATTTCGGACGCGGCGTTCTTGATCGCGGCCTTGATGCTCCATCACGTCACGGGTTCGGGCGACTTCGCCGTTCTGACGGGATCAGGGCCCTGGCCGCACGGCGAGGCGGCGCTCACGTCGGCCCAGGCGCTGGGAGTGGGGCTCTTGCTCCTGATCGCTGCGGCGGGCAAGTCGGGCTTGATCCCGTTCTCGGGTTGGCTGCCTCGGGCGATGGAAGGACCGACGCCGTCGAGCGCCGCCTTCTACGGCGCGCTCTCGGTACACCTCGGGGTTTATTTGCTGCTCCGCGTCAGCCCGATCCTGGAGTTGTCGACGTTGTTGTGCATCGCGGTCGTGGCGATCGGCCTGGCGTCTGCCGCCTTCGGAGTGATCGCCGGCCGGGTGCAGACCGACGTGAAATGCGCGCTGGCTTATGCGTCGCTGACTCAGGTCGGGATCATCACGGCGGAGATCGGCCTGGGCTTTCGCTACCTGCCGTTGATCCACATCATTGGCCACGTGTGCCAGCGCACGCTTCAGTTGCTTCGCTCGCCCTCGCTACTTCACGACTACCACCAGCTCGAGAACGCGATCGGCGGCCATCTGCATTACGACGACAGCCTCTCAAGGCGCTGGCTTTCGGCCGCGACGCGGAAGAGGCTCTACCGGATCGGACTGGACCGGGGTCAGCTCGACGGTGGGCTCGACCGTTTCATCGTTCGCCCGTTCATGAGGGGATTCCGGTGGTGCGACCGGATGGAGCGACGTTGGACCGATCTACTTACGGGGCGAATCTCGCGCGAGTCGGACCACGTCGCGTCCGTCGCGCCGACGGCTGAGGAGTTGTGATGAACGTGCTTCGCCTTCCCTGGCTCGAGCTGGGAGTTTTCATCCCGCTGATCGGCGCCTTGTGGGTCCGATTCCGAAGCGATCCCGACGACGCGCGCCGGCACGGTTTGATCGTCGCGGGTCTGACTCTCGTGTGCATGATCGGCGGCTGGGTCGACTTCGAATCGCTCCAGACGAACGACGCTCGGGATTCGTGGAGCCCGCTGGCGTACTTGTTCGGCCGCAACGTTTTCGTGGTCGACGAGTTGAGCGCGCCGTTGCTGGCGCTGACCGCTCTGCTCTATTTCCTGACGATCCTCTCGACGATGCGGGCCAAGGCTCGCGTGTTCTCCTTCGAGCGGTCGTTGACGTCGGAGGCGATCCTGCTGGCCACCTTCGCCTGCGCGATCCCCTGGGGCCTGGTGGCGCTGCTGGCTCTCGGCACGGTTCCTCCCTATTTGGAGCTTCGCCAAAACAAGAAGCCGACCCGCGTCTACCTCGCCCACATGGGCCTGTTCATTCTGCTGCTGGTCCTCGGCGAGATCGCCGTCGAGCGGACGGCCTCGTCGTCAGAGCAATCGCTCATCGCGATCCTCTTGTTGACGGCCGCCGTCCTGGTGCGGAGCGGCGTCGTTCCGGTCCATTGCTGGATGACCGACCTCTTCGAGCACGCGAGCCTGGGCACCGCGATCCTGTTCGTCACGCCGATGGTCGGGGTCTACGGCGTCGCCCGGATCATCCTGCCCGTGGCGCCGCAGTGGGCTCTCCAGGCGATCTCGATGATATCCCTCTTCACGGCCCTGTATGCGGCCGGGATGGCTCTGGTCCAACGCGAGGCGCGTCGCTTCTTCTGTTACCTGTTCCTGAGCCATTCTTCACTGGTGCTCGTCGGCATCGAGACCGCCGTGCCCGTGGGGCTCACCGGCTCGCTCAGCCTCTGGCTTTCCGTCGCGCTGTCCATGACCGGGTTCGGCCTGGCGTTGCGTTGCGTCGAGTCGCGCGTGGGCCGCATCCTGCTGACGGAGTTTCACGGCTTGTACGAGCAGATCCCGATGATGGCCGGGCTGTTCCTGCTGACGGGGCTGGCCAGTATCGGCTTTCCCGGCACCGTCGGGTTCGTCGGCGTGGAGCTGGTCGTCGAGGGTGCCGTTCAGGCCCTGCCGCTCGTCGCGCCCCTGGTCGTCGTCGTCACGGCGCTCAACGGTCTTGCGGTGATCCAGGCGTATTTCCGGATCTTCACGGGTCGGCCTTATCCCTCGACGATCGATCTTCAGGTTCGCCCTTCCGAACGAGCCTCGGTGCTGATCATTTCCGCCCTCATCCTGGTCGGCGGTCTCTATCCTCAACTCGGCGTCAGCAATCGTTACCGGGCCGCGTTGAAGCTCGTCGGCATGCGGTCGCACGGGGAAGCGCCGACGCCGGCTCACGACCATCGGCCTCCTCAGGTCGGTCTGAACCTGGCGCCCGACGCGCCGCGTTGAGGTTCGTTGCGCGACCCAAGGCGAAGATGTCGCTTCAGTTCCGCACGGCCTGGATGACGCGCGGGTGACCGCGGAGGTCGCGGACCGTCGGCAGCAGGGTGTACTCCGGATGCGCCGCGATCCGGTCGCGGACGTCGGCCTCCTGGGGGGAGCCGATCTCCAGGATGAGATGCCCGCCGGACTTCAGCAGCGGCACGGCGTCGGCGATGAGGCGGGTCACGACGGCGAGTCCGTCGGGGCCGCCGTCGAGCGCGAGCAAGGGCTCGTGATCCCTGACCCCCGCTTCGAGCGCCTCGATCTCGCGGCTCGGAATATAAGGCGGGTTGGAGACGATCACGTCGAACGCGGGCCTGCCGGCGACCGGGGCGAGGAGGTCGCCTTCGAGGAATTCGATCCGCCCGGTGAGATCGTGTCGAGCGGCGTTCTTGCGGGCCTGGTCGAGCGCGTCGCGGGACAGGTCGACGGCGACGAATTCCGCCGCGGGATGATGGTACGCGCAGGCCACGGCCAGGCATCCCGAACCCGTGCCGACGTCGACCGCGCGAACCGACTCGCGCGCCTTCGCGACTTCGAGGAATTCCACGACCACGAATTCGGTCTCGGGACGTGGAATCAGGACCCCGGGCGCGACGTCGAAGCGCAGCGAGTAGAATTCCTTCCGGCCCACGAGGTACGCCACCGGCGCGCCCTCGGCCCGGCGTTTCACCAGCTCTCGATAGCGGTCGCGGGCGCGTTCGCCGACGACGTCCTCGAAGTGGGTGTAAAGCTGGACCCGCTCCCATTCCAGGACCGACGCCAGCATGACCTCGGCGTCGAGCCGCGGGCTCTCCGACCCTCGCCTGCGGAGGTAGTCGGTCGTCCAGGTCAGCAGTCGACCGACCGACCAGGAGTCTTCCGACTTCTCGGCCGCGCCCACGGCGGCCCCAGCGGGCGTCGAGGGGGTTCCGACGTGCGCGTCTCCCATGACTGACTCTCCCTTTCCGCGCGGACGCCTCAGATGTCGCCCAGTTGTTCGCGACGATCGTGGTCGATCAGGGCCTTGGTCAATCCGGCCAAATCCCCCTGGATCACCTGATCCAGGTTGTACAGCGTCAGGCCGATCCGATGGTCGGTCACGCGATTCTGCGGAAAGTTGTATGTGCGTATCCGCTGGGAGCGGTCTCCCGACCCGATCAGGGTCCGGCGCGCCTGGTCGCGCTGGTTCTGGGCGCTTTCGTGGAGCTGGTCGTACAGTCGGGTACGGAGAACCCGGAACGCCTTGGCCTTGTTCTTGTGCTGGCTGCGTTCGTCGCGGCAGTTCACCACGATGCCCGACGGCAGGTGGGTGATCCGCACGCCGCTCTCGGTCTTGTTCTGGTGCTGGCCGCCGGGGCCGCCGGACCGCATCACGTCGATCTGGAGGTCCTCGTTGCGAATCTCGATCTCGACGTCCTCGGGCTCCGGCAAGACGGCCACGGTGGCGGCGGAGGTGTGGATGCGTCCTTGCGTCTCGGTTTGGGGGACCCGCTGAACGCGATGACCGCCGCTCTCGAACTGGAGGCAGCGGAACGCTCCCTCGCCGTTCAGGCTGAACGAGACCTCGCGAAAGCCGCCGAGCTCGGTGGCTTCCATGTCGAGGAGCTCGAACTTCCAGCCCATCGTCTCGGAGTATCGCCGGTACATCTCATACAGGTCGCGGGCGAACAGGGCCGCTTCGTCGCCCCCCGCGCCGGCCCGGATCTCGACGATCATCGCCGCGTGATCCGCGCCCGATTCGCGGTCGTAGAGCAGGTTCCGGAGATTCTCGGCGTCGGTTTCCTGGCGACCGCGGAGGATCGCCAGTTCTCCCTCGGCGTAGGAGCGCATGTCGGCGTCGGACTCGGCGTCGAGCAGGGCTTCGGCTTCCTCGATCTGCTTGCCGAGGTCGAGGTAACGGCCGTAGAGAACCGCCATCTTGGCGATCCGACCACGCTCTTTTGAAAGCGCGGTGACCCGGGAGACGTCGGCCGTGACGGCCGGATCGAGCAAGGCCTGCTCGATTTCGAGGAATCGTCGATAGTCCGCCTGAAGCTTCTCGAACACGAAGGGGGAATCCAGGAGATGAGAGCGTCGAGAACTCGCGAACGCACGGAATCGCGACCCGGCGAAGACTTCGGGACGGCTTCGCCGTGGTCAAAGGAAACGGCCCAGCGGGACGTTTTGGGTCCCGCGGGCCGCTTCATGATCAACCGACGACCGGACTAGACCTTCGCGGGTTCGGCGGTCTTCTTGGCCTTGCCGTAGGTGCCCTGGAACTTCTTGTTGAACTTGTCGACACGGCCCGCGGCGTCGACGAACTTCACCGAGCCGGTGAAGAACGGATGGCACTGCGAGCAGACTTCCACCGAGATCTTCGGCTTGGTGCTGCGCGTGTTGAAGGTGGTGCCGCAACCGCAGGTGACCACGGAGTCAACGTATTTCGGATGAATGGCGTCTTTCATTGCCGTCGTTTCTGTCTGATTGGGAGTGACGACCAGAGCGAATCCGGCGACGATCGACACGAACGAGTCTGCTCGATGATCGCTGGTCGAAGTTTTCATCTTATCACAGGCGAGCGCGGCTTCCCAAGATCAATTCGAAGCCTTGCCGTCGGCCAGTCGCGACGCGACCTCGCGTTCGACCTCTTCATAGGTGAATTGGTTGTTGGGGTCGTCCATCGTGAACCGTTTGACTTCCTTGCCGTCGGGCCCATACAGGAATACGGCTGGGATGGCGCTGATGTTCAACTTGTCGAATCCGTCGCCGGAATCGTCGCTGAGCAAGACGTTGGTGAAGGTCGCCTTCTTCTCTTTGAGAAACTTCTCGGCGTCGGCGACGGCCTTCTCGTCGGTGGGGTCGTCGAGCGAGAGGGAAACGACGGCCAGCCCCTTGGAGCCGTACTTCTTGTGCAACTCGACGAGGTGGGGGAAGTTCTCTTTGCAAGGGCCGCAGTTGGTGGCCCAGGCGTCGACGACCGTCCATTTCGCCTGCGTGTTCGAGGCGATGCGCTTCTGGAAGTCGGACCAGGAGAGACGTTCGAGCTTGACGGAACCCGCGTTCGAATCGTCGGCGCGAGCGGGCGTGAGGTCGTGGCCCGCCGAGGCGAGCAGGCCGGCCAGGGAAACCGCCGCGACGGCTGCATATCGTGGGAGATTCATGCGTTTTCGATCCCTTGGGTCGATGTCCGGGCGGGGAAGTCGCGGCGTCCGACGCGCCCCTTGCGTCGCCGGGCTGCGTCGGCGCTTGCGACCGAATCAAATCGAGCCGCCGAACGAGGGTTCGGCGGCTCGATGCGGTTTACCGTCGTGTGCTCGCGCAAAGGCGAGGCCGGCTCAGCCCTTCTTGAACTGGATGCCGCAACCCTTCGGGGCGGTTTCTTCGACCGCCGGGGTCTTGCCGGCGAGCAAGGCGTCGACGGCGTCGCGCAGGTAGTGCTTGGTGACCTTTTCTTCCTTCATGACGCTGTCGTCCATCGCGCCGATGTAGCGGATGTTGCGATCCTTGTCGAGAACGAAGAAGTGCGGGGTGGCCGAGGCGCCGTACGCCTTGCCGATCGCCTGGCTCTCGTCGTAGCCGTAGACGTAGTTGATCTTCTTCTCGGCGATGTGCTTCTTGATGCCCGGGAGCTTGTCTTCCTGGACGTCGTTGACGCTGACGGCGATCACGCGGACGTTCTTGTCCTTGTAGTCGGCGGTGAAGTCGATGATCCGGTCGTCGGCCGCCTGGACCGCGGGGCAGTGGTTGGCGAGGAACGCGAGGACGACCACATCCTCCTTGATGTCGGACAGCGAGAGGCTGGTTTCCTCGCCGTTGGGAGCCTGGGCCGGGATGCCGGAGAAGGCGGGGGCCTTCTGGCCGATCTTGACGGCCTTGTTGTAGTGCTCGCCCGCGAACGCCGGGATCGCCAACGCGACAACGACCATGCTGAAAAGGACTTTCCGCATCGATGCTCACTCCGTCTGGGGTTTGGGTTCTGGACGGGAGACCTGGGTGGGGCGTCTCCGCGTCGTCAACTCGAACAACCGATCGGTTTCTCAACGAGGAGCTTTGCACCGGCTCGACGAGCCGGTCGATCAGCGCTCATCCGAACATTCAGCTTTCCGTAGAAAGCGTTGAAGCTGGTCACTGAGGCCGGGCGAATCGCTTCATCCCGGTTTTTTTCTGGGCCGACGACTCAACGGCGAAGTTTGACTTCGCTTTTCCTACGAGGTTGGTCTGATTATAAGGGGCGCCCCGCGCCGGTCAACCACTTGGTGGACTTCCGAGACGGCCGACGTCCGCCCGTCGTCGGAGCCAATACGAAGCCCGGCGGCGAATGGTTCGCTCACGATCGATGGGCGCACCAGAAAACCGCGTTGGAGACGATCTGGCGGATCGAGGGGTGAAAGAGGATCGGATAGGATTCGGACCCAGTCCGTAGATACGCGATGCGGCCCTTGTCGACGGACCACGTCAGTCCGCTGCGGACCGTCTCGCCGCGCTCCCAGTTCGAGACGAGCACGACCGACTCGGGCTCGGGGACCGCGAACGGTTCCGAGAACATGTCGCTCTGCGGAATCGTGAATGATCCGATCCCGCGCGCAATCGGATGCTCCGGGGAGCGGACGGTGACGAACTCAGGCTTGCCGTCCTCGCGCCAGCTTCCAGGCTCGCACGGCATGCTGTTCATCAGGCGACGGAACGGCTTGCTGCCGCAGGACGTATACAGGGCCAGCAGACCGAGTTTCCCCGCGCGCACGCGCTCGACCACGGCCTCGACGCGATCGTCGGGAACCTCGTCGTGTCGGTAGCGACCCCACCAGATCAAGACGTCGGTGGCGTCCAGGGCCGAGTCCGAGAGGCCGGCTTCAGGCTGGTCGAGGCTCGCCCGGGCGACCTCCACGTCGGCGGTTCGGCCGAGAGGTCCGGCCAGCGCGCCGTCGATCCCATCGGGGTAGACCGAACGGGCCGCCAGACCTTCGCTCCAGATCCTCACCCGGATCGGCCGCGAAGCCCCTTTCGACGATTGATCGTCCGCCCGAAGCGCGCGGGCGACTGCAATCGTCGGAATCGAATGCATGAGGGTGCGCACGAACGATCGGCGATCGACGTGCATGGGAATTCTCCTCGTGAGCAGTGCTTCGGTCGTCCCCGAGCGAGCGGAGACCGAGACACCAGGGGGAGGGAGGCGAAGGCGGGGCGGAAATTTTGCGGTGGGATGAAGCTCTCGCTGACTTCAAGATGAATCATACAACGCGGATCGGCCGATCTCAACAGGCTTCCATTTGATCGGTGCGGAAATGATGAAGTCGCCCCGGCCGCTGGGGTCACCAGCCGCCGGCGCCGCCCGAGTCCTGGAACGAAGAGGAGGCCGGGGGTCGACGAATCGACCGCCCGGCCTTCCTGGTTCTCGTGGGTTCGTTGCGAGTCATGCGTTAAGGGGACGTCGACGCGTCAGCGCTGATTGAAGCGAACGTCCTGCACGACGTCTTCCTGGGCGTGCTCAATGAAGTGCCATGAGCATTCGTTGGAGACCACCTGGAGCAGCTTGTTCTTGAACGCCGCCTGGCCGATCCCCGAGTCCATCGGAACGGGGCCGCGGACCGGGAAGGTCGTCTCCTGGTAGTCGTCGTACTTCGACAACGACTCCTTGGGTTGATCCTTGAGTTCCTTGCCCTTGCTGTTCTTCGGGTGCGCCAGCTCGAAGGCCTGGATGTGAACCTTGGCGCTCCCCTGAAGGACGTTCAGGTCGCCCGGCTCCTGGATCTGGAACTGCTCGATTTCGAGGAAGATCACGAAGTCGGCCTCGAAGTCGCGAGCGGCGTCGGAGGGGTCGGTCCACTGGGGATGGCCTTCGATCCAGGTCGCCACCTTCTCGGGCTCGACGACGGTGACCTTCTTGGCCTTCCGCAGGTTGCTCGTGAACTGGCGGGCGAGGTCGCGCTCGAGACCTGGAAAGTGAGCCTGCGTGGTCGCGGTCACGTGGGTCAGCACCACGACCTTCTTACCCTTGAGCGAGGGCCCAGGGGCCGGAATCGTGGGCTCGAACGGCTGGAGGAAATAAAAGAAAGGGCGCGGATCGCAACCCGTCAGCGCAATGATCCCTACCAGGGCCGTCGTCAAGACGGCGGCACGTCGCATCCTTGTCATCGTTCGGGGGTTCATCCTACAGCCCCTCCTTCCTTGTTTCGGGGGCGAGCTGGACCGGGCCAGGAACCGGCGCCGCGCCGGTTGGGGCCAGGTAGACCGGACCACCGAGAATTCGCATCAACCAGAACGCCGCACTTACCACGACGATCGACAGAAGCAGCCCCAGCAGGGGCCCTTCGACCGTCCGGAAGCCGATCGGCCTCCGCTTCCATGAGCATAAAATCAACCAGCCGATCAGAGGGACGGAAGAGACCGCCAGCAACGCGCCGGCCGGATTGGAATTCCAGGCCCGATCCAGCCGGCCCCTCGTCGCGTGGGCGACCGCCGTGGTCATTCCACAGGAGGGACAGGGACGACCCGTCATCACCGCGAAGGCGCAAGGACCGAGTCCAAGCTGCCTGTGCGTGCCGAAGCCGCGAGGATCAGGTTCTAAACAACGCGCCACGCCCAGCATGCCTCCCAGGCCGGCCGCCAGTACCAGGAGGAAACACCGGATCGGCTGCTTGAGTGGGGGTTGTTTCAAGGGATGTCGTCGCATCGCAGGCCGAAGACCGGAGTGACCAGCCGCCGAGATGGGATCGCCAGGAAATGCATCCGCAAAGTAGTGGCGACGAGGTTTTCTTGCAAGATCAAAGAGCCCTGGTCAGAGCTTTTCCACCCATTCCTCCGCCTCGACGGTGGCGGCCTGCATCCGCCGCTCGATCTCGATGCGGCATTCTTCCAGCGTCTCGCGATCGGCGTCGGGGGGCACGAAGAGGGGCGCGGGCGTCACGCAGGCGGCCTTGGAGAACGGGCGGGGGACGCAGAAGCGGTCCCAGCTCTTCGCGCGCCAGGGGTTCTGAAAGGCCATCCCCGCTCCCACCACCGGCAGACCGGTCCGGCTCGCCAGATAGGCGATCCCCTGATGAACGTGCCGCCGCGGTCCGCGCGGGCCGTCGGGGGTGACGCAGAGGTTGCCGTGATCGATCCGCACGCTCATCTCACGAAGCGCGCGAGTGCCGCCGCGCGTCGTCGAGCCTCGGACGACGCCGAAGCCCAGTCGTTTGACCACCTGCGTGATCATCTCGCCGTCGCGATGGTCGCTGATGAGGATGTGCATCTCCGGCCAGTTCCAGTAATAGGCCGGAAACAGCATGACCTCGTGAAAGAACGCGTAGATGTACCGCTGGCCGAGCCGACGCGCAACCTCCGGGTCGACGACCGGATCGTCGTATCGGAAGTGAAAATCGAGCGTTCGGCCCAGGCGACGGATCAGGAACGAGCCTGCATGCCCGACGGCCTGGATCAAGAGCGGATGCCGGATCTTCATGCGAACCTCGCCTTCCTTCCGTGGGAAGCGCATCGGCCCGAACGGCCGACGAACGATCCGGAAAGCTAAGCGAAAGCCGGCTTTCCTGCCAGATCATCTGGGGATCAAGCTCGCTCGCTCCGGCGGGCGAGGGCGTCGGCCGCGGCGAACGTGAGGATCACCAGGCCGGTGACGAGCGTCCGGTATTCCTCGGGGAACCCGCTCATCGTGATCTGGGTCCGGAGCGCCTGGAGCAACAGGCAGCCGGCCGCCGCTCCGACCACGCTCCCTCGGCCCCCCTGAAGCGAGACGCCGCCGACCACGCACGCCGCGATCGAATCGAACTCGAAGCCGGTCCCCGTGTCGGCCTTCGAGACCCGCACCCAGGAGAGGTAGAGGACCGTCGCGACGCCCGTCGCCAGGCCGCTGAGGGCGAACGTGGCGACGCGCAGCCGAACCGTGCGGACCCCCGCCAGCCGAGCGGCCTCGGCGTTGCCGCCAAGGGCGTAGATGTGCTGCCCGAACACGCTTCTCCGGAGTGTGATCCACGCCAGCAAGGTGACCACAAGGAAGATCAGACCGCGATAAGGCAAGTACGTGTCGCCCATCCTCATCTTGATCTTGAAACCGGCGTCGATCGCCTGGAAGACCCGGATGTTGGCGAACGGCTGGCCGCCGAGGGCGATGAACGCGGCCCCTCGATAAATCAGGAGGCTGCTGAGCGTCGTGACGAACGGATTGGTCCGCACCACCGCCACGAAGAAGCCGTTGAGCGCGCCCAGCGCGAGGCCCACGGCCAGGGCCGCCGCCATGCAGGCCGGGCCGGAGCCGGTCCACTGGGCCAGGTGAGCCACCACGGCCGCCGTCAGCGCGAGCATCGCTCCTTGCGAGAGATCGAACCCGCCGCCGATCAAAACGAACGTCTGGCCGATCGCCAGCACGCCGACGATGCTCGCCTGCGTCAGGATGCTCGCCAGCGTGCCCGGCGTGAAGAAGCGGTCGGTGCGCAGCATCAAGACGAGCGCGGCTGAGATCAGGAGGATCTGGGGAAGGCGAGTGAGTAACGGGCGGAGCTGGGAGGGCATGTCGGGTTTCCTGGAGGGCGTGTGCTGAGGGGAATCAGCTCTCGACCATGGCCGCAACGATGGCGTGCTCGCTCAAGTCCGGCGGTTCGAGTCGTCGCGCGACGCGGCCCGCTCGCAGCACGACGCAGCGGTCGGCCAGGCGCGTCAGCTCTTGGGTGTCGGACGAGACCAGCAAGACGCAGCGCCCGGCGTCGGCTTGGTCGTCGACCCAGCGGTGGATCGCCTCTCGCGTCTTGACGTCGATCCCTCGGGTCGGCTCGTTGAGGATCAACAGCTCGGGATCGCGGGCCGCCCAGCGGGCGAGCAAAACCTTCTGCTGATTCCCTCCCGAGAGCGTGAGCACCTTTTGCGAGAGGCTTGCCGCGGCCACCTCGAACGTCTTGCACCAGCGCGCGGCCAGCGCGCGTCGACGTCTCCCGTTGATCCATCCCCAGCGGGACAGGGCAGGGTAGCTGGCGATCGCCACGTTCTCGGTGATCCCTTGCGTCGGGATGAGCCCCTGTCGACGGCGGTCGGACGGCACCATCGCGACGCCTTGTTCGCTCGCCTCGATCGGGTGCCGGGGGCGGAAGGGACGGCCTTTCCATACGATCTCGCCTGAGGCGAGCCGGGCCGAGCCGAAGAGGGCCGAAGCCAGTTCTTCTTGGCCCGCGCCGGAGAGCCCGGTCAGCCCGACGACCTCGCCGGGCGCGACCGTCAGATCGACGCCTCGGAGCGTCTTGCCGGTCGCCCCCGAGACCCGAAGCATGGGGTCGCCCGACGTTTTGCGAGCCGATCGTTGGCGGACGTCCACCGCCTCGCCGACCATCTCGGCGACGACCCGATCGAGGGAAAGCTCGGACCTCGGCCAGGTTCCAATCCGCCGGCCGTCGCGGAGCACGGTGATCCGATCCGAGATCTCGAAAACCTCTTCGAGATGGTGGGAAACGTAGAGGATCGCGACCCCTCGCTCGCGGAGGCTCCTCAAGACGTCGAAGAGTCGCTCGGTCTCGGCGCGGGAGAGCGCGGCCGTCGGCTCGTCGAGGACCAGGACCCGCACCTCGCCTCCCAGGGCCTTGGCGATCTCGACCTGCTGCCGCTGGCCGACCGACAGGGACGCGACGTTCGCGGCGGGGTCGAGTGGGAAGCCGAGCGTTTCGAGTCGCTCGCGAGCCAGCCGCAGGATGGCTCGGCGATCGATCCAGGGTCCGATCCGCGGCTCACTCCCGAGCGCCAGGTTTTCCGCGACCGAGAAGGCGTCGACCAGGCTGAGTTCCTGGTGAATGACGGCGATCCCCGCTTCGATCGCGACAGCGGGGTTGGGAAAGCGAACCTCACGGCCGTTGATCGAGATCGACCCGCCGTCGGGCCGGATGGCGCCGCCGAGGATCTGGATGAGCGTACTCTTTCCAGCCCCGTTCTCCCCGCAGAGGGCGTGGACTTCGCCCCCGATCAACTCGAGGTCGACGCCTTTCAGAGCCTGGGCGCCGGCGAACGATCGCGTGAGGCCGTTCAGCGAAACACGGCAGCCGTCGGAAGAATTTGATCGCATGAGAAAGCAGAGCCAGGATCAGTCGATCGGATCAGGCCGGGAAGCCAACCGCCTGATGGCGGCGCGACTTCCGGCCGGGGCGGGAGTCTTGTCCGAATTCGTTAGAGACTTCGTGAGCGGCGGTGCGGCTTCTGGGGCGGCAGGTCGCTTTTGGGGTCGCTCGGCGCGGCCACCTTCTTGCGCTTCACCGAATCGAGCGGATCAGTCGAAGGCTTGACCGGTTCCGGTTTCTGTCGCGGCTTGGCCGAGGGGGGCTCGAACAACCGCGGCACCACGTCGTCGAGGGTGTCGATCAGTCGGAAGGTCAGGTCGGCCTTGACCTCCGGCGGCAGCTCGACCAGGTCCTTTTCGTTGTGCCGGGGCAGCAAGACGGTCCGGATTCCGGCCCGCCGAGCCGCGAGGATCTTGTCTCGGACGCCGCCGACGGGCAGCACGCGCCCCGTGAGCGTCACCTCACCGGTCATCGCCAGCTCATTGGTGATCGGCTGATCCCGGAAGAGGCTGATCAGGGCCGAGGCGATGGCGACCCCCGCCGAGGGGCCGTCCTTCGGCACGGCGCCGGCCGGAACATGGATGTGAACGTCGGTCTTGCTGATCCGCGAGGGGTCGAGCAAGAGCAGCTTGGCGTGACTGCGAAGGTAACTCATCGCAGCCTGGGCGCTCTCGCGCATCGAGTCGCCGAGCAGGCCGGTGAGCGTCAGCCCCCCTTTGCCCGCCATGCCGGTCGCCTCGATGAACAGGATCTCGCCGCCGGTCGGCGTCCAGGCCAGGCCGGTGGCGACGCCGGGAACACCCGTCCGATCGACCAGCTCACGGAAGAAGCGCGACGGCCCCAGAAGCTCGGCGACCTGCGTGGGGCCGATGGTCACCGATCGGCGCTTGCCCTCGGCCCGGCGGCGGGCGACCTTGCGGCAGAGGGCCGCGATTTCCCGCTCCAGGTTCCGGAGACCGGCTTCACGCGTGTAATCGGCGATCACCTTCCTGACCGCCTGATCGGTCACCTCGAGATCGTCGGCGACTAGCCCATGGGCTTCGAGTTGCTTGGGGATGATGTATTTCTGCGCGATCAGCGTCTTCTCTTCCTCGCTGTACCCCGGCAGATGAAGCACCTCCATCCGGTCCAGGAGCGGCGAGGGAATCGTTTCGAGCATGTTCGCCGTGGCGATGAACATGACCTTCGAAAGATCGAAGTCCACGTCCAGATAATGATCGCGGAAGCTGGAATTCTGCTCGGGATCGAGCACTTCGAGGAGCGCGGCCGACGGATCGCCCCGGAAGTCGGCGCCGAGCTTGTCGACCTCGTCGAGCATGAACACGGGGTTGTTCGTGCCGGCCTTGCGCAGCCCCTGGATGATCCGCCCGGGCATGGCCGCGACGTACGTCCGCCTGTGTCCGCGAATCTCGGCCTCGTCGTGGACGCCTCCCAGACTGATCCGGATGAATTCGCGCCCGAGCGCCTTGGCGATGCTCTTGCCGAGCGAGGTCTTGCCGGTGCCGGGAGGGCCGGAGAAGCAGAGGATCGGGCCCTTCATATCCTTTTTGAGTTTGCGAACGGCCAGGTACTCGAGGATGCGTTCCTTGATTTTCTCGAGATCGTAATGGTCGGTGTCGAGCACCTTCCGCGCCCGCCGAAGGTCGAGCCGGTCGCGGCTCGCGACGGCCCAGGGCAGGATCGCCAGCCAGTCGAGGTAGGTTCGGACGATCGAATATTCGGCCGAACTCGGGTGCATTCCGACCAGACGCTCAAGCTCTCGCTCCGCCTCGCGCTGGACTTCTTCCGGCGGATTGGCGGCCTTGATCCGCTCCCACAGCTCGGCGACTTCGGGGTTCTCGCCTTCCCCTTCGCCGAGCTCTTCCTGAATCGCCTTGATCTGCTGGCGGAGGAAGTGGTCGCGCTGGGCCTTGGAAAGTTCGGAGCCCACTTGCTCCTGAATCCTCGTGGAAAGTTCGAGGACTGCAAGCTGGCGCGACAGATACTGGCCGAGCCGCTCCAGGCGAATGCGAACGTTCACCTCGCCGAGCAGGGTTTGCCGTTCCTCGATCGAGAACGGCAAGCTTGACGCCAGCAGGTCGGCGAGCCGGCCGGGCTCGCGGGTGTTCATCGCGGCGACCTGAAGCTCTTCGGGAATCTGCTGACTCTGGTCGACCATCCGCTGGAAGAGTCGATTGACGTGATGCACCAGGGCGTCGAGCTCGACACCTTCCTCTTCCACCTCTTCGAGGGGCTCGACTTCACCGATCAAATACGGCTCGGTCTGAACGACGCGGACGAGTTTGGCGCGCGTTTGCCCCTGACAGACGATGCGTGTGGAACCGTCCGGGAACTTGAGCATCTTGAGCACGGTTCCCACACAGATCGTCGGGAACAGGTCGTTGACGCCGGGGTCGTCGATCTCCGGGTGAAGCTGACTGGCCAGACCGACGAGGCGCTCGCCGACCAGCACGTCGTCCACCAGCCGAATCCCGCTGGCACGGTTGATCACTAACGGAACGACCGTCTGAGGAAAGACGAGATCGGAACGCAACGGCAAGAGAGGCAACCGGTTGGCGTGGAGGACGGGGGCCGCTTCGTGATCGCTCGCCGCGCGAACTCGTCGCGAGCCCGCCCCCTTCCGAGGGGCGTCGCCGACCTTCGCTTCCGCTTCGTCCGACTGCTTCCCTCGCGATGCCTGTGACTTCTTGATGCGTGGGCGCATGTATGTTCGTTCTGCTCTCGCGCTCTATTGGCCGAAGGGCCTCATCCCTTGTTGGGAATCCACTCGTGGAAAGGCCCAAGTGATTTTCAGGCATGAGGCCGGCAAAAGAAAGAGGGGACCCCCCGACCTGCCGTCTTGACGCCTGGTCTGATTCCGTGGAACACCATACGAAATAGATGGCGGATTGAGACACCTCGTCGACTAAGTACCTCGGTCTCGGTCAACGCCGCCACCAGTCGTCGTCGCCGACGCCCAGCGACCGGGCGTCGTGCATCGACTGGAGGACCTGGAAATTCAGGTAGGCGAACATCCCAAAGAAGAAGGTCAGGAACAGGTCCGAGGTCCGAACCCCCGCGATCACGGCCAGGATTCCGGCGGTCACCAACGAGAGGATGTGATTGCGCCGGACGCCGTTTCTCGGGTCGACGACGGAGGAGATGATCTGGCTCGCCTGGCCGCCGTCGAGCGGCCAGATCGGCAACAAGTTGACGAACGTCCACAGCAAGTTGATGCGGATGAGGAAGTAATAGGCCCAGAACATCATGCCGGTCTCGCCCAGACCGAACTTCCCAAAGGCGTTCAAGAGGGCCACGGGATCGGGTTTGACGCCGACGATGAGGAAGAGGATGAGGGCTAAATGTTCGCGCGGCGAAATCCCGAGCAAAATCGTCCAGACGACCAGGGTGACCAGGAAGAGGAGGAAACCCGCGCCCGGGCCCGCCAGGATCACGGCGAGTCGTTGCCCCTTGGTTCCCTGTCGCTCGGAGTAGCAGAGCCCCCCCATGCTGTAGAGGAGAATCCAGGGGGCGTCGCGAAAGTGCTTGGACGTCAGGCCGTGGCCGAACTCGTGCACCAGAATGGAGAGGAACACGCAGCCTACCCAGAGCACGACCCGCTCGAAATGCTGGTCTTGCCAGCCGAGGATCGCCGAGACGAGCCAGAACATGGGATGAACGCGGACGGGAATGCCCAGCAGGCGGAATCTCAGGTCGTAGGGAGTCGTCGACGTACCGAGCATCAAATCCTCGCGTTCCCAATCATGGGGCTTGCCGCCCGCACTCGAATTCGAGCCGCCGGGAAAGTCGGCGGTCGCGCTGCTTCGCCGGACGTTTACACCAGGGCTTGGTTTGGACTACCATGTTAACGTGTCGACCGCCCAGTCGGCCAACGGATCTCGACATTCCTTGAGTCCGGCGCGTTCTCACTCCGCTACGGCCTTCTTCTCTACTCGCGCGGCGACCGACGAGCCATGAAATTCACCAAGATGCACGGTCTCGGCAACGATTACGTCTACATCGAGACGTTTCATCAGCCGGAACCTTCCGACCCTTCGTTGCTGGCCCGGACGATCAGCGACCGGCATTTTGGAGTCGGCTCCGACGGCCTGATCCTGATCATGCCCAGCCGACAGGCCGACGCCCGGATGCGGATGTTCAACGCGGACGGCTCGGAAGGGGAGATGTGCGGCAACGGCGTCCGTTGCGTCGCCAAGTATCTCCATGATCATGGGATCGCTCGTAAGGAGCGCGTGACCGTCGAGACCGGGCGCGGCGTCCTCTCGCTCGATCTGAAGATCGATCAGGGCGAGGCGAAACTCGTCCGGGTCGACATGGGCACCCCGATTCTGCGAGCCGCCGAGATCCCGACGCTCTTGCCCGGCGATCCGCCGATCGACGCTCCGCTCCAGGTCGACGGCCAGACCTTCGCCGTCACCGCCGTCTCCATGGGCAATCCGCACGCGATCATTTTCGTGGAAGACAGCGCGGCGTTCCCCCTTGAGCGTCTCGGACCGCTTATCGAGAACCACCCGATGTTTCCGCGTCGAGTGAACCTCCACGTCGTCGACGTCTTCGGCCCTGAAGAGGTCCGGATGCGCACCTGGGAACGGGGCTCGGGGATCACGCTCGCCTGCGGCACGGGAGCCTGCGCCGTGTGCGTCGCCGGCGTACTGACCGGGCGGACCTCGCGGCGGATTCTCGCCCACCTGCCCGGTGGCGACCTCCAGCTCGAATGGCCGGAGCCGTCTGAGTCGGTGTTCATGACCGGCCCGGCTACCGAGGTCTTCTCGGGCGAATGGCCCGCCGGTTGACGAACATTCAGTACGCGGGCTGGTGCTTGTCGACGTCGCTCTTGGTGATCAACCGCAGCGGCGTGATGTTCTCCGCGGGAACCTTCTGGCCCTTGAGGAAGTTCGCCAGGGTCTCGACGGCCTTGGCGCCTTGTTCCGCCGGGTCTTGTAGCACCGTCGATTGGAGTCTGCCGTTCCGGACGGCGTCGAAGGCCGACTTGCAGCCGTCGAAGCCGAGGACGACGACGTCCTTCCAGCCCTCGGCCTGGGCGACTTCCGCGGCCGGCAAGGCCATCTCGTCGGACTGGGCCACGACGGCCTGGACGTCCCCCGGGCGGAACCGGCGCACCAGGTCGGTCATGACGCTCTTGGCCTTGTCTTCCTGAAATCCCGCGAACCGGCGGTCGGCGATCGTGATCTCGGGATGTTTTTGAAGGACCGCGAGCAGCCCTTCACTCCGCTTGCGCTGGGGGCTCGATCCTTCGGTGCCTTCAAGATAGAGGATCTTGCCTCCCTTGGGGCCGAGCAGCTTGACCAGCTCCTCGCCCTGAAGGACGCCCCCTTCGGCGTCGTCGGCCCCGACGTAGCTGAGGACCTCGCCGCCGTTGATCCGCCGGTTGAGGGCGATGATCGGGATCTTCGCGCGGTTGGCCGCCTCGACCGCCGGCACGAGGGCGTCTTCGTCGCGAGGGCAAAGGATAAGGGCGCGGCAGCCGAGGTTGATCAGGGTTTCAACCTGACCGATCTGCTTGGCGTCGTCGTCCTGGCCGTCGCGGACGTCGATCTCCAGGCCCAACTCCTTGGCTTTGTCTTCCATCCCTTTCTTCTGAGCCAGAAAAAAGGGATGGCTGAACGTCGGCAGCACCGCGCCGATCTTGCCGCCGCCCCGCGCCGAGGCCGGAGAATCAGGGATGTTCTCGGAATCGCCCCCACAGCCCAAGGCCCCGAGGGCGACGACGATCGACACGCAGGAAATGGCAAAGAACCTGATCACGGGCATGACGACCGTTCCGATGCTGTTCGTCGCGCCTCGGGCTCATGCGGAGGAACCGGCAACCGGGGGAGGCGGCCCGTCCGATTCCTGTGGCGTTCGAGAGGTCGATCCGGACGGACCGGATCAGACCCTGAGGCGGCGGTCGGCGCGCTGGATCAGGTCGGCGACCGGCAACCCGTGGGGGCAGGCCAGGGCGGCGGCCGTGAGGTCCGCGGCGGCGAGATTGCGGGCGACGGGAGGAAGCGCCTGGTAGAGCGCCCGGGCTTCCTGCCGCTTGCCGTAGACCTCGTAATAGCGAAGATAACGCAGCACGGTGGCCACCGGCACGCCCTTGGCGGCCGTCTCGCAGAGGTGGCCGCAGCCGTGGCAGTAGAGGTGGGCCGTCGTCTGGCGGTACTCTTCGAGCAGTTGGACGTCACGCGCGGAGAGCTTCTGGTCGCGGGTCGCGGCGACGTTTTCGCGGAGATCGCTCCGGTTCGTCATCTCGCTGACGGCGACCTGGATCCGGTCGTCCATCCAGACCGTCTTGATTGCGGCGACTTCCTTCTTGAAGCCTTTCTCCTGGAGCTTGGCCATCTTGTCGGGGAAGTTGACCGAGCCCCCCTGGGTCTTCATGGCGACCAGCCCGAGGTTGGCCTTCGCCGCCTTGTCGATCGCGCGCTGGAGGTCGTCGTGGCGATCCTTGCCGCCGACGTCGCGGAAGTTGTACTTGAACATCACCTGATCCATCCAGCCGGCCTCGGCCGCCGCGTCGAGGATCTCGGGCAGGCGGGCGTCGTGGCAGCTCAGGCCGCAGAAGAGGATCTTCCCCTTCCGCTTCAGCTCCTCGAACGCCTTCTTGACGTCCGGATCGCGCAAGATCGCGATCTGATCGCCGGCGACCCCGTGCAGGTAGTAGCTGTCGACGTAATCGGTCTTCAGCCGCTCCAGGCTGGCGTCGAGCCGGCTTTCGAGGGTCTGCAGGGCGCTTGCCCCCATCCCCTTGCGGTAGGCGGCGTTCTTGGTGACGAGGTAGACGTCCTTGCGCATCTTGGTCCGGTCGAGGACGTCGCCGAGGACCTTCTCCGACACGGTGTTCTCGTAGCTCTCGGACGTGTCGATGTAGCGGACGCCCGAGAACAGGGCGGCCTGGACGAAGCTCGGCGAGAGCTTCCAGCTTGTGCCCATCCCGAGGATGCTGACCTTGCGTCCCGTCTTGCCGAGCGTCGCCGTGGGAACGGTGGATTGCTCCGCCTGGGCCGCCTGGGCGAAGGCGGGCGTGACCGACTC
The DNA here is from genome assembly GCF_001956985.1 of Paludisphaera borealis. NCBI lineage: Bacteria > Pseudomonadati > Planctomycetota > Planctomycetia > Isosphaerales > Isosphaeraceae > Paludisphaera > Paludisphaera borealis. The sequence continues at coordinate 6,049,414 of NZ_CP019082.1, forward strand.
GGCCGCGGCGAGCGCGCCGGCCGAACCGGCGGCCACGGCCGTCTTCAGGAACGTCCGTCGATCGCCGGAGTTTCCACGATGAGCCTGCGATGGACAAGTCATGACGGATTCCTCGATTTGTGAATCCAGCGGATCGGGATCGCCCGGAAGACGAAGTCGCGTGGCGATTTCCCGGCGAGTCGCGATGGAATTCGGACCAGGAGCGCCGGATCATTTTGCCGATATGTTTGACAACTGGTCAACACTGTTCTTGCAGCCTTCGAAAAAAGAAGGCCGATGCGTCGTTTGGACGCATCGGCCGGTAGTGAGAGTCGTGATCGCCTCGGCGGGTCAGCCGGGCGGCAGTGGAGGCAGATCGATGGCCTCGGGCAGGGTCGGCAGCTCGTCGACCGCGTGGGCCGGTTCGGCCGCCGTCGAAGGCGGTTGAGCGAACGAGGTCGGGACGGCCGCTGGGGCCGGAGCCGGAGAGGGTGACACGGCTTCCGGCGCCGCCGAGGGGGGCGACGTCGGGAGCGCTCCGCCCACGGGCGGCTGGTTGTTGACCGGCGCGGCGGCTCCACTCGTCGGCATCGTCGCGGCGTCGATCCGGGGCTTGTCGGCGACGGTCGGGGCCGCCTGGCCCGGCGTCTGCGAGAGGATCGGGGGCTCGCCGGCCGGACGGAAGGGAGGCAGCGGCGTCGGCGGCGGTCCCAGCGGTCCGATCGGAGCGGGCATCGGGGGCACCGTGTTGCCCGGGTCGGTGCCCGGCGGCGTCACCGGATTGACCGGGTTGGGGGTTAGCGGTCCCGTCTCGCGTTCGGGATACATCGGGCCGTCGGGCTTGATCGGGAGCTGCTTGTGACCGTTCTGAATGTCGCGAGCCTGAACGTAGGCCTTCCGCGGGTGCGGGCCTTCGGCGACGGCGATGTTGTTGTAGGCGAGCAACGTCCCCTTGGCTTCTTCAAGAGCCACGATCGAGATGTTGTAGGTCGTCTTGAACTGAGCCTCCTGCGCGACCGCCTGGGCGTACTGGCTGACGGCGTCCAGGAAGCGGTCGATCGTGATTCGACCTTCCTCGTAGTAGGCTCGCTGAGCGGCGAGGCGTTCGGCCGCCGCGGCCCGGAGTCGCGAGGCGGTCTTGAACTGCTTGTAGTTCGCGTCGACTTCCAGGAAGAACCGGGCCAGCGAGTGCATGGTCTGGTGGACGACCTGCTGAAGATAGGCCCGCTGCCGCAGGAGGATGTACTGAGCCTGGCGGCTGTTGGCCAGCGGTCCCCGCATGCCGAGCGGCATCTGGAACGAGAAGCCGACCTGCCAGGTCCGGAAGTTGTTGTAATCGCCGGCTTGGGCCTGCACGCCGGCCGCACGTTGCTTGGCGGCGACCACCGGTTCGAGCGCCTTGAGGGTCGCCCCGGTCATGATGGCCTCGGCCGAGTCGAGCTGCTGTCCCAGACCGTTGAGCTGGTAGAGCACGCTCAGGTTCAACTGGGGGAGCAGTTGGTTTCGTGCGATCAGGAGCTGAAGCTCGGCGACGCGGACCAGCAACTGCTGCTGGACGATGTCGGGCTGAAAGGTGACCATCTGGGCGAGGCTCGACTCCCAGTCGGGCTCGAGACGCGCCTCGGTCGGCGGCGTGACCGGGATGATCCGGCGGTTGTCCGAGGGGGGAAGCCCCAGGATGTTCCGCAACTGACGCTCGGTGGTGATCACGTCCGACGTGCGGGTCACGAGGTCGAGGTTGAACTGCTCCAGCCGCTGCTGGGCTTCGGCGACGTCGGCCACCGTCCCCTTGCCGACGACCAGCTCGGCTTGCTCGCGATTGACGATCTCGCGGGCCAGCTCGACGGCCCGCTCCGCACTCCAGAGCTGGACGTGCTGCTGAGCGAGACTCCAGTACTGTTGTTCGATCGACCGCACCTGAGACATGATCTCAGCCTTGAACCGCCAGACCGCGGCGTCGGCGTTGAGCCGCGCGATGACGATCGGAGCCCGGTTGGCTTCGAGGCCGACCGGAGGACCGGCCGCCTGGCCCGGCATGGGCGCACTACCCATCAAGGGCTGATTGAGCGTCATCTGGAGGTTGGTCGTGTAGACCGACGGCGTCACCAGGAACGTGCTGTTCTGATAGAGCCAGTTCACGTTGTGGACGATGCCGATCTGGGCGCCGGTGGCCGTCCGCTTCGACAGACCGGTCTGGAACTGGGCCGTGTCCTGAATCGAGACGATCGGCGTCTTCGGTCCGGCGAAGCTGAGCGAACCGCCCTGGATGGCGTTGTTGAACGGCTGCGTGTTCTTGCCCCACGCGAGATTGGTCGTGAACGCCGTGTCGAACACGCTGAGCGCCTGGGCGATCTGGGTTTCCTGGATCGCCGGGTCGTAGACCGATTGCAGCGTCCCGGCGCCGAGCGCTCCGGCGATGCCGCCGCCGGCCCCGTTGTTCAACGGCGACGGCTCGAAGCCGCCGATCGGAATACCCTGGGCGCCGAACGGGATCACCCGGACGACTTCCGAGTTGTCGAGGCCGATCCGGATCGCCTCCTGCAACGTCATCGGCCAGATCTCTTCCGCTTCCGGATCGTTGGTCGTGCGAGGCTTCGCGACCTTCGGGAGTTGGAGAGGCAAGCTGTTCGTCAAGAAGTCGGCCTGTTTGACTTCCTTGTCCTCCAGGGCCATCTTCCCCATATTGTCGTGAGGAACCGACTTGGATTGATCAATGTAGGGAAGCCTCTGGCAACCGGACGAGCTCACCCAGGCCGCCAATACAGCCACATGAGTCCATCGGTTCGTGCGTAAAGTCAATCGCATGGCCAGCCGTCCTTGACTAAGATCGCCATGTGACGCGTAACTCAAGGCGTGGGAACACGCCGCGCCATCCTTGGCTTGGCTCACGGAGTCTACCGCCCACGACTCGACTGCCGCGGTCGCATTCGGGCCGCTCCGGTCGCGACCCTCTCGACGCCCACGAGGACGTCCAGAAGAGATGCGTCGACCGACCCTTCGTGCCGAAAACAAGTTGTGAACAAACAAACATCGAAAGGAGCCGAGCGACCTTACTCATGATGAGTAATGGATCGGCCTATCGGACTGTATCGGATGTTCGTGATCTGCGACTTGAAACGATGAGGCGGATCTTACGGATTATTCTGAATCGGTCCTAGTGCAAAAGCGAAGGCATGCTCGAAGCCCTCCGCGAATCGCAGGTCGGTCCGCTCATCAGTCGACCGGAATCCCCGCCTCGCCCCGACCGACTGGACGCGCCGAGCCGTCGAAGCGAAGCCGTATTCCCGGCCGCCACGTACTAAAGGGACGCCGAGGGGCGAGCCTTTCCCGCATTGTCGAGCGATGAAGCCGATGAACTCTCCGGGTTCGATCGAAGCCGACGCTTCACAGGTCCTCGCCAGGGGAGCTTGTTCCCGCGGGAAACTCGACGTAGGGGACGCCGAACAGGCGTTTGAAGTAGATGACCTCGCCCGGGTCGGTCCCTTCGAGATAGTGGCCGGCGAACTGGAGCGCGTAGCCGCCCAGAAACAGCGAGAGGGCCAGGACGAACACGGGAAACGACAGGAGAAACGCGTAGACCGCGAACAGCAAGACGCCCAGGATGGTGGGGGGGATGCCGAACATGTGTAGGACGAAGCTGACCGCGCTGGGGTGTCGCCTCATCCAGTGGTCGACGAGGGGGTGCGGCGGCTCGGGGGGGTAGATCATCAATGCGGACCTTGCGACGACGAAACGGCGGGGCGTCTTGACGCTTTCCATCAGGCGCGGTTAGCCTTCTCCCAGCATACCCGCCGGCGACCGTCGCTGGAAAGCACTCCCCCGCGCGACGGTTCCGGGACAAGCCCGCGGCGCTGCGGGGCGTTCTCAAGAGAAAGTCGACCGCGTGATCAGGATCGATCCCGATGCGTTTCTCAGGCTGGTGCGAGGCGAGACGAAAGGCCCTGTCGCGTGTCTCGGCCGATTCGGGCTCGGGCTCGGCTCGGTCGGCTATCGGGCGGCCGTGGCCGTTCGCAACGCGGCCTTCGACCGCGGCCTGAAGACGATCTATCGCGCGAGCGTCCCGGTGATCTCCGTGGGCAACGTCACGCTCGGCGGCACGGGCAAGACGCCGATGGTCGAGTGGCTGGCCCGCTGGTATCGCGAGCGCGGGGTCCGCGTCTGCATCATCAGTCGCGGCTACGGCCAGGACGGCGCGATCAACGACGAAGGGCTCGTCCTCGAGGAGAATCTGCCCGACGTTCCGCATCTGCAAGACCCCGATCGCGTCAAGCTTGCACACGTCGCCGTCGAGGAACTCGAAACCGAGCTGATCATCCTCGACGACGGGTTTCAGCACCGCCGGCTGGCTCGCGACCTCGACCTCGTCTTGCTCGACGCCCTCGATCCCTTCGGTCTGGGCCGGCTCTTTCCGCGCGGCCTGCTGCGCGAGCCGGTCAGCTCGATCCGTCGCGGCCACGCCGTGATCCTCTCCCGCGCCGATCTGGTCTCCGACGACCGCCGGCGGGAGATTCGCGCCGAGGTTCGTCGCCGGGCGGGCGCGGTTCCGCTGCTCGAAGCGCGACACCGTCCGCGCGACCTGGTCGACGGCGACGGCGAGCCCTCGGCCCTCGACGGCCTCTCCGGCGCGCGCGTCGCCGCCTTTTGCGGCATCGGCAATCCCGAGGGGTTCCGTCGGACGCTTGAGGGTCTTTGCGGTGAAGTCGTCGGGTTTCGCGGTTTTCCGGACCACCATCCGTACACGGCCGACGACGTCGACAGCCTCGGCCGGTGGGCCGACGGTCTCGGGGTGAATCTCGTCTTGACCACCCAAAAGGATTTGGTGAAGCTTCGGACCTCGACGCTCGGCGATGCGCGCCTGCGTGCGCTTCGGATCGAGCTGGAGATACTAGAAAGCGCCGAGCCGCTGGAGACGCTGCTCGCGACGTTGCTCCCGGGATCTCACGGCGGCTCGAAGGACTGAAAGCCGCGACTCGTCGGATTCGAGAGCCTCGGCAAGGATCGCCGAACCGCATCTGTCAGGGAAAGGATTTCCCGTGTACTCGATCACGACAGGGAGCATCCGCCGCCACGACGGCCCGGTCACTCCATGAACATCGTCGTCTTCTGCCCCAGCTTGATCGGCGACACCGTGATGGCGACGCCCGTCTTCCGCGCGCTGCGACGCGGGTATCCACAGGCCAAGCTGACGGCCGTGCTTCGGCCGAACGTCGCCCCCGTGCTCGACGGCGCCGAGTGGTTCGACGAGACCGTCTTCTTTCATCCTCATGGAAAACTGCGAGAGCATCGAGCGACCGCGGTCGTGAAGCGGTTGCGCTCCGAACGTCGCGACATGGCCGTCTTGCTGCCCAACTCGTTCCGCTCGGCCTGGGTCGCCTGGCTGTCGGGCGTCAAGCGTCGAGTCGGTTACGACCGGTATGCGCGGGGCCTCTTGCTCACCGATCGCTTGCCGCCGCCGCGCGACGCCGCCGGCAAGCTGCTCCCGTGCCCCATCGTCGAATACTACCTCGCGTTGCTCCGCCTGATCGGCTGCCCGAGCGACGGCGTCCGGCTTGAGCTGGCGACGACGGCCGCCGACGAGGCCGCCGCCGACGAGGCGTGTCGGGCGCTCGGCGTCTCGGCCGAACAGGGAATCGTCTGCCTCAACAACGGAGGCGCGTTCGGGCCGGCCAAGAGCTGGCCGAACGCGTCGTACGGGATTCTCGCTCGCCGCCTGGCGGAAGAGCTGGGCGTTTCCGTCGTGGTCCTGTGCGGTCCGTCGGAACGCGAGGCGTCCCGGAAGATCGCCGAGCTGGCCGGCCACCCGAGAGTCGTCAGCCTGGCCGATCAACCGTTGAGCCTTGGGCTGTCAAAAGCGTTCGTGCGCCGGGCGTCGCTGTTGGTCACGACCGACTCGGGCCCCAGGCATTTCGCGGCGGCCCTCGGAACGCCGGTCGTGTCGCTTTTCGGACCGACCCGGATCGAATGGACCCGGACCAACCATCCGCACGCCGTTCACATTTATCACCCAGTCCCTTGCGGTCCCTGCCAGCGTCCGGTCTGTCCTCTGGGACATCACGACTGCATGACGCGGCTGGCGCCGGATCGCGTGTTCGAGGCCGCCCGGCGGATGCTTGCGGGGCGTCGCGGCATTGTTCCGTCATTGCAACCAGGAGCGAGGGAGAATTCATGGCGACCTGGCTGATCACGGGGGCTTCGGGTTTCTTGGGGCGGCATGCGCTCGAGGTCCTGCGCCTCGAACTGGAGCGAGCGGGAAGCTCGTCCGACCGGATCGTAGTTCTGGGACGCAACCGACCCGCCGGTGTTTCCGCGTCGTCGTTCGTCTCGGCCGATCTCGGCGACGCGAGCGGTCTCGACGCGGCGGTCCGTGAGATCGCGCCCGATTTCGTGATTCATACGGCGGGCAAGACCCCGCCGGCGACCGACGACGAGCTTTTCCACGCGAATTTCTGGGCGACGATCCGACTTCTGAAGGCGCTTCGGATTTCGGGGAAGCCCGCGCGCGTGGTACTCGCCGGTTCGGCCGCCGAGTTGGGCCCGGTGAAGACCGTCGACTTGCCGGTCGGCGAGGATTACCCTTGCCAACCGATGACCGCCTACGGCCGCAGCAAGTGGATGGCGACGGTCTCGGCGCTGGCCGAGGTCGGGCCGCTCGAAGTGATGGTGGCGCGCGTCTTCAACCCGATCGGTCCGGGACTGCCGGAGAGCCAGGCGTTCGGGCAATTCGCCAGCCAGCTTCTCGCCCCAGGGACCGACCCGCTGCCGCTGATCGTCGGTTGGCTCGACGCGCGTCGCGACTTCATCGACGTCCGCGACGCCGCTCGCGCCATGGTCGCGCTGGCGATTCAAGGGCAGGGGGGGCGGGCCTATCATGTGGGGACGGGGCATTCGCGAACGGTCCATGAAGGGCTCGACGCCTTGGTCCGTCTGAGCGGCCGCTCGGTTCGGGTCTGCATCGACCCGCGCCTGTCGAACCCCCGAGAGCCGGAGGATTCGCGTGCCCGCATCGACCGCATTGTTTCGGAGACGAGCTGGCAGCCGACGATCCCGTTCGAGCAGACGATGAGCGACCTCTGGACGGCCGCCCGATCCCGGGCCGAGGCGCTGCATGCGTCGGACCGCTTGCTCCCATTGCCATTGACGGCCTGACCCTTCCACCTATACTCCCGATTGCGGTTCGAGGATCGAGCTGCGCTGGGACCGCCCGCGCCTGGGGCGGAGCCCGACATCAAGGAGGGTCGGAATGGCGTCGCGCCGTTGGTTCATCGTCATCGTCGGGTTCTCCGCGATCCTGCACGCCGTCGCCATTTACCGCACCCTCGTTCCGGCCCAGGACGGCCTCAAATTCCTCCGCGTGGCCCGAGACTTCCAGTCGAAGCCCTGGGGCGACGTGATTCGCGGATCGGATCAGCACCCGCTTTATCCCGCGCTGATCGCGGCGGTCGAACCGCCGTTGTCGGTCGTGCTGGGATCGGGTCCGGAGACCTGGCGGATCGCCGCGCAAGGCGTCTCGGCTCTCGCTTCGCTGATCTTGCTGTTTCCGCTCTACAGCCTCGCTCGCTCGTTGTTCGACGAGCGCATTGGGCTGATCGCGGTCCTGATTTACGTCCTCTTGCCGATCCCCGCCGAGGTCGGCCGCGACACGCTGGGCAACGCGTTGGGTCTTTGCTGCATGACGCTTTCGCTCTGGCTGGGCGCCCGCGCGATCCGCGAAGCCGCCTGGCTCCCCGCGCTGGGCTCGGGCCTGGTCGGAGGCGTCGGCTTTCTGGCGCGGCCCGAGGTGATCCTCGCGCCCGCGGCGATCGGTCTGGCGTGGGCGATCCACGCCGCGCGCGGTCGGTCGATCCGAAGCCTGATCACGACGCCGGCCTTGCCGGCCCTGGGGGTCGGAGCGCTGGTCTGCGTCGGGTCGTACGCGCTGGTGAAGGGCGAGGTTTCCGAGAAGCTCGCCCTACGGCATGGGGCCTCGATCGGTTCTCAGAAGATCATGCATCGAACGACTCCCCAGTTGCTTCCCGAGGGGCTCGACGGCGCGAAGCTCGACTTCTCGCCCAAGGAAGAATCCGACCGCTCCACGATGCGCGGGCCGGTCAAGACGCTCGTCTGGATCGGCCGCCAGTGGTGGGACGAGCTGTGCTGGGGCTTCGCCGTCATGGCGATCTGGGGCCTGACGCGGCAACGGTTCATCCTGAGCCTCTTCAAGGATCGGGACGAGCGAGACTCGGGCACGGTCGAGCGGCTGGTGATCGGAGTCTTCGTCGCGGTTTACCTCGCCGTGCTGGTTCGTCACGGCACGGCCCTGGGGTATCTCTCCAGCCGGCACCTGTTGCCATTGGTCGTCGTGTCGGTTGTCTGGGCGGCGGCGGGAACGTTCGTCTGCCTGCACAGATTGGGAGGCAAGCTTTCGATCCGTCCGGGGACGAAGCGGCTGGCCTTGATCACGGCCTCGACCTTCGTCGTCGGGGCGATGGTCGTCTATCAGCTTCGCACGAGCCATCAGAGTCGCTGGGGGCACTGGGCGGCGGGGCGCTGGCTGGCGGAGAACGCTCAGGCTGGACAGGAAGTTCTCGACACCCGAGGCTGGGCTCGGTTCGTATCCGACAACGCCGGAGGTTACGACTACTGGCACGTCCGGCAGGCTCTGAGTGATCAGCGACTTTCGTACGTGGTCGTGGGGCATGACGAGCTGGAGGTCGAGAGCCCGCGATCGCGCACGCTGGGCGCCTTGCTGGCCTTCGCGGCGACGCCGATCCAGGACTTCCCCGTGCGGATCGGCGGACGCAACGTCGGGGCTCGGATCTATCGCTTCCAACAACCGGTTTCCTGGGAAGGTTTCAGTCCATGAACCACGGCTCGCTCTGGGAACGCCTGGTTCGAGGCGTGCGCTGGTCGTGGATCGACGAGCGGTATCGGTCCGCGCTGCCGGCCGATTTCGACGCGATGGTCATGACTCTCGAAAGCCGTGATCGCCTGCACGCGAAGCAGGGCCGATCGACGGCCCGGGTGGTCTTCCATCCGCCCGATCAGAATCAGAGTGGAGGCCGGCCGTTGTCGGTCTATCTCAAGCGACATTTTCAGATGCCGTGGCTCGCGCGGTTCTCGGCCCTCGTTCATCCGAACGGGCGATACTCTCCCGGGGCGGCCGAGTGGGCTCACCTCGAACGCGCCCGGTCGCTCGGCGTGCCAGTCCCCGACGTGGTGGCCATTGGCGAGCGGATCGGCCCCTGGGCCGGCTTGCAGAGCTATCTGGTCGTCGCCGAGCTGACCGGTTGCAAGGAGCTGAACGAGGCGCTCCCGGTGATCGAGCAATCGATGGACCGAGAGGCCTTCGAGAGCCTCAAGCGGCGGATCGTCAAGGAGATGGCCCGCATCAGCGCCACGATCCACAAGGCCCGGATGTTCCACAAAGATCTCTATCTCTGCCACTTCTTCCTCGACCTGGAGCGGCTGGCGCGCGATCCGCGCGACGTCGCTTTGACGCTGATCGACCTCCACCGGCTGCAAGAGCACCGGTACTGGCCCGATCGCTGGCGGTGGAAGGATCTGGGACAGCTCTTGTTTTCGACCGAGGGCGTCGCCGGCGTCTCGCCTCGCGACGCCCTGCGATTCTGGGTGCATTACAAGCGGGAAGCCGGGGTCCGGAATCCAGAATGGCAGGCTCGGATGATCCGGCTCAAGGCGGCCCGCTATTCGGACCACAACGCCGCTTCGGAGCCGGGAGCGGCCGAACGGCTTTCCGAACCTGTAGGATCGGCCGACTGAATTCCTCCGGAGCCGAAAAGGCTCCAGTTACCGACGACCGGGATGCGAAGACTTGAGGATGACGGCGCTTCAGGACGCACGCATCCTAATCGGGAGATCAGATCCATGCGGTTGGCCTTGAATTTCCCGCGCATCGATCCCACGCGAGGCGGGGCCGAGACGTACATCGTCGACCTCTGCCGGAGCCTAGTTCAGGCCGGTCATCATGTCGATCTGTACGCCTCGAGCTGGGCGGAAGGTGCCTTGCCCGCCGAAGTGCGCTGCATCAAGGTCGAAACCCAGGGCGCGAGCCGTCGCGGGCAGATCAAGAGCTTCGCCGACGCCTCGGCCCGGGCCCTTGAAAACGCCCAGTACGACTGCACCGTGGGCTTCATCAACACCTACGAGCACGACGTCATCATCCCGCAAGGAGGCGTCCATCGCGGCAGCCTCCAGGCGAATTCGATGCGGTTCTCCAGCCCGCTGGTTCGTCGACTTTACGTTCTGGGCAAGGTGCTCAATCCGAAATACTGGACCTACCGCGCCATCGAGCGTCGGCAGTATGCGCCTCGTCGTCAGGCCCGGGTGATCGCCGTCAGCAACATGGTCAAGGGGCACGTTCAGGAATTCGAGAACGTCCTGCCCCCCTTGATTCACGTCGTCCCCAACGCGATCGACCCGGCGCGGGTGCAGGTCGCCCAGCCGTCGGCCGTCCGCTGCGGGTTCCGCAATCGTCTCGGCCTCGAACCCAACGACCTCGTCGGCCTGTTCGTCGGCCACAATTACGCCCTCAAGGGCCTCAAGCCGCTGATCCGCGCTCTGGCCGCTCGCCGGCGCGAAGGCGCCCGGCCGATCCACGCGCTCGTCTGCGGCGGCGGCCGGACCGGTCCGTACCGTCGGCTGGCCGACAAGCTGGGAGTCGGCGACGTCGTCCACTTCCTCGGCTTCCATAACGACGTCCGCGAGTGCTACTGGTCGAGCGACTTCTTCGTCTTGCCGACCTACTACGACCCGTGTTCGCTGGTGGTCCTGGAAGCCCTCGCGTGCGGCTTGCCCGTGATCACCACCACCTGCAACGGCGCCAGCGAGTTGATGACCGACGGCCGCCAAGGCTACGTCTTGACCTCGCCCGACGCCCAGGGCGAACTCGTCGCCGCGCTTGATCACATGACCGACGACGACCAGCGGCGCGCCATGGCGGCCGAGGCCGTGAAGCTCGGCCAGGCGCAGACGTTCGACCGCCACGTCGCGGCGCTTTTGAAGGTTTTCCAGGAAGTCGCCGCAAGCAAGGCGAGGCACGGATCGCACGGCCGTCACACGGGCTCCGGGCCGCACGCCGCGGTCAGCCCGAGCCGCAAGAAAGCCGGGCGCGGCTAGCCCGCCGTCGGGATCGAAGAACAGGTTCAAGACCCAGGGAAGGGGAGCGGAACGATGAAGGCCGTGATTCTGGCGGGTGGCAAGGGGACGAGGCTGCGGCCCTATACGCACGTTCTGCCCAAGCCGTTGATGCCGCTCGGCGAGGACGACCCGATGCCGATCATCGAGGTCGTGCTCCGCCAGCTCGTCCGGTTCGGCTTTCTCGACGTCACGATCATCACCGGCTACCTCAGCGAACTGATGGAGAGCTTCTGCGGCGACGGCCGGAAGTTCGGCGCTCGGATCTCGTATCGCCGCGAGGTCACGCCGCTGGGGACCGCCGGCGGTCTCACGCTGCTGAACCGGCCGACCGAGCCCGTGCTCGTCATCAACGGCGACATCCTCACGACGCTCGATTATGGCGCGATGCACGCGTTCCATCGCGACCGAGGGGCCGCCGCCACGATCGCGTCGTATCCGCGCGAGGTCAAAATCGACTTCGGCGTCCTCCAGTTCGGCGACGATCCGCACGTCTTGACGGGATACCAGGAAAAGCCCGAGTATTCGTTCCAGGTGAGCATGGGCGTTTACATCCTCGACCCCCAGGCCTGGGACTTCCTCAAGGCCGGGGAAGCCGTCACCATGCCCGAGCTGCTCGAAGCCATGCGAACGACCGGCAAGGCGGTCCACTGCTACCGGCAGAAGTGCTACTGGCTCGACATCGGCCGGCACGACGACTACGCCACGGCCAACGAGATCTTCGACAACCGCCGAGCCGCGTTCCTCGGGCAGACCGACAAGTCGATCCTCAAAATCGGGCGCGACCAGTGACCTTGGACCCCTCCTTGATGACGTCTTTCTCGCTGACCGCTCTCGCGTCGTACGCGCTCGGGTCAGTTCCGTTCGGCTATATCGTCTATTACCTGGCGACCCGGACCGACGTCCGAACGGTCGGATCGGGCAACATCGGCGCGACGAACGTGGGCCGGTTGCTCGGCTTCCGCTACTTTGTGCTCGTCTTCGTCCTCGACCTGCTCAAGGGGCTGCTGCCGACGGCGGGCTTGCCCTGGCTGGCGGGTTGGCTCGGCTTGCCGACGCCCGCCGAGCTGCCTGTCGTGGCGGCCCTGGCGGCGATCGTGGGGCACAACTTCCCCGTCTACCTCGGATTTCGAGGGGGCAAGGGGGTCGCCACCAGCCTGGGGGCGCTGCTGGCGCTCGATCCGATCGCCTGCGCCGCGGCAACGATCGGGTTCTTCGCGGTCTTCCTCGTCACGCGATACGTCTCGCTGTCGTCGATGACCGGGGGCGTTGCGTTCGTGGCCGCGTACTTCGCGCGAACCGCCGAGCCCTGGAGCCGGGAGCACCGCGCCATGAGCCTGCTCGCGCTGGCGGTCGTCGGACTGTTGATCCTCCGGCACCGCAAGAACATCGGCCGCCTGATCGCCGGGACCGAAACCAAGGTTCCGCTTCGAGGTCGAAAATCGGGGGGGCCTCCGTCCGCTCTGCCGGCCGGCAAGATTCAGCCGATGATCCTTCTGAGCCTCGCGTTCGCGGCTGTCTCGATCGTCGCGGGGGCGTCGTGGCTGATCCATCGCGCTCGGACTCCGATCGAGGTCCAGGCGGGACCGTGGAACCTGCGGGAGACCGACCGCGAGTCGACGGGCCAGCAGCGATCGACCCGCGTCGTCTTCAACGACCGAGGGGACAAGCTCGCGGTGATGTGCCCGCGCTACAACCGCGTGCTGGTGTACCGCATCGCCGACGATTTCACTCTCGAACTCCTGTCGAAGATCGAAGTCGCCGGCCGACCGGTGGCGATCGCGGCGGCGGGCGATAAGCTTGTCGTTCTCCTGCGTCCCGCGAATGACCGGAAGCATCTGGAACCCGGCTGGTCCGAGGTCTTCACCTTTGCCGGCTCGCAGGTCGGGCCGCGAATCCTCGCCGGCTATTACCCTGACGACCTGAGCGTGACGCCCGACGGCCGCCATCTTCTGGTTCTGTGTTCCGGACGCGCCGAGGGGGACGCGGACAAGCCGTCGCCCGAACTGACCGTCCTGCCGGCCGACTTCGGCTCGAACGCCCCCGAGCCGCTAGGCCGCGTGACTTTCGAGTCCGGCGACGATCCCGACCGCCTGACAGTCTCATCGGGGGGGACGCGCGTCCTGGTGTCGCTCGCGCATTCGAAGCAGTCGATCGCCGTGGACCTCGCCGACCTCGCCGCTCCGGTCGCATCGGGTCGCACTGATCTCGCGGCCGACGAATTCCCCTACGTTTCGCAGGCGCCCGACGGCGACTGGATCGTCATGCCGACGGGCCGCGAGTCCGAGGCGGTCGTCGTGTCGGCTCCGCACTCGTCAGCCTCCCCCGACTACCTCGTCCTGACCCGGCCCGAGGACTCGGCGCTCGAGATCGTTCAGGTGTCGCCCCGGCGCACGCTGGGCCAGTTCCCCGTGAAGGGGCCGTTCAACCTCGGCGGGACCGAGACGTCGGGCCTGGCCTATTGCCGACCACGGAGTCTCCTGGCCGTCACCACAAAGCCGGGGACCATCCATCTGATCCACCTTGAGTCTCGACTCGACGCCGCCGATCAGGTCGCCGCGACGGTCCCGGTTCGATGACCGATCGGCTAGCTGAGGGGGCCTCGCATCTGTTAAAATAGAGAAGTACGGAACACTTTCCCGACCGCGACGGACGGCCCGCCCCGGGAGCCTTGCCGCTTTGGAACACGCACAGAGTTCAGGACCTTGGTTTTGCCCGGGATGCCGCAGGCCGGCCACGCCGACAGCCTATTCAAAGGCGTGCGCGCACTGCGGCGACCGCCTGATCTCGAAGGGTTATTGCCCGGTCTGCGAGGACTTTCTGTCGCTCCCCGCCGGTGATTCCTGCCCGAAGCACCAGATCACGCTCGAAAGCCACGCCCCGCCAGGGCTGACCGGTCGTCTCGCCGACGAGTCGTCCGCCTGGGTCGAGGTGGGCCATTACGCCGACTCGCTGGCATGCCAGCCTCCTCGCATTCGTCTGGAAGCCGAGGGCATCCCGACGATGATCGACGGTGAGCGCATGGGGGATCGGTCGATGTACTCGGTCGCCACGGGCGGCGTCCTCCTTCGCGTTCCCGAGAACCTCGCGGACGAAGCCCGGATTATCCTCTCGCAAACCTGGTCCGCCACCGCCGCTGCGCTCGATATCGAGGAAGACTGGCCGGACGACGAAGAAGGCGAAGTGCCGGCCCGTGAGCCAGATACCCACCACTTCGCCCCGGAAAACGTCTCGCCCCTCGCTTCCCTGGCGGTTCTCGCCCTCGGACTCGCGCTGATCCTCGCAGCGCTGACGTTCCTGAACTGGTTCAAAACGAACTGACCGCTCGGACTCTCGGGAACCGGCTCCAAAACCACGGCCTTCTCGCCGATCCTCTCGGGATCGAACCGTGTCCCCCTTGGCGAGGTTGCTAGAATGCCACATCGATGAAGCCTGGACACTTGTTGGCACGTGGAGTTGGTTAAATGGCGGAAGCGGGAAAAAATGGGAATTCCGGGGATGAAGTCGAACAAAGGGATGTAAGCTCAGAAGGGACGCCGATGCCGCATCGGCGGATGGTGACGGCGGCGTTGCTGGTGGCGATGACGGTCACGGCGCTTGAGCAGCTTGTGGTTTCGCCGGCGATGCCGACGATCATCTCGCAGCTCAAGGGGTTCGAGATTTATCCGTGGGTCGTGTCGGCGTATCTGCTGGCCGCCACGGTCAGTACGCCGATCTACGGCAAGCTGGCCGACCTGTTCGGTCGCAAGCGAGTGCTGCTGTTCGGGCTGGCGCTCTTCAGCGCGGGGTCGATGCTTTCGGGCGCGGCGCAGAGCATGGGGCAGTTGATCGCGATGCGGTCGATCCAGGGGCTGGGCGCGGGGGCCGTGGGGCCGATCGTTCTGACCCTGCTCGGCGACCTCTTCACGCTGAAAGAGCGGGCGCGGATTCAGGGGCTTTTCGCCGCCGTCTGGGGGCTGTCGAGCGTCGCCGGGCCGATGATCGGCGGCTGGCTCACGGTCGAGCTGGGATGGCGCTGGGTCTTCTTCGTCAGCGTCCCATTCGCGGCGATCGCGATCGTGATGCTCGTGGTGGCGGTTCACGAGCGGGTCGAGCCGCGCCGGGTGGCGCCGATCGACTGGGCCGGCGCAGGGTTGCTGACGGCGGGGCTGTCGGGGCTGTTGCTGATCGTGCTGGACGGCGCCTCGCTCGGGCTGACGAACTGCCTGATCCTGGGCGCGGCGACCCTCGCCTTGATGACGGGCTTCGTGGCCTGGGAGCGCCGCGCGGCCGATCCGATCCTGCCGATCGACTTGATGACCCGGCGGGTGATCGCGACCTCCGTGGCGGGCAGCTTCTTGATCGGCGGCATCCTCTTCGGGATCGAGACATACGTGCCTCTGTACGTGCAAGGGGTGCTCGGCGGGACCGCCAAGGAGGCGGGCAGAGCGCTCATGCCGTTGTTCTTGGCCTGGGCGGTTAGCGTCACCGTGGCGGCCCGGGCGGTGGTGCGGTGGGGGTTCCGGGGCGCCGGCGTGTTCGGATCGTGCTTCATCGCGGCGGGCATGCTGACGCTCGCGGTCGGGGCGGCTTACCCGTCGACCGCCAGACTGACGTTCGCGGTGGGGTTGGTCGTGATGGGGATCGGGATGGGGCCGACTTCATTAAGCTTCATCCTCGCGGTGCAGCACGCGGTGAACTGGGGCCAACGGGGTGTGGCGACGGGCGCCGTGCAGTTCTTCCGGACCATCGGCGGGGCGATCGGCGTCGGCGCTCTTGGCGGCGCCCTGGCCTGGGAGCTCTCGCGGTTGCTGAAGATCGCCGGCGCGGCGGGCGTCGACGTAGGCTCGGCCTTGCGGACCGAGACGCACCACCTGCTCCCGACCGGCGCCCTGGCCCTCGTCCAGACGAGCCTCGCTCATTCGCTGCGGGACGTCTACTTGATGATGGTGTTCCTGTCCGTCGGCTGCCTGGTCTGCGCCGTCTGGCTGCCGGGCCAGGGCGAACCGGCGTCGTCCGAGACCGACCAGGCCGCCGAGGCCCAGCCGGTCGACATCGAGAACCTTGCGATCGCCGGCGGCGAGGCGTGACCGGCGGTCGGCTCGCCGGGGCGAGCAAGGCTCACCATGGTCTTCGGCGCTTGCCGCGGCGGGGCTCGTACCAGTACCAGGGCATGGCCATGCGCTGAAAGACCCTCAGTCCCGACGCGATGACCACGAATCCCATGAACATCAGGATCAGCGGCATCAAAGCGGGCAGGATCGCCAGGAACAGGCCCAGCACCCAGAGCAGGACCCAGCCCTTGATGAGCATGGCGACGACGTCGGTTACACGGAGATTGGACGCCAGCGTTTGGAGCCGGCTCGCCGCAACGGCCAGGTCGTCCAGGACCGATCGCGAAGGGAACCCGAAGCCGTCTCGGGGCTGGTAGGTTCGCGGCGAGGGCTGGTGTTGGACGTCGGCCAGCGACCGTCGGACGTCGCCGATCCGCTCCTCCGCGCCGATAGGATCGGCGGTGAGGATCTTCTCGGCGTCGTCCAGCTCGCGCTGGGCCAGCCGAGCCTCGCGGCGGTACAGGTCGCTGGCGCCGCTCGACAGCTCGCCCCCCTCGAGCGCGTGTTCGACCAGGCTTAGTTGCCGCCGCGCTTCTCTCACCGATTTCCGGGCGACCTCGTGGGCCAGGTTGAGCCGGTCGAGACTCGCCTCGCAGAGACTCGACTGCTTGATCAGGTCTTCGAGACCGCCACCGGCCAGCAGTTCGCGAGCCTCCTCGGTCGGCTTGACTCCGAACGTCGACGCGGACCGCATCCGTTGCTCGGCCTGGTTCCAGACCTCCATCACCGCCAGCCACCGCTCCCACATCCGTTCCAGGTCCGCGCTCACCTGGTCGTACAACGCCAATGTCGCCCCCGTCATCGGCTCGACGAAGTCCGGGTCGGTGCTCGGCAGCGTCTTGTGGCGCTGTCGCAGCGAGTCTAGCTGATCCATCAGGCCGACGGCCCGCTCGCGGAACTGCTTGAACTGCTCTTCGACGGTGATTTGGAGCTGTCGCCTGCGCTGATACAGAACGATGAGCGCGACGAGGCCCAGGAGCCCGAACAGGAGGATCAAGCCCAGCGGCAGCTTGATCTCGGGCCAGCCGATCAACGACCAGGTCACGATGGAGGTCCGAAGCATCGAGTTCCAGGTTCCTTTCTTTCGAGGTCGAGAACGGCGTCGCCGTCCCATCTCAAACTATCCGTCGCCGCCCCACGAACACCCGCCGTCCGTCTCGCGACGTTGCATGCGCGGGATGCGCCATCATGCGAAAACCGTTCCGCATTCGCTCCAAAACGTCGGCCCCTTGAGGCCGGCCTCGCCCAACCGCCTCGGACACCGACCGACTCGCGGATTTTGGGTTCGTTTGCTGTTTCCATGATCGCCCATGAAGAGTCGCAACCTGTTGTCCTCAAGTGTTTTGTATCGGCCTCTGAATTTGGCTTCGATCGCGCGGAAAACCCCTCGGCGCCTCGCATCTGCTTCTCGCTTCCTCACCCCTTCGGATTGGGTCCGTTCGCGCGGAAAACACTCGATTTTCTTCCACAGGCGACCTTCCAGCGCCCTCGCCATTGGATGAGGACGCCCCCGACGAATTGGGTCCGTTCGCTCCGAATTCCCCGGGCCAGCTCCTGGGGAAATCGCTGTAAATTGAGATCAAAAAACGTATTGCGTCTCTTCAGTCGACTCCGGAAATTGGCTTCGTTTGCTCACGAATCCGGTGCCAACGGGTTGAATGACCGCCCTGTTTCACCCGGTCGTCCTCGATTCGCGTCGATGCGCGGATTGAGTCCGCTCGCGCGTTTTTGCCCCCCACGGCGACTCGTTCCCCTCGCATCGCCGGCTGATCGGATTGGGTTGCCATGGAAAGAGTCCCGCGAGGGCATGCCCCGATACAAACCATCATGACGCCGTCGGCACACCGGACCCCATGAAAATGAGCTGACGAGAAGTCACGCGGGCGGCCTCTGAATGGAAGCCCGAAGCGCCAGCGAGTGAATCTCCGGTCGGCCAGCGGGGAATTCACTCGCTGGCGCTTCGAGCTGATCTGAAAAATCGCCTTGGGACGAACCAGTGCATGCCCGAGTACAAGCCCGAAGCGCCAGCGAGTGCATTTCCGGTCGGCCGTTCGGGTCCATGCACTCGCTGGCGCTTCGGGCTTGTACTCGGACCCGGCCGGCGCGATGCCCCATTTTCATGAGGCCGGGTGTCCCCACGGCGTCATGGTGGTTTGTATTCGAACCGAGTCGACCACCTGGGCCGCGCATCCTTCGCTCGATTGCCAAAGACCCTGTCGGTCGCTAATTCTCCAATCTAAATATACGACATGGGAGGCTCGATCGAGGAAGCCTCGTCGGGGGGGCTGTTTGGTCGGACGGTCGACATCCCGGTTCCAACACTCGTTCCTCCGGTTTACGATGACGCCTTGTCCTGGAACCGCCAATGACGACCGGAGTTCGCCCCATGTCGCGACGTATCCCCCCCTTCCGCCGCTCCACGACTCTGACGACGCTGCTCGCCCTGGCCCTGGGATCGGGCTGGGCCTGGCGCGAGGTGGTCCATGCGAAGGAACGCGCCGCGCTCGTCCCCTCGCAGACCATCGGCCTCGATCAGGTGCCGATGTCGGTCGCCAACGATCAGGGCAAGCCGGTCGGGAAGATCGGCCTGTACCTGCAAGGCGAGACCGAAGGCTGCTCCAGCCTGGTGACGGGGAGGTTCGTCATCGACCCCGGCAAGTCGCCCCACGCCCCGCACGTCCATCCCGACGAGGAGATCATGGTCATCGAGTCGGGCCACGGCGAGATCTTCTGCGACGGCAAGACGACCAAGGTCGGCCCCGGCTCGGTGATGTTCTCGGCGCCGAACGTCTCGCACAACATCAACAACACGGGCGACGAACCGCTCGCGTTCTACTTCGTGAAGTGGGTCCCCAAGACGGCCCGCTGAGAACTTCGAAGGCCACGGGGCGGATCTCAGGGCAGGATATCCGCCACCGCCACTGCGCCCAGCTCGCGGCCGTCGACGACGACCGTGACCGCTTCGGTTGGATCGAGAGTCCGGACGACCTGATATGTCCCCGCCTCGGGCTGCGAATAGACTTCCAGTCGACCATCGACGATGTTGACGATCCAGTAGACGGGGATTTCACCCGACGCGTAAATTCGGAGCTTCTCCGTGCGGTCGAGGCTGAGACTCGAATCGGCCACCTCGACGATCAGGGCGACCTGGGCCGAGTCGGGATGCCGCCTCGCATAATCGCGCGACCGCCCGCGAACGACCGCCGCGCCGGGCTCGGGCTCGCTGACGCCGCCGATGCGGATCGGGTCTTCCCGCGTTACGAAATACCCGTCTGGCGCCAGCCTGACGAGTGCTTCGGCCACGGCGCGGGCCGCGACGGAATGCGCGGGTTTCTTCGTCATCTTGGTCACCAGAAACCCGTTGATAAGCTCGACCTGATCCTGTTCGGTCAAGATCTCGGCGTCCGCCATCGCCTCGTACTGGTCGACGCTCAGCCTGTAGAGCGTCGAAACGACGGCGGCCGGAACCGAGCCCGGGGTCCCCGGCGTCGATGTCGTCGTGCTCATGGATTCCTCCGAATTCAGCGGCCGGCTTCGATGCCTTCCTCGGCCAGGATTTCGCCGAGGCTGCGATCGAGGACGGCGATCATGGCGTCGATCTGTTCGGCGGTCACGATCAAGGGGGGGCCGAAGGCGATCCAGTGGGGGTCGAACCGGCAGAGCATGCCGTGTTCGAGGGCTCGCCGGCCGACCTTCACGCCGAGGGCCGTCGCGTCGGGGAAGCGTTCCTTGGTATCGACGTCGCGGACGAATTCGATGCCGAGGAACAGCCCTTTGCCACGAATGTCGCCGATCACACGGTGCTTGCTCGCCAGCTCCTCGAACCGACGACGGAGCTGCGAGCCGCGCTCGCGTGCGTTGGCGAGCAGGTCGCGTTCAATGATCTCGCTAAGCACGGCGATTCCGGCCGCGCACGAGATCGGGTTGCCCTCGAACGTGTGGCCTTCGACAAACCCCGGATTGGTCGCGATCGGCCCCCAGAAGGCGTCGGCGATCGGGCGGCGGCAGATCATCGCCGAGATCGGCGCGTAGCCGCCGCTCATCCCCTTGGCGATGCACAGGATGTCGGGCGTCACGCCGAACGTCTCGGCCGCGAACATCTGCCCCGTGCGACCGATCCCCGTGATGATCTCGTCGAAGATCAAGAGGATGTTGTGGCGGTCGCAGATCTCCCGGAGGATCGGCAGATACTCCTCGGGAGGGTCGATGATTCCGCCCGTGTGGCCGATCGGCTCGACCATGATCGCCGCGACCGTGGCCGGGTCTTCCATATCGATGACCGACTCGATGAGCGTCGCGCACGTGATGTCGCAATCGGGGTATTCCTTGCCGAACGGGCAGCGGTAGCAGGTCGGCGGAAAGACGTGCAGGAAGCCCGGGGCCATCGGCTCGTTCACGGTCTTGCGCGACTTCAGGCCCGAGGCCGAGAGCGCGCCCAGGGTCGAGCCGTGCCACGACTGGTAGCGGCTGATGATCTTGTACTTGCCGGGCGAGCCGGTCAGCTTGTGGTACTGCCTGGCCAGCTTGATCGCCGCTTCGGTGACTTCAGCCCCGCCGGTCTCGAACTTGACCGTCGAGAGGTCGCCGGGCGCGAGTTCGGCCAGCATGTTGGCCAGTTGCACGGCGAGCGGGTTCGTGCCGTGCATGGGGGGCGAGAAGGTCAGGACGTCGAGCTGGGCGCGGATGGCGTCGATCACGCGGCGGTTGTTGTGGCCGACCGAGGCGACGTAAATGCCCGAAAGCGCGTCGAGGTACCGCTTGCCGGCGACGTCCCAGTAATAGACGCCGTCGGCCCTGGCCATGATGAGCGGCTGCTTCGACCACTCGGCCATCTGGTCGCGGACGAAAATCTGGCGGAGGAACGCCTCCTCCGAGGTCTGGGCGGCGGTGATCAGATCGGGTACGGCGCCGGCTGCGGCCATTCCTCATCCTCCGTTTGCGCTCTTCCCGAAGCACAGTAGGCCACGGCCGTGAGCGCGTAGAGCAGGGCGACGCGTTCCATATCGGCGATGTCGGCCCATTCGGCGACCGTGTGCTGGCCGCCCGCGCGCGGGCCGTGGGTGATGGCCGGGACGCCGGCCAACGCCCAGAAACTGTTGCCGTCATCCACGAACGGCTTGCCGCCCAGGGGGATGCGGCGGTTCGAGATCTGCTGGTAACTCGCTTGAAAGATCGAGACGAACGGGTCGGCCTGATCGAGATGGAACGCATCGCGAATGAACAGCCAGTCGCATTCGATGCGCGTCCCCGACTCGCGCGCCAGGTCGGCCAGCAGGGTGCGGAATTCCGTCTCGGTCGCGCGGCCGTCGGTTCCCGGCAGCCATCGCCGGGTGCCTTCGAGCCGGCATTCCTGAGGGTACTGGTTGTAGATCTCGCCCGAGTGGATCTGGCCGATGAAGACGCTCGCGGAACCGCAGATCGAGTGGACGATCTCAGCCAGCTTCGCGTCCCATCGCTTCAGCCGCGCGACGAGTTCGGCCCCCGCCGCGATCACGCTGGGCTCGTCCATCGGGCGCATCACTTCATGGACGGGCGGACCGGTGCGGCTGATGCGGACCTTCCACGTCGCGCAGCCGCGGCCGTCGGTCGGCAACACGTCGGACAGCGGTTCCGGGAGCAACACCGCGTCGCCGACGATCCCCTCGCGAATCAAGCGGTCGAGCTGGCGGCCGTCGCCCCAGGGGGCTTCGTGCAGGTCGTGGGCCGTCAGCAGGATTGAGCCGGCCGTAAGGGCCTTGGAGTCGCGGAGCATCCGGAGCGCCTCGACCGCGGCGGCCACGCCCCCCTTCATGTCGGACGCGCCGCTGCCGCGCAGCAAGTCGTCCTCGACGCGGGCGGGGACGAACGGCAGGTGGACGGTGTCGAGGTGGCCGTTGAACTGGAGCGTCCGCCCCGGCTTTCCCGTCTCGAACCGGACGACGACCGCCGGCGCGGCGGGATGCCCGCCGTCGGGCCGCTCGACCTCGAAGCCGTCGGCCTCAAGGATCTCGGCCAGTCGATCGCAGGCCTTCCCGGCCTGGCCGGTGGGGCTCGGAGCGTCGATCAGCAGAAAGGCCGTGTCGACCAGCCGGTCGCGGTCCCGATGCTTGACGAGATGATCGATAATGCTCTGTGGATGATCCATCCGTCCGATGATACAACGGCGTATCGCCTTGCACCATTGGCTCTCGACCGGGAATCGAGGTCCCGTTACAGTTTGTTTTACAGTGATGAGATCCCGATCGAGAGGCGATCGCACTCCGGCCGCGTCCGGCCGCTCCCCCCGCCCGAAATCATCGGAGGTTGATCTTGCCCCCTCTGCGCGTCTCGACCGCACGGCCGCTCTTCGCGGGCCTGCTCCTCGTCCTCGCCGCGACGTCGGCCAAGGATGTCCGAGCTGACGGCCCGCCCAAACCCTGGGTTTTCAAGGACCACGACCGCATCGTGTTCGTCGGCGATACGCTGATCGAGCGCGACCAGCGCTACGGCTATCTCGAAACGGTGCTGACGATCGAGAATCCGAGCCTCGACCTGACGTTTCGGAACCTCGGCTGGAGCGGCGACACGGTCCGCGGGCTCTCGCGAGCGGGCTTCGATCCCCCCGAAGCCGGGTTCAAGGCGCTCAAGGAACAGGTGCTGGCCGCCAAGCCCACCGTGCTGATCGTCGGCTACGGCATGGCCGACTCGTTCGACGGCCCGGCGGGGCTTTCCCGGTTCGTCGAAGGCTACAACGCCTTTCTCGATGCCGTCGCCCCGGCCAAGGCGCGGTTGGTGCTGCTCTCCCCCTTGCCGCACGAAGCCTTGCCGGCCCCGCTGCCCGACCCGACCGCCCACAACCGCGACCTGGCACTCTACGCCGAGGCCGTCGGCAAGATCGCGCAAGAACGCAATGCTGCGTTCATCGACCTGTTCAACGGCGTCCAGCGCCAGCGCGGGGGCCCCAGGGCCGGGGTCGCCCCCGATACCGACGACGGCATCCACCTGACGGCCCTGGGCTCGTGGCGGCTGGCGGACTCGTCCTTCTTGGTAGGCTCCAGGAAGCGGACCTTCACGACACTGCCGTTCGACGTGAAGGACGTCGAAGAGACGGATCAGGTCAGGAAGTTCGTCAGCTTCGATTCCCGACTGCACCGTCCGCTCGCCCCCGGCGATGCGAACGACCGGACGTACGTGCTCCAGTTCCAGGGCCTCAAGCCCGGTCGCTACGTACTGAAGATCGACGGCCGGCCCGTCGCCGCTAGGACCGCCGAGGAGTGGGCCGCTGGGGTCGGACTCCCGCCCTGGCCGGCGATCGAGCAGGTCGAGCAGCTTCGCAAGACGATCAACGAGAAGAACCTGCTGTTCTTCTATCGCTGGCGGCCGCAGAACATCACCTACCTCTTCGGATTCCGCAAGCACGAGCAGGGGCGGAACGCGATCGAGATCCCTCAGTTCGACCCGCTCGTCGACGCCAAGGAGAAGGAGATCGCCCGACTCCGCAAGCCCGTCGCCCACACTTACGAGCTGATCCGAGAGAACGAGGTGTCCCAATGAGCAACCGAACCCGGCGCTCCGCGTCCATCCTTCTTTGCAACCTCGCCGCGTTGTTGCTGACCCTGAACGCCTCGACGTCCGCGCTCGCCCAGAACGCGACCGGGCCGCTGCCCGACCCCGATCCCGAGGTCGAGCGCAAGTCGTTCATCATGGCCGACGGCTTCGAGGTCAACCTCTACGCCGCCGACCCCCTGATCGCCAAGCCGATCCAGATGAACTTCGACTCGGAAGGCCGCCTCTGGATCGCCAGCTCCGAGGTCTATCCCCAGATCAAGCCTGGCCAGGAAGCCAACGACAAGGTCTTAATCGTCGAGGACGCCGACGGCGACGGCCGGGCCGAGAAGACGACCGTCTTCGCCGACGGTCTCTTGATCCCGACCGGAGTCGAGCCCGGCGACGGCGGCGTCTACGTGGCCAACAGCACCGAGCTGCTCCACTTCAAGGACACCGATGGCGACGGCAAGGGCGACGCGAAGCGCGTCGTGCTCTCGGGCTTCGGCACCGAAGACACTCACCACCTGCTCCATACGCTGCGGTGGGCTCACGACGGCATGCTGTACATGAATCAGTCGATTTATATTCACAGCCATATCGAGACGCCGCACGGCGTGCGCCGGCTCAACGGCGGCGGAATCTGGCGGTTCCGGCCCGAGACGATGGAGCTCGGCGTCTTCGTTCGAGGGTTCGTGAACGCCTGGGGCCACCAGGTCGACCGCTGGGGCCAGTCGTTCGCCACCGACGGCGCGGGGGGCGAGGGGATCAACTATTGCCTGCCGGGCGCGTACTACGTGACGGCCGTCGACGCGACGCGGATTCTCAAGGGGTTGAATCCGGGCAGTCCCAAGTACTCCGGATTGGAGGTCGCCAGCGGCCGGCATCTGCCCGAGTCGTGGCAGGGGAGCATGCTGACCAACGACTTCCGGGGCAACCGCGTCTGCCGGTTCGTGGTCAGCGACGACGGCTCGGGCTTCGCCTCGCGCGAGCAGTCCGAACTCATCAAGACGCGCCACGCTTCGTTCCGGCCGATCGACGTGAAGATGGGGCCCGACGGCGCGATCTACATCGCCGACTGGTACAACCCGATCATCCAGCACGGCGAGGTCGACTTCCGCGACCCCCGGCGCGACCACTCGCGCGGCCGGATCTGGCGGGTCACGGCCAAGGGCCGTCCGCTCGTCGAGCGCCCGAAGCTGGTTTCGGCCGACGTCCCCCGCCTGCTCGAAGCGCTCGCGGCCCCCGAAGACTACACCCGGCACCACGCCAAGCGCGTGCTCAAGGATCGGGGGGCCGCGAAGGTCGTCCCCGCGCTGGCGGCCTGGGTCAAGGCTCTCAAGCCGGCCGACGCCCGCTATGAGCATCTTCGGCTCGAAGCCCTCTGGGTTTACCAGGGGCTCAACGTCGTCGAGCCCGCGCTGCTCGGCGGCTTGCTCGAATCGCCCGACGGCCGCGTTCGCGCCGCGGCGGTCCGCGTCGTCGAGTTCTGGAAGGACCGACTGCCGGACGCCCTGGCCCTGCTGGCGCCTCGCGTCGAGGATGAGAACCCTCGGGTGCGGCTCGAAGCGGTCCGCGTCCTGGCCCAGATTCCTAGCCAGCAGGCCGCAAGCCTGGCCATGCGGGCGCTCGACAAGCCGGTCGACACGTTTCTCGACTACGCCTTGTGGCTGACCGCCCGCCAGCTTGCGCCGGCGTGGCTCCCTGGCGTTCAGGCCGGGACGTTCGATTTCGACGGCCACCCGCGCCGGCTGGTCTTCGCCCTTCAGGCCGAAGGGTCCGCCCAGGTTCTCAAGCCGCTGCTGAGCCTTTACCGATCGGGCCGCGTGCCCAACGAGCAGGACGAGGCCGCGCTGAACCTGATCACGGCGGTCGGCGGTCCCAACGAGCTGGCCCTTGTGCTCGATCTGGTGGAACGTGAGAAGTCGCTCCCCAGCAGCCGCCGGGCGACGTTGCTGAACGCCCTGGTTCGCGCCAGTCGCGATCGCAAGGCGGTGCCGTCCGGCGACCTGTCGGCCCTCGGCGCCCTCTTCGCCGAGCCCGACGACGCGCTCCGCGCGGCCGCGGCGTCGGCCGCCGGCGCGTGGAAGATCGTGGGGCTCGCTCCCAAGCTGACCGAGCTGGCGAAGGACGAGAAGGTCGCGCCGGCGGTCCGTCAGCAGGCCGTCGGGGCCTTGCTGGGGCTCGGCGACGCCGAATCGGCCCGCGTGGTCGAGACGCTCGCCGACTCGGGCGGTTCCAACGGGGTTCAGGCCCTGGCCCTCGCCGCCCTGGCTTCTCACAATCCCCAGGCGGCCGCCCCCCGCGTCGCGCGCTGGCTGGCCAGCCTCAAGGCGGATCAAGCGGACGAGGCGAAACGGGTCGTCGCGCGGTTCCTCGAACGTCGCGACGGCCCGGCCGCGCTGGCCAAGGCGATCGCCGACGCGAAGGTCGAATCCGACCTCGCCAAGCTCTGCATCCGCGACGTCCAGGCGTCTGGACGCTCGGCTCCCGAGCTGATCGACGCCCTCGGCAAGGCCGCCGGCCTGGGCGCGACGAACCGCGTCTACTCGGCCGAGGAGAAGACGGCGATCCTCGCCGAGATCAGCCACGGCGACCCCGCGCGCGGCGAGGCGATCTTCCGACGCGCCCAGTTGACCTGCCTGAAATGCCACGCGGTCGCCGGCTCGGGCGGCCAGGTCGGCCCGGGACTGGAGAGCATCGGCGCGAGTGCTCCGATCGACTACCTGCTCGATTCGATCATCGAACCGAACAAGGCGGTCAAGGAGAACTTCCACTCGCTCATCGTCGGAACCGACGACGGCCGCGTGATCAACGGCATCAAAGTCCGGCAGTCGGACGCCGAGCTGGTCGTGCGCGACGCCGACGACCGCGAGGTCGCCATCCCGGTCAGCTCGATCGAGGACCAGAAGCCGGGCCCCTCGCTCATGCCCAACGGGTTGACCGATCCGCTCACCCGCGCCGAACTGGTCGACCTGGTCCGGTTCCTCTCCGAGCTGGGCAAGATCGGCCCTTACTCAGTGGGCAAGGATCGGGTCCTTCGCCGCTGGCAGGCGCTTGAGAGCACGCCCGAAGCCGCCACGGCGATGATCCGCACGAGCATCGAGGCGGTGATCCAGAACCAGCAATCGTGGGCGTGGCGGCCGATCTACACGACGGTCGGCGGCGTCTTGCCGTCGGGCGAGCTGCCGGTCAATCCCCGCGTCAACCAGGCGCCGCCGATCGCCGTCGCGCAGTCGGCCGTCCAGTTGACGACTCCAGGAAAGATCAAGCTCCGGTTCGATTCGGCGAAGGACCTGTCGTTCTGGATCGACGGCCGCCGCGTCGAACCGACCTCGGCTGAACCCGATGCGCTCGTGCTCGACCTCGACCGCGGCGCTCACATGTTGTCGGTCGCCTTCGAGCCGGCCCGCCGCCCCGAAGGCGTGCGGTGCATTCTCGAAGACGTCGCCGGTTCCTCGGCCCAGGCCCTTCCGGTTCTGGGGAAGTAACGCCAGTCGTCTCTCATGTGTGAGTCGTTTCATGGCGGACGAAGCCTCGATACAGCCGCTGCCACCGTCTCCGCCGCCGTCGCCCGCGTCCGCGTCCGCCGACGATTCTCCGCAAGACCGCTGTCCGGCGTGCCCGGTCTGCGGCGGGCGGCTGGTCGAGCGGCGCGGGAAGCTGATCTGTTCGCGATGTCGGACAATCTGCGAGACGTGCTGCGAGGGCGGACGCGGCTGAGGAAGAATGGGATTCCATGCCTGAGACGTCGCTGCACGAGGCGTTGAAAAAGCTTGACCCGAGCCGTCCCCAGTACGCGACCGAAGTCGTCGATCGCGTACTGGCGGCGGCCGTTCAATCGGGCGCGAGCGACGTCCATTTTCAGCCTGTCGAGAACGGGCTCGACCTCCGCTGGCGGATCGACGGCGTGCTGCGATCGGTCGCGACGCTGGGCCGGCAGGGGGCTCCCAACGTCGTCGCCCGGCTCAAGGTGCTGGCCGACCTGCTGACCTACCGGACCGACGTCCCCCAGGAGGGCCGAATTCGCGGCGTGGCCGGCCAGGTCGAGATGCGGCTCTCCAGCTTTCCGACGCTCCACGGCGAGAAAGCCGTCGTCCGACTCTTCGCCGGGCCGGGCCGCTATCTGACGCTCAATGACCTGGGACTCCCCGACGAGGTCGGCCGGGTCCTCTCGGGTCTACTCGACGAGACTTCCGGCGCGATCGTCCTGTCGGGACCGGCCGGAAGCGGCAAGACGACGACGATCTACGCGTGCCTTCGCGAGTTGGCCAAGCGGTCGGCGGGGGCCCGCAGCCTGACCACGCTCGAAGACCCGATCGAGGCGGCGATCGACGGCGTCTCGCAGTCGCAGGTCAACACCGCCGCCGGCCTGACCCTGGAGGCCGGCCTCCGCGCGCTCCTGCGGCAAGACCCCGAGGTGATCGCCATCGGCGAGGTCCGCGACCGCACGACCGCCGAGATCGCGCTTCAGGCCGCTCTCACCGGACACCTGACGCTCACGACCTTCCACGCCGGCAGCGCCTGCGAGGTCGTCGGCCGTCTGCTCGACATGGGCATCGAGCCCTACGCCATCCGCAGCGGGCTCCGGGCCGTGGTCGCCCAGCGCCTCGTCCGCAAGCTCTGCCCCGCCTGCTCGACCCCTTCCGAGGCCGTCGAAGACCGCCTCGGCCTCGCTGTCCGCCAGGTTCGCCTCCCCAGGGGCTGCGAGGCGTGCAACGCGGGTTACTCCGGCCGGATCGTGCTCGCCGAACTGCTCTTGCCCGAGAGCGAGGAAGTCGGCCAGGCCGTCCTCGCCCGCGCCGACGTCCGCCGGCTTGAGGCCGTCGCCGTCGCCGCCGGCATGACCACGCGCTGGGACCGCGCCCTCCAGGCCGTCGAGGACGGTCGAACCTCCCCCGCCGAAGTCCGGCGCGTCCTGGGCATGGGCGAAGGACCACGTCCCGGCTGACCCGCCCCACGTCAGTCCGACAAATGTCGTCTAAAGCGAAAGCCGCTGCTTGACGCCCTGTGACAATTGTGATAGGAATAAAACTGTCACACATGTCGGAGGCAAGCGGATCGGTTTGCGACGGCCGCGTCGCGCGGGGGTCGAGCAGTCATGTCCGAGGCGAGTTCGGCGGGGAGCGGCGCGCGGCCGGTCACGATCGACCAGTTGATCGCCCTGAACGAGGAGATCGTGGCGCTTGTCAGGTCCGGTTCGCCGCTCGAGCGCGGGCTGGTGAAGGCGGGCGAGGACCTGCCCGGGCGGCTGGGCGCGGTCACGAAGATTCTGGCGGATCGGATGGGACGCGGCGAGGACCTGGTCTCGGCTCTTGAGGCCGAGAAGGACGCCATCCCGCCGCTTTACCGGGCGGTCGTGGAGGCGGGGAGCCGGACCGGCGACCTGGCTTCGGCCCTTCAGGGGCTCACCCGCTATCTCAGGGGGTACTCCGAGACCCGCGCCGCGATCGGGTTGGCGCTCTGGTATCCGCTGCTCGTCGTGACGCTGGCTTACGGGCTGTTCATCGGGGTGGTGACGCAGCTCGTCCCCCGGTTCCGGGAGGCGTTCGAGCAATTCGACCTGCCGGCGACGCGGGCGCTGTCGTTCGTCGAGCGGGTTGGCGAGCTGGCGCCGTACTGGTGGCCGATCTGGCCGATCATGCTGTGCTGGATGGCCTTCGCCTGGTGGCGGTCGGGTCGCGCGGTCCAGTTCAGCGAGAGCGGCTGGACGTTCTTGAGCTTCTTTCCGTGGATGCGGCCGATGCTCAAGGACCATCAGTCGGCCGGCTTCGCCGAGCTGCTGGCGCTTCTGCTCGAAAACAAGGTCGCGTACCCCGAGGCCGTCTCGCTGGCGGCGGAGGCCACGGGAAGCACGCCGCTCATCAACGAGGCTCACGCGTTGTCGAAGAATCTGGAGCAAGGCCGGCCGGCCGGCGAGGCGCTTCGCGGCGCCCCCGGTCCGGCGTTCAGCCCGCTGCTCCGCTGGGTGCTGACTAGCGATCAGCAGCAGGGCTCGATCGTCGAGGCGCTGCGGAACCTGGCGCCGATGTACCGCAAGCGCGCGGCGTATCGTGCCGAGAAGCTCCGGCTGTTCCTGCCGTCGATCGTAATGATCCTGGTGGGGGCGTCGGCGACGTTGCTTTATGCGTTGACGTTGTTCCTGCCGCTTACCGGCATGTTGAGTCGGCTGGCGGGCCCGTAAAGCCGGCGCCGCGGGAGTCGATCGGGCTGAACCTTCCGACCACGAATCAAGGCTTTCCGAGATATGGCGGATTCACAAGAGAAACCTGGCGGACGAGACCCGCTGACCCGGAGCGAGACCGAGCGGCTGTCGGACCAGATCGCCGGCGTCGCGCGTTCGGGCCTGCCGCTGGGGCCCGGGCTGAGGGCGCTCGGCGAGGAGCTGTCGCAGGGCGGCTTTCGCAACTCGCTCATCGAGCTGGCCGACGCGATCGACCGGGGAAGCCCGCTGACGACGGCCCTCGAAGCTCAGCAAGATCGGATTCCCTCGCATATCCGAGGGCTCGTGCTCGGCGGCCTTCGCACGGGGAAGCTGGGCGACGTGCTCGGCCGCTTCTCCGCGTACGCCAGCGTCGGGACCGAGTTGAAGCGCGGGCTCTGGCTGGGGCTGGCCTATCCGCTGTTCACGATCGGTCTGGCGTTGACGCTGTTGCTGCTCGTCGACATTTTCCTGGTGGGGCAGTTCGAGAACATATTCCGCGACTTCGGCATCCCGCTGCCCGCGCTGACGATCATGCTGGTCGGCACCTCGCACCTCGCCCGCGCGGGCTGGCCGGTCCTGGTAGCCTTCGTCGGCCTGGTCGTGGCCTTCTGGCTGATTCTCCGCTTCCTGCTGCCGACGCCGGTCCGGAACAGCGTCATCGGTCGGATACCGGTCATCGGCAAACTGTGGCGATTCACCTCCTGGGCGGAGTTCTGCCACCTGCTCGCGATCTTGCTTGAGTCCGATCTTCCCATGCCCGAGGCGCTGCGGTTGACCGGGCAGGGGATTCAGAATTCGGACATCGACCGAGCGTGCCGCGCCATGGCGAACGACGTCGAGCAAGGCAAGACCCTGTCCGAGGCGATGGCGGGCCGGGCGCCGGTCGTCGCGCCCGTGGGACCGTTCGACCATCTCGACAAGAAGGCCGCCCTGGCGCCTCCGGCCCCGACGATGGAAAACCTGATCAGCGCCAAGGAAGGGGCGGCGGCGGTGCGACAGGCCATGCCGCGCAGCCTGGCCAGGCTCTTGCAATGGGCCGAGAGCCACAGGGCCATCGCCGAGATCCTCCACATGGCCGGCGAGATGTTCGAGGCCCGCTCGCGGTCGCAGGCGGCCTTCGCCGGCACGGTCATGGGGGTGCTGGCGGTCATCGGCGTGATCCTGGGGATCTTCATCGTGGTCGTGGGTCTGATGCTGCCGATGATCACGCTCCTGAGCAAGCTTTCCGGGTGAGTCCACGCACGATTCGGGAGTCGATATCGATGAGAGCGACGGCGAAGGTTTTTGCGATGCGGATCTGCGACGAGTCGACCGCCTTGCGCGCGGCGCAGGTGCTTTGCCACGCGGCGAGCCCGGCCCTCCTGATCGTGGCCCTGTTCGGGATCGCTCGACTGTGCACGAACCGGGCCGAGATGCTGATCGGTACGCTGGCGGCCGTGGCGGCGTCGCTCAGCCTGGCGACGTCGGGTCTGGTGCTCGGGGTTCTGGCCGAAGTGCGGAGACGTTGAGATGACCGAGGAACCGCGAGCCGAATTGCCTGACAAGCCGACCGACGACTGGCGCGCTGAACTGGCGGAGTCGCTCACCGCGCCAAATCCGTGGCGGTTGAGCCATCTGCTCTACCTGATCATGGCGATCGCCGTCGTCCTCTGGATGATGGTGACGTTTCGTGCCGTCGTGATTCCGCTGATCTTCGTCCTGGGGATCGCCCTTCTGACGGGCGCGGCGGTGATCCTGATCCGTGGGCGTGCCGGTCAGCAGGATTCGCTGCTCTGGATGCTGGCGATCGCGGCCGAGCACCAGATGCCGCTGGCGAGGACGGTCGCCGCGTTCGCGGACCAGTATTCCGGCCGCTATCGACGCCGCGTGCTGCGGGTGGCCGCGCTGCTGGACGGCGGCCTGAGCCTCCCCGAGGCCCTTGAGCGAACGCCGCGCGTGGTGTCGAGCGACGCCCTGCTCCTGGCCCACGTCGGCCACGAGAGCGGCGAGCTGGCGGAGGCCCTGCGGACGGCCGCGACGATCCGCGCGGCCCGGGCGCCGATCTGGGCGGCGATCTCGTCCCGCGTCGCCTACATCCTCGGCGTGCTGTTCATCATCCAGGGGATCGTTGGATTCATCCTCTACTTCATCATGCCGAAGTTCGAGGCGATCTTCAAAGACTTCGGGGTCTCGCTGCCGCAGACGACCATCTTCGTCCTCGAGGCGTCTCATTTCCTGATCAAGTACCTCTTCTGGTTCCCGGCCCTCAACGTACTTCTGTTGTTCTTCCTCCCGTTCGTATTCGCGGGCCGGTCGAACTTCGAGATCCCGTTCCTCGACCGGCTCTTGAAGCGCCGCCACACCGCGTTGATCCTGCGATCGCTGGCGATCTCCATCGGAGGCGGCCGGAAGATCGAAGGGGGCTTGGAGACGTTGGCGAGCCACTACCCCACCCGCTGGGTGCGGAAAAAGCTCGCCGGGGCGGCCCGCGAGGCGCGCGAGGGGGGCGATTGGCGCGAGGCCCTGCTGAGGTGCCGGCTGCTGGGCTACACGGACTACGAGGTGTTGTCGTCGGCCGCGGCCGTCGGCAACTTGGCCTGGGCCATGAACGAGCTGGCCGAGACGGCTGAGCGTCGACTCGGCATCCGCGCTCAGGCCGTGGTCCAGACGCTGTTTCCGCTGGTCATTTGCGCCATCGGGGCGTTGATCCTGGTCATAGCGGTCGGATTCTTCGCGCCGCTGGTCGAGCTGATTGGGAGGCTGTCGGGATGATCGCGCGGAGACGAGTGGGACGATCGCGACGGGGTTCGCTGCTGGCCGAGATGGCGATGTCGGCCGTGATGCTGATGATCGCCATGAGCTTGATCGCCAGGGTCGTCGGCTGGACCGCCGCCGAGCGCCGCAACCTGGATCGTCGCCAGTGGGCCGTGCAAGAAGGGGCCAACCTCATGGAACGGCTGACCGCGCGACCGTTTGAATCCCTGACGACCGACGCGGTCAAGAACACGGCCCTCTCGCCCGAGGCCGCCCGAACCCTGCCGGACGCCCAGCTTCACATCGAAGTGACCGAGCACGACCCCTCGGGCGGCGACGACTCGAAGCGGATCGCGCTGGGGCTCCGCTGGCGCAGCCGGTCCGGCGGGTGGGAAGCGCCCGTGCGGCTCACCTCGTGGGTCTATCGCCGGAAAGGGGGCCCACGATGATTCGTGCGAACCAACGCGTTCTCGGACGCCGTCGCCGGGGGATCACGATCATCGAGACTCTGGTCATGATGACCGGCGTGGCTGTCCTGCTCGGGATGACCGTGATCGTCTTGCAACTGGCGATGAAGCTCGAAGCCGACAGCCGGGGACGGCTGGATCGGGCGGGGGCGCTGGGCCGCCTGGCCCGTCAGTTCCGGTCCGACGTCCACGCCGCGAGCGGCGTCGAGATCGTCACGACCGACCCCAAGCGACAGCCTGGCCTGCGGATCGCCCCCGGGCCGAATCGTTCGATCGATTACCAGCCCCAGGGCGACGGCAAGCTCGCCCGCGTGGACACGGTCGGCGGCAAGGTCGCCAGCCGCGAGACGTTCATCGTGCCGCAGTCCGGCGCGGTCCGGCTGTCGCTTCGCGAGCTGGACGGCCGCAGGTTCGCGGTCGTCGAGGTCGATACGATCGCCCGCAAGAACCGGATCGATCCCGTGCGTACCCTGGAAATCCTGGGGGCGGTGGGCAAGGACGTGCGATCGCTCGCGTCCGAGGCGAAGACTGAAGGAGGCAAGCCATGAGAGCCGCGCAAGGAAAGCCGAAGCGTCGCGGGCTCACCGCGGCGGCCGTCCTGGTCTGCCTGATGGTCGTCACGCTCGTCAGCGGGGTGCTCGTCAAGCTGGGAGTCGCATACCGCGATCAGGTCCGCGTCCAGGAGCGAAGGCTCCAGGCGGAATGGCTCGCCGAGTCGGGAGTCGATCGGGCGTTCGCCCGCCTGGCCGCGAAGCCCGATTACACGGGCGAACGGTGGGAGATCAGCGCCGAGGCGCTCGGCCAGCCGGCCTCGCTCGCCCCCGAGAAGGGTCCGTCGGCCGTGGTGACGATCCGGGTCGAGCGGCCGTCGGCCCAGGGGGAAGCCCGGATCGTCCAGGTGCAGGCCGATTACCCCCCCGATCCCCCGCGCCGGATTCGATACACACGAGAAGTCGTCGTCCCTCAAACGCCCTGATTCCGAGGAGATCCGCCATGCCTTCGCGTTCGTCAGACGTTCCCCACGCCGCGCCTCTCCTTTCGGGGGAGGACGGCGGGCCTCGGTTCGGCTTCACGCTGATCGAGCTGCTGGTCGTCATCGCGATCATCGCCGTGTTGATCGCGCTCCTCTTGCCGGCCGTCCAGTCGGCCAGAGAGGCCGCCCGTCGGGCGCAGTGCCTGAACAACCTGATGCAGATCGGCATTGCGCTCCAGAACTACGAGGGGGCGTTCGAGGTGCTTCCCCCCGGCTCGGTCGGCGATGGCAACGGCCCGGTCCTCGACCAGCCCAAGGGGTACGGCTTCGGCTGGATGGTCGGCGTCTTGCCATACATGGAGCTGAAGAACGTCTACAACCACTTCAACTACAAGATCGGGCTCTACGATCAGGCCAACCTGACGACCCGGACGAACCTGGTTCGAAGCTTCCTCTGCCCGTCCGACTCCGGCGCCGTGCGCGACAGCCAGCGCGTGGCGATGACCAGCTACGCGGGCGTCCACCACGACGTCGAGGCGCCGATCGCCGCCGACAACCACGGCGTCTTGTTCCTCAACAGCGCGATCAGCTATGAGAAGATCACCGACGGTTCGAGCCAGACGATTTTCGTCGGCGAGAAGCTCAACAACGGCCTCGACCAGGGCTGGGCGTCGGGAACCCGGAGCAGCCTCCGCAACACGGGAACGCCGTTGGCGGGCGGCGGCTGGCGCTCGACCGGCGTCGTCGTCGACGGGCCGGAGACGAAGCCGCTTGATCCCAAGGAGGCCGAGGAAGCGCAACTTCGTTACGTCGGGGGCTTCGGCAGCCGGCACCCGGGGGGCGCCAACTTCCTGTTCGGCGACGGCTCGGTCCGGTTCATCAAATCGACGATCGGCGCCAACGTCTTCCAGCTCCTGGCCAACCGCGCCGATGGCGAGGCCATCGATTCGGATCAGTATTGAACGAGGCGGGAACATGAAGCGCAACGCCGGTTTCTCGGTCGTCGAATTCCTGGTCGTCCTGGCGATCATCATCGTCCTGATCTCGCTGTTGCTGCCCGTATTCGTCCGGGGCCGCGAGGCGGCTCGACGGATCTCCTGCATCAACAATCTGAAGCAAATGATCCTGGCGACCCAGGGTTATTACTCGATGAACAACGTCCTCCCGTCGGGAAGCGTCGACTACGGCGGGCCGAATCCGGACGTGGCCGGCGGCGATCGGATGAGCTGGATCACCTCGTTGCTCCCCTATAACGAGCAACGTTCGCTCTTCGACTCGATCAACTTCGATCTCGGCGTCCTCAACGCGGCGAACCACACGGTACGGGTGTCGTCGATATCGATGCTTCTCTGCCCGACCTCGGCCGCGTGGCGACAGTCGTTTCAGAACTGGCGAACGCCCTCGGTGCGAGTCGTCATACCAGGCGTTCAGGATGGGCTGTCCACCTACGCCGGCTGTCACCACGACGTCGAGGCGCCGATCGACGTGAACAACAGCGGAGTGTTCTTCCGGAACAGCCGCATTCGCTTCGACGATGTGACCGACGGCCTGTCTCAGACGCTGTTCATCGGCGAGGTCGCCGAGCCGTCGTCGCTCGGCTGGATGTCCGGGAGCCGGGCCACGCTCCGGAACACCGGACACCCGATCAACGACGAGCAAGTCCCGTCGATCCAATCGAAAGACGTCCCCCTCCCGCCCCAGTTCGTCGGCGGGTTTGGAAGCAAGCACACGGGCGGGGCGATCTTCGCGTTCGGCGACGGTTCGGTCCGGTTTCTCAACGAGTCGATCGATCCGGCCGTGCTCCGGCTGCTCGGGAATCGATCCGACGGGGAGGCGATCGATGACTCCAGCTACTGACACGCCCATGGATTCCACATCTCCGCGCGGCCGACGGTCGTCCCGATCGTCGGGCTTCACCCTGATCGAGCTGCTCGTGGTCGTGGCGGTGATCGCGGTGCTGATCGCCCTGTTGCTGCCGGCGATCCAGTCGTCGCGCGAAGTCGCCCGCCGCACGCAGTGCACCAAC
This sequence comes from Paludisphaera borealis, assembly GCF_001956985.1. Classification (NCBI taxonomy): domain Bacteria; kingdom Pseudomonadati; phylum Planctomycetota; class Planctomycetia; order Isosphaerales; family Isosphaeraceae; genus Paludisphaera; species Paludisphaera borealis. The sequence continues at coordinate 6,085,526 of NZ_CP019082.1, forward strand.
AACCTGCTCCAGCTCGGCACGGCGATCAGCAACTACGCCTCGTCGAACCGCGTCTTCCCCCCCGGCGTGGTCAACGACAAGGGGCCGATCTCCAACGTACCCGCCGGCTACCATTTCGGCTGGGCGGCGCGGATTCTGCCGTTCATGGAGCGGGGGACGACCTACAACCAGTTCAACTTCTCGTTCGGCGTCTACCACGCCAGCAACGACACGGCCCAGCAGATCTCGATCCAGACGTTCATGTGTCCGTCGAACGGGTTTCGAGGGGCGAGCAACTACGCCGGCTGCCACCACGACGTCGAGGCGCCGATTGATGTGGACAACCACGGCGTCTTCTTCCTCAACAGCCGGATCGGCTACGACGACCTTGTCGACGGGCCGGCGTACACGATCCTCCTCGGCGAGTTTTCCCGCGCGATCACCTCCAGCTCGTGGGCGGTCGGCACGTCGGCCACGCTCCGCAACACCGGCTGGGGCGTCAACGGCGGCAACGACCCGTTCGCCAGGCTCAAGCCGGCTGGCGGGAAGCTGATGTTCGATACGACCGTCATTCAGAACATGATCGACTCCGGCGAGCTTGCCGCGGAGGTGGTCGGCGGCTTCTCCAGCCAGCATCCGGGCGGCGCGAATTTTCTGTTCGGCGACGGCTCGGTTCGGATGCTCAAGAATAAGATCCGCCCTGACGTCCTCCGCTCGCTGGGCCATCGCAGCGACGGCAACCTGATCGACGACGACGCCTATTGATCGCCGCGATCAGGTTTTCACGTCGCGATTCCAGGATTGTGATTATTCCACCGTCATCACGCCGTTCATCACCATCCAGTGTCCGGGGAAGGTGCAGAGGTACGGATAGCGGCCCGGGGTCGTCGGGGCCTTGAAGAAGATCCGGGCGTCGGAGCCGGGGTCGATGATGTCGACGTAGACCAGCACGTCGTCGGACCTCGGAATGTAGTTGCGGGCCGCGGCGTCGGGCTCGGCGATGATCTTGTTGACGAGGTCGCCGACGCGGGCCAGGCTTCCCGGGCGCGTCAGCACCCAGTTGTGCGGCACGACGTCGGGGTTCTCGAACCGCAGCTTGATCGTCTCGCCCGCCTTGACCTTGAACGACGGGACCGTGAAGGTGAGGTTCTTCCCCGCCCCGATGCCGACCAGTCGGGCGTTCGGCAGGGCGCCGGCCCAGGGGTTGGGCGCCTTCTTGATCTTGAGCGTCGCCATGTCGGCCAGGATCGGATGCGCGGCGATCGTCTTGGCTACAGGCTTGTAGCCCTCGAAGTCGGTGAACGGCGAGGCCAGCTTGTTGATGGTCGCGAACAGCTCGTGCGGCGGACCGGCGTCGACTTCGAGCCGCAGGTGCAGCGTGTTGACGGGCTGGACCTCGGGGATCTCCAGGAACAGCGTTTTCCCGTCGGGCTGGACATGCACCGAGCGGATCGCCAACGGGTCGTGGCCGGCGACGCCGGGGTGTCGGGTCGAGTATTCGAGCGAGCCGTATCCGCTGCTGTAGCGGTAGTTCCACGCCTGCGCGAACGTGTTGCCGGCCCGCGTCGCGATCGACGGGTCGACAGGCTGGCTGAAGCCGATCAGCACGCCGTTCTCGACTGCCCGGAAGGACACGGGCATTTGCACCGGATCGCCCGTGTAACGCACCCGCTGGAAGCAGCCGTCGAGCGCCGTGTACGAGCCCCAGCCCGCCATCCCGGAGACGTAAAGCTGGCCGTCGCGGGGGCTGAATCGGCCGCGATGAACGCCCGACAGGAAGTCGCTGGGGAACGGGACGACCGCGCCTTGCGGGACGCCGTCGACCGGGTCGCGAAGCACGAGGAACGCCGCCCCCGCGCCGTACGAGAAGTGGACGAGGTTTCCATTGAGCGGGCCCCAGCGGTCGCTGGTCACTTCGACCGCGCCACCGCTCGAATTATCGATCCCGCGCGGCAGGTAGACCATCGGCGGCTCGGGCGCGCGGTCGTCCTTCGGCCCCGGATAGCCGAAGTGGTTTCCGGGGCGAGCCTCGCAGATCATCGACGTGGGAACCCATTCGCCCTCGGAGTTGGGCACGGTGAGCACGCCCGACGCCGTCAGGCCGAGGCCGTCCGGGTTGCGGAATCCCGTGGCGATCGTCTGCGCGGGCTTGCCGTCGCCGGGGATGCGGAGCAGGCCCTGGGGGCCCGAGGCCGAGTAGAAGTCGCCGGTCTTGTCGCGCTGAAGACCGCAGATGAAGTCGTGGCCGGCGGGCGAGGTCGTGAACGCGTTGTTGACGCATCGGTAGTAGTCGGCCTCGCCGTCGCCGTTGCGGTCCTGCAATTCGGTGATCTGATCGCGGCCCAGGACGTACGTCTTGTCGTCGGTCACTACCAGCCCGAGCGCCTGGTGCAGGCCCGAGGCGTACCGCCGCCAGGAGACGTTTTCGAGACTCCCATCCAGCCCCTCGACCCGCCAGACGTCCCCCTGCATCGTGCAGATCATGGCGGTTCCGTCGGCCAGGAAATCGTGGTCGCCGAAGAACAGAAGGGCGTTCCAGGGGTTGTTGAACGGCGGCTCGATGGTGTCGGTCGTGTAGGGACGGGTCGCGCCGAGCTTCCCCTTGGTGATGAGGATCTGCGGCCATTCGGCCGGGCCCCCCTTCGTGAAGTCGCGGAGCGGGTGCTTCGCGGCCGGGAACGCGTTGCGGGCGAACTTGCCCCCCTCGACCCACGGCGCGTCGAGCCATTCCTCGCCGTCGATCGTGTAGGAGATCAACACCCGTTTGCCATGTCGATAAAAACCGTTGTAAACGAACGGCTTGGCGGGCTTCGCGCCCTCGGGCCTTGGCAGCGGCTGACCGTCGAGGATCAGGCCTTCCATGAAGCCGTGGCGGACGCTCGTGAAACGGACGAACCCGCCGTTCCAGAGCGCCTCGTAGCAAAGCGTTTGGGGATCGAAGCAGGTGGAAAGTTCGCCCTGGTCGCCGAGCTTGAGGCAGACCGCCTTGGGCACGGTGACTCCCGCGCCCCGGAAGACGCCGCTCATGACGGAGCCGAGGATCGTCTTGTTCCAGCGACCGTCCGCCCACGTTTCTTCATTCTGGTTGCCCCAGTGCCCGTTGACTCCGCCGTCGAGACCGGGATAGGAGGGCAAGAGCGTCGGCGGAGTCGGCTGCTTGCGGAAGTAGTCGGCTTCCTTGGCGTAGAAGTCGTAGATCCGCTCGCGATTGACGTGGTGTCCGAGGCTCGCGTAATACTCCGGTCGGAGCGGTTGGCGATCGTAGGGAAAGCTCGCCGGCGCGTGGCCGTGAGCGGGCATGGCCATCGCGAGATTGCTCGACGCCCCGGGCTTGCCCAGGCTCGTCAAGAAGCTCAGCAGATCGGCCTGCTCGCGCGAGGTCATCGTCGCGGCGAGGCCGTCGGGCATCAGCGTGCCCAGCGACTTGATCTCCTCGATCGACGTTTTCGGAATCGTGACGACCTCGCCCATCGCGGCCTCGCGAACCGTGATCGCGGTCGCCGTTTCGCCTTGCTTGTAGCCCTGAATCAAGCGGCCGTCGTCGATAGAGAGAGCGAAGGCTTCGTACCCTTCCTTGACTTTCCGCTTGGGCCAGAGGAACGACTCGGCCAGCTCTTCAGGCTTGAGGGTCTGGCCGATGGTGGTCAGATCCGGCCCAACGGTCCCCCCCTGGGCGCCGACCTTGTGGCACGGCAAGCAACTGAAGCGGGCGTCCGCGAAGACGGCCGCGCCGCGCGCCGGATCGCCGTCGTGCTGGGCGGCGTCGACGAGGGCCGCGACCTGACGCGCTTCCTCGGGCGTGAGGGGCGTGGCCGCCGCCGGGGGCGCCGCGGGACGAGGTGCGACCGGCGTGCGCGGCGTCGGCTTGGGGCCGGGCACCTTGCCGTCAAGTTGGGGGACGAGCCAGTCGAGGCCGTCGAGGTTGTCTTGCAGTCGCTCCTCGGCGTCGTCCATCGTGTGCCCGAGGATGCCGATCAGCCCGTGATAGCCGCTCTCGCGGATCGTCCGCAGGAGTTCGAGGTCGAGTTCGCCCTGGCCCAGCGGCAGGATCTTGCGATCGTGGCGGTCGCCGGCCGGGTCCATGCCGTTGATGTTGAGCGCGACGAGGTAGGGCATCATCTTGGCGAGCAACGGCTTGATGCGGTCGAGGTGGTCGTGGCCGTGGTGGAAGTTGTAGACGACGCCGACGTTCGCGACCCCGTCCTTTTTGAGTCGTTCGATGATCGCGATCTGGTTCTCGGGCTCGCCGAACCATCCGCCGTGGTTGTACAACGCGACGGTGCAGCCGATCTTGGCGGCCTCGTCGGCCAGGGGCTTCAGCTTCTTCGCCGCCGCTTCGACCCGACGCTCTTGCTCGGCGCCCTCGACCTTGTCGGCACCGAAGTCGAGCAAGGACCAAAGCTGCGCCTTGACGTTGTGCCGCTTGAGGACGTCGAGGATGTTCCGCGTTTCGTTGTTCAGCTCGCCGGACATCCAGAAGGCGTCGAGCGAGACGCCGTGCCGCTTGAGGGCCTCGACCTCGGCGTCGAACGTCGGGATGTGCTCGGCGCGCCAGTCGTAGGCGAAGTGCTTGAACCCCAGCCGTTCGAGCATCGCCGCCCGCTCTTCCGGGGGCCGTTTCTTGGAGTCGAACGGGACGATGCACCAGGCGATGAGGTTGTCGCGCGCATACAGCCCGTCGCCAGGCTTGGCGGCGGCCGGGGCCGGCGCGGGCTTCGCGGCGTCTTGCGTGACCTGCGCCCGGATGAAATCCGCGGTCAGGAGCGTCAAAATCCCCAGGAGCCCAATCCAGGCCCAGGTTCGCGACGGCCTTCGATTCGACGACGAACGGTTCATGAACGAGACCTCACAGGACGAATACCGCATGCAGTGTCGATCCAAAGTTTAACATGGGCCATTCCTCGCCTCAAAGTCTCCTTGATTCGGGCGAGGGGCCTTTTCGTGATCGTCGCATGATCCCGGAGCGATCCGACGATTCGAGTTGACAGGTCCGGGGCTCGGGCTACAACTCACGTTTTCGAGGGTCGTTGGAACGTCGGGTTCCGAACCAGGAGCAGGGAGCCTTTGATGAGCGACAGCCGACGGCGACGATGGGGGACGCTCCTGTTCGGCTTGGCCTGGGGCGGGGCGTTGTGGCTGGGCCTGCGGGTCGGCTGCACGGCCTTCGACACGAACCCCGAGCATCTCACGGGCCTGCTCGGCCTCGCTTACATGGCGGCCTGGGGGCCGTTCTTCGCCCTCTCGCGGCTCGCCCCGGTCGGCAAGGCGGCCCGGTTCGCGTTGTGCACGTTCTCGATCGCGTCGACCTTCGCGGTTCTGGAAGTTCCCGCGCTGCTCCGGATCATCGACTACCGGACCGTTTTCACGACCCCGACGCCCCCCTGGCAACGGTCCGGAAATCGGCCGGACCCCGACCTGATCTACGTCCGCCAGGGGCATCAGCGGACGCGGTTCCGATACGACGGCGCCGAGCTGTACGGGCTTCGCGGCGCGAAGCCGTGGCAGCGCTACAACTGCGAGCTGGCGCTCGACGCCAACGGGTTTCGTAATCCGACCGACGCCGATTCGACCGACGTCGTGGTGGTGGGCGACTCGTTCGTGGAGGGTCTGCACGTCGAGGCGCCCGAGCTGATGACCGCCCGCCTGGCGGAAAAGCTCGGGCAGACCGTGACCAACCTCGGCCGCACCGGCTACGGGCCGCAGCAGGAGCGGAACGTGCTCGTCCGGCACGGGCTCAACCTCGGGCCGAAGACCTGCGTCTGGGCCTTCTACGAAGGCAACGACCTGCAAGACCTCCACGAGTTCGACGCAAACCAGAAGAACCTGAAGTGGATTCTCGACGACCGGCGGTCGAGCAGTTTTTACAGCCGTTGCTTCGTCCGGAACAGCCTCGGCTTCGCGGTCCGCAACTGGCTGCGTCCCGAGCCGACGCGGCCCGCGGCTTCGTACGCCGGCCGGTTCACCGACCGGGCGGGGAAGGACGTCGAAATCTACTTCAGCACGGGCATCCAGCACGGAGCGGGGGGGCCGGAGCTTCCCCGGGGAGGCTCGGACGAGCTGAAGCGGGTGCGGGCGATCCTGGCCGAGGCTCACGAGTTGTGCGCCGCGCGGGGCATCGAACTCGTCGTCGCGTTCATCCCGGCCAAGTTCCGCGTTTACCAAGACCTCTGCCGGTTCGCCGCCGATTCCCCCTGCCGCGATTGGCCGATCGACGATCTCCCCGACGTCATGGCCCGGACCGTGGCGGCGATTTCGCCCGAGATCGGCTACGTCGACCTCAGCGGGCCGCTGCGGGCCGCCGCCCGCTCCGGGGGCCTGGTCTATCTGCCCGACGACACCCACTGGTCGGCCGAGGGGCACGAGGTCGCGGCCCAAGCGATCGCCGGTCGCCTGGCCGGTCGTCCCTCGCCCCGAGACGCGGTGGAATCGAGGCGAGGGCTGACGCAACGCTGAGCCGGAGTTCAGCTCGGCGACGCCGGCGCGACGATGAAGGTCCGCTGCATCAGCTTGCGGAGCAGCTTGATCTCGCCGCTGTGACGGGCCTCGTCGTGGAGGCCGTGCATCAGGCCGTAACGGACCGTGCGGATCGGGTTGCCGGGCTCGGGGGCGTCGAGCTGCTCGTCCGACAACGAGTTGAACAGCTTGCGAAACCGTTCGAGCTGCTCGGTCAGGGCCTCGATGACGGTCTCCAGCGGCGGCCAAGCCTCCGGCGACACGTGAGCCGGGTTGCTCTCCCAACTGAACATCTTCAGCCAGCCCTCGGGCAGCTTCGGCTCGCGCCCCAGGGCGCGCGCGGTGAGGAACTCGGTCACGACGTAGGAATGCCCGCCGTGCCACAGGCAGGAATTCTGCAAATTCGACGGCGCCCAGCGCGCCTGGGCCTCGTCGAGCCCCTTCAGGTCGTTCAGGGTCTTGGTCCGCACGTCGTCCAGAAGCATCAGGAGAGTCTTGTCGGCCATGTTGCAGTCCATCACCCCGGTCGCACCCGGGGTCTCGTCTATAAGAAACGGAAATCAATGAATCGGCCCGATCCGGAAGCGATTTCCCGGAGGGGCGACCAGGCTTCCAGAGTCTAATGGTCGGCCGAGAGACGCAAGCCCAGCTTGAGCGCCGATCGCCGAGTGCGAGCGAACCCGGCGCGACCGTCGTGAATTCTCTTGCGTTGGAACCCATGCAACCCGGATGATCATCTGTATCAGGATGGTCATCCGTATCAATTGGCGCAGGATGCGAGGACCCCTTCGACGACCATGGACGCCGGACGCCCCGGATTTGACCATGAATCGCAATAAGCCGATCGTCATGAGGCGCGAGGGAGTCCCCGCCGCCGTCAAAGCCCCGATGGAACGCCGGTTGCCCGTCGTCCCCGACTTCGTGCACAGTCGGATTCTGGCGTTCACCGCGGAGAACTCCCACGGTGTCGGCGTGCGGAAGGACCGTCACGGCTTCACTTTGTTTCGTGAGGACACCGGCGACCCCGTGGCACGGCTGCGGCCCCAAGGAGAGCATCAATTCGCGGTGCTCTATTGGAGTCGATTCGGCCAGCGCTGGCGGACGATCGGCGACTTCGGCGATATGATCCTCAGGCTTGACGACGCCCTCGACTTCATCGCCGTCGACCCGATGGGTTGCTTCTGGCTCTGAGGCTTCGCAGCGTCGGTTCATGGTTCCGTGCCCTCGGGTTCCGGCAAATAGGTCGCGGCCAGCGCCCGGAAGCGGGCCGTCTGGTCGTCGCGCCAGGCGGCGTCTTTACCCAGCTCGCGCGCCAGGATCTCGGCGACTCGGGGGGCGGCGGCGATGCTGGCCCTGGCGTCGAGGAACAGGGCCCGGGTCCGCCTGGCGAGCACGTCTTCGACTGATCGGGCAGCCTCGTGGCGAGCGGCCCAGACGACCTCGCCCTCGACGTAGAGCAGGGCGGGGTGGAGCCGCTCCGATCCGCCCGGCTCGCTCTCGATCAACTGGCGAAGCTCGGCCAGATCGGCTCCGTAGACCGCCATCGACTTCTCGGCGCCGGCGGGCTCGGCGCACCAGCCGTGGATCCGGAGATCGGCGGTGGCGCAGGGGACGGACGCCAGGCCCGCGACCCGGGCGGCCTGGTCGACGGCGTCCTCGGCCATCACGCGGTAGGTGGTCCACTTACCCCCCGTGACGGTCACCAGACCCGAGTCGGCGACGATCACGGCGTGCTCGCGCGACAGCTTCGCCGTCGTGCGATCCTTGCCGACCCGGGCGTCGATCAACGGTCGCAGGCCGGCGAACTGGCTCTTGACGTCCTTGAGGGTCGGGGCCTTCTCAAGGTAGAGCCCGGCGTGTCGGAGCAGGAAATCGACCTCCTCTCGAAGCGGCCGGGGTTCGGTCGGCGTGCGGGTGAGGGGGACGTCGGTCGTGCCGACGAGCACGCGGTCGTGCCAGGGGATCGCGAACAGCACCCGGCCGTCTTCGGTCTTCGGCACCATCACGGCCGTCGCTCCCGGCAGGAACGACCGATCCAACACGATGTGCGCTCCCTGGCTGGGCGCCAGGAGCGCCGGGGCGTCGGGCTCGTCGAGACGCCGAACCGCGTCGGCGTAGGCACCCGTGGCGTTGACGACGGCGCGGCGCGCACGGCGTATTCCTCACCCGTCTCGGCGTCTTGCGCCCGGACCCCTTCGATCCTGCCGTCGTTCTTGATCAGGCCGACCACGGGGAAGTGGTTCAGGGCCGACGCTCCCTGCTCGACCGCCGTCCGGGCCAGCGCGATCGCCAGCCGGGCGTCGTCGAACTGGCCGTCGACGTACAGAATCCCGCCTCGCAGATGCTCCCGGCGGATCGTGGGGACCCGCTCGATCACGGTCGTCCGCGAAGCCCAGTGCGACCGTCCCAGGCCCAGCCGGCCCGCCAGCCGGTCGTAGAGCCAGAGACCGATCCCGTAGAACGGCAACTGCCAGTAGTGGTACGCGGGAACCATGAATTCGCGCGAGTAGATCAGATGCGGCGCGTTCCGCACGAGCAGCCCGCGCTCGTGGAGCGCTTCGCGGACGAGTTTCAGATTCCCCTGCGCCAGGTAGCGGACGCCGCCGTGGACGAGCTTCGTGCTTCGGCTGGAAGTTCCGTGCGCGAAGTCGAGCGCTTCGAGCACGAGGGTCCGGTAGCCTCGGGTCGAGGCGTCGACGGCCGTGCCCAGGCCGGTGGCGCCGCCGCCGATCACCACCACGTCCCAGATTCCTCCCGCGCGGAGCCGGTCCAGGTTTTCCTGACGAGACAGCGTGTGGGTCGGCATGATTCCTCAACTGTGGTCGCGAGTGAGCGTCGGTTCTTGTGATGACTCGACGCGTGATCGGTCGTCAGGTTGATTGTCGGGGCTTCGACCTGCCAGAGCCAGCGGTCGCGGCCTTGGGTGCGTGCTATTGTGGGTCGAGTTCAGCGGCGGTACGCTACAGTTGTCGGGGCGTCGAGCCGGAAGGTGAGACGCCGGAGACCGCCACCTTCGCGTCGGTTCCCGTCCCCTGTCTCGGAAGACGACTCGCCATGTTCCCAGGTCCGGTCTTTTACAGCGAGCTGAGGACGTTGGCGCGGCGGCGGCGGTTCTACGCGCTGCGATTCGGATTCGGGCTCCTGCTGCTCTATTTCGTCGTCCAGACCTATTCGTCCCTTCGCTGGATGCTGTCGAGGTATCCGAACTCGTCGGCGTCGACGATCGAGTTGACCGTGTCGGAGACGGCCCTGCTGGGTACCAGTCTGTTCAGCACGGTCTTCTGGCTGCAATCGATCGCCGTCCTCTTCTTGACGCCCGCGCTCCTGGCCGGCGCCATCGCCGAGGACCGCCAGCGCCGGGTGCTGCTTTACCTGCTGACCAGCCCCCTGAACGCGGCGGAGATCGTCCTGGGCAAGGTGGCCGCGCGGCTGTTCAACGTCGTGGTGATCGTGGCGAGCTGCTTTCCGATCATCAGCCTCGCGCTGCTGTTCGGCGGCATCGACCCGATGGACCTGCTGCTCTCGTACGCGGGGACGTTCTCGACGATCTACTTCCTCGCGGGCGTCTCGATCGCCGTCTCGACCATGACGGCGAAGCCGCGCGAGGCGATCCTCCGCACCTACTTCTGGGAGCTGGTGTGGCTGGGCTGGCCGGTTCTCGACACGATGCTGACCAAAGGTCCGGCTCGCTTCTTCCCCTCGTACCGGATCATCGCCCCTTATCTCAGTTGGCTGACCGACTCGAGTCCGACGGGCCTGATCTTTACCAACGCCTTCGGCGGCAATTACCTCGAACCAGTCCTGTGGATGATGGGACTCCAGGTCCTTTACGGGTCGATCTTCCTGCTCTGGGCGACGCTCCGACTCAGGCCGATCGAGCAAGGCGCGCGGATCTTGTTTCGCGCGACCATCGAACCCCAATCGCCCGTCGCTCGACGCCTCTGGGGACGCAAGCCGTGCAGCGACCGGCCGATGATCTGGAAGGAATGCACCGGGGCGCCGATCTCGCGAAACCTCCTGAGCACCATTCTCGCCGGGCTGCTGGTCCTCGTCGCCCTCGGCGGCCTGGGTTATCTCGCCGTGAGAGTGGGCGGCCCCGCCATGGAGGAGGTCTGGAGCTTCGGTTACGGCGAGGGGCCTAATAACGCCCGGGACGACCTCAACGCCGCGGTTCGCATTTTGACGGCGGTCCTTTACGTGCTCCTGCTGTTCATGCTCGCGGGGGTCGCTGGGACCAGCTTCACGTCGGAGCGCGAGAAAGACACCTGGATCAGCCTGCTGGCGTCCCCGCTTGAAGGCAACGAGATCGTCGCCGGCAAGTTCCTCGGGTCGATCTGGCGGGTGCGGTACGTGCTGGGACTGCTGGTGGCCGTATGGGTCTTCGGCGTCGTCTGCGGCGCGGTTCATCCTCTCGCATTCCTCCTGATCGTTTTTTTGACGGCTCTGGATGTGGCGTTCGTCTCGGCCATGGGCTGCTACGTCTCGCTGCGGATGACCAGCTCGGCGCGGGCGATCGCCGTGACAATCGGGATCGGGCTCTTCCTTAAAGGGGGGTATCTTTTCTGCTGCGTGCCCTTGTTCCGGGGGGAGTCAGCGATCATCCTGGCCGGGGCAACCCCTTTCATCGTTACATTCGCGACCGCGACCCATGCGCAGGTTTCCGATTTCTTCCTGAACAGACAGCAGAATACGACCGACTGGACGGCGGTCGTCTGCGTCTGCATCATGGCCCACTCCTACCTCCTCTTCGTGCTCGCCAAGGAACTTCCCAAACGCTTCGAGGTCGAGGCCGACCGGCCCGACAGGGTTACCAGCCTGGCATGGTTGGCGTTGGACAAATGGGAGGGAGACGGCCGACCACCCACCTGGAAACCCGATCTTTGATCCGCTCGCCAAGCGTCCGGGCGAAGAATCCTCAAGTTCGGCGACCGATTGGCCGACAGCCGCGGTTGACCGGATCGGCCGGCGGCCGTAAGATCCCGGCCGAATCCGACCCAGGATAGGTCGACACGCGGTTCCGGGATCGAGAAGACGAAACGGAGGTCGTCGCATGGGCAATACGCTAGGATGTCTGGCTCTCGTTCTGGCCGCCGCGGGGCCCGCTGCGCCGCCGAAGGCAAAGCCGGAAATCACCTACCAGTTCCAGATGGTCGAAGTCCGCGGCCTCTCCTGGCGCGACCCTGGACAGAGCATGCTCCGGTCGGTCGCTCATCACGGGGCCGTCAGCGTCTGGACCGCCCCCGGCGACTTCCTCGACTCGCTGCCGAAAGAAGCCCGCGGCGCGATCACCACGAACTCCAAGATCCACGGGCCGGCTCAGGTCCCCACGCACCTCACAACCCGCAAAGAGCAAGCATTCGTCACACGGGTCTCGTGGAAAGGCGAAGGCAAGGCGCCCAAGCAGATCACCGAGAACATCCGCGAAGGCATCGCCGCCACGGTGATCGGCCGGAAGATCGACCAGGGGGTTCTTGTCCAACTCGTCATCGACGACACCGACATCCGCTCCGTGCACACGATCGACGTCCCCAGCCCCAAGAAGGTCGCGAAGGTCGACAGCCCATTGAGCGCCACCTCGGTGGAGGTCTCGGCGTCGATGGACCCCGATGATTCGACCTGCACGTTCAACGAGGTCGACGTCGCCTCCTTGCCGGAGTCGGAGGCGTGCGACAAGTCATGCCCGATGACGCCCGCGGAGCACAAGGCCGCCCGCAGTTCCGAGACGAGCCAGTCGGGCTGGGCGCCCACCAAGGCCGAGGCGGTCGCCGCCAGGGCGAAGACCGACGCGAAGGCGGTCCGCGCGGGCTTCAAGGCGTCGACGACCGGTTCGCAGATCCAGCTTCCCGAGATCGGCCGCGCATCGGCCGCCGGCGAATGGCTGATCCCTGAAGACGGCGTCCTCGTGATCGGTTTCGGCCCGCACACGGTGGCAGACGCCGATGGCAAGGCGGTCGTTCGCGAGCACGTCGCCGTGATCACCGCCGAGGCCGAGGAGGGAACGCAGATTCAGGTCGACGCCCTCGCACCGCCGCCGCCGATCGCCGAGTCTTCCGAGCCGGCTCCGGCCCCCGCGACGACCACCGCCCCCCGCACCGCGGCGGCGATTCCCAGCCTCCCCAGCCGCACGCTCCCCCAGGGCCTGAACGTCGATGGCACCCCCTCGGTCCTGCCGCCGCTCCCCGACGAAGCGAAGGCCGATGAGAAGGCCGACGACTCGAAATCCGACGAGCCGCTCGCCAGCCCGCAGTCCAAGCGAAAGGTGACGCCTTCCGCCGAGTCGCCCACCCCCTTGCCTCGGCTGCCGGTCCCGGCCGAGGCGCCGGTACCGGCGCCGACGGAGCCCAAGGCCAAGAAAGTCGACCACAAGGCGGCCAAGACGTCGTTCTCCTTCCCTCAGCTCTCGCAGTTCCGAGCCAGCAGCCTCTTCCCCCTGCCGCTGCCGGGGGCGCAGTTCCTGTTGCCGCTCAAGGCGTTCGGTCTCAAGCTGCCGTTCAACCAGAAGCTCGAATTCGAGCTTATCGGGCGGATCGTCCCCGACCCCGACGCCGCGACCGAGGATCAAGTCGTCGCCGTGGGCAACTGAACCGCGCCCGGTCCGGCGATCTCCCGGATTGGGTTCGTTTGCTCCCGAATTCCCCCTCCCGCAACTCTGCCGACCGCCCCGCCGCCGTGGCGCGTCGGGCTTTCCGCCAGGCAGGCGAAAGCCGCCCGGCCGGCTGCCGCGATTGGGTTCGTTTGCGGTCCCCCTCGGCCCGATCCTGGAGCTTAACTCCTTATCCAGGTGGATTTTGGAGTCGATGCGGGCTTTGGCTTCGATCGCGCGGAAAACGGTCGTTTTCACGTTCCACACCGCCGCTCCTTCCCGGCTCGATCGTCCCCGATTCGCGTTCCCGGGAACGGCATCCCCTCTGGGTTTGTTCGCGCGGTTCTCTCCGCAAGTCGTCGCCCGCTGGTCCTCCGGCGATTGGGATTGTTCGCGCGGTTTTTCGAAGTCTCGTCGCTCGGCTCTCGCCCCCTCCGACTGGCGCATTGTCAACGAATCGAGGAGCCTCCGAGGAGTCTCCTATCATCAATGTACGATGAGTTTCGATTCTTGAATCAGGCGATCGTCGTAAGACGGCCGAACTCGCGTCAGAGCGTCGAGGCGTAGCCGCCGTCGACGGGGACAGCGACGCCGGTGACGTAGTCGCTGGCTCGGCTCGCCAGCCAGACGGCGGTGCCGGCCATGTCGTCGGGGGTGGCCCAACGGCCGCAGGCGATCCGCGCCAGCACGCGTTCGTGGAGGCCGGGGATCTGCTGGCGGGCCTGCTGGGTCAGCTCGGTGTCGAACCAGCCGGGGAGGATCGCGTTCACCTGGATGTTGTCGGCCGCCCAAGCCATGGCGAGGCTCTTGGTGAGCTGGACGATTCCTCCCTTGGACGCGCTGTAGGCGGCGGCGAAGCTCGATCCGAAGATCGACGTCATGCTGCCGATATTGACGATCTTGCCCCCTCCCGCCTGCTTCATCGCCGGGTGGACGGCCTTCGACGTCAGGAAGGCGCTCGTCAGGTTCACGGTCAGAACCTGGTTCCAGTCGTCGAGCGTCAACTCCTGGGGAGGCTTGCGGATGTTGATGCCGGCATTGTTGAACAGGATGTCGATCCGCTGGAAGTGATCGAGGACCTCGGCGACGGCGCGGTCGACTTCGGCCGGGACCGAGACGTCGGCTGTGACGGCCAGCGTCTTCGCGCCGGTCTCCGCGCGGATGGCTTCGGCGGCGGCCTGCGATTTGGGTTCGTTCCGCCCCAGGACGACGACCGAAGCCCCGGCGTTTGCGAGCCCCTTGGCCATCCCCAGGCCGATGCCGCCGTTGCCGCCGGTCACGATCGCCACTCTGTCCGTCAGGTCGAAGAGATTCAACGCGCCGCTCCCTTGGCGCTCGAAGCGTGAGCCTCGGCGCGGTTCCGTCGTCCCGTCGGCTTGCCGTCGCGGATCGCACGGTGGATCATGTTGAGGGACGAGAGGTCGTCGGAGGCCTTTCTGCGTCCCGGTTCCTCGTAACCTAATCGACGGCCGCGCCGGTCGCAAGAACGCCGCCGCCGCGATCGTCGTCTCTTCAAGGTGCCGTCTACGAACGGCGTCCAACAGTTGATGCAGAAGAATTCACCACGGAGGACACGGAGGAAACACGAGAGGAACAAGGGCTGAATCGTCTCTCGAATTCAACGTCGTTCCTTCGCGAGTCGGCATCGCCCGCATGATCGTTGGAATCGTTTCCTCTCCGTGTCCTCCGCGTCCTCCGTGGTGAATTCCTGCTCGGAGGTTGGATGTTCTTCGTGGACGACTCTCAAGGAAGGTGTGAAAGCCGATGCCCGATCCGCGATGGGATGCGCTGGCCGAGATCCTGATCAATCACTCCGTCCGCCTGGCTTCGGGCGAGACCCTCTTGATCGAGTGCTTCGACCTGCCCGATTCGACGCTCCCTCGACTCTTGATCCAGAAGGCGGCGGCGCGCGGCGGCCGGGTGCTCGTCGAAACCCGCGACAACCGGATCGTCCGCGAGCTAGTGCTTCGCGGCTCGGCCGAGTCGATCGAGTCATGGGGGCGCATCGACCGGCAGCGGATGGAGCAGGTGCAGGCGTACCTCGGCCTGCGGGGATCATTGAACATCAGCGAGATGAGCGACGTCCCCGCCGAACAGCTTGAGCTGTACAACGCCCTCTACCAGAAGCCGGTCCACTTCGAGCGCCGGGTGACGAACACCAAGTGGTGCGTGCTCCGGTTGCCGACCGCCAGTATGGCCCAGCAGGCGGGGATGAGCACCGAGGCGTTCGAGGATTTCTATTTCGACGTCTGCACACTCGACTACGGCCGGATGGCCCAGATGCTCAAGCCGCTGGTCGCCCGGATGGAGAAGGCCCACGACGTCCGGATCACCGGGCCGGAGACCGATCTGAGCTTCTCGATCGCCGGAATCCCGGTCGTACCGTGCTCGGGCACGATGAACATCCCCGACGGCGAGGTCTTCACCGCGCCGGTGCGCGACTCGATCAACGGCGTGATCCGGTTCAATACTCCGACGATCTACCAGGGGGCGTCGTTCGACGGCGTCCGACTCGAGTTCGAGGCCGGCAAGATCGTCCGGGCCGACTGCGCGGGGGGCGACGTTGAGAAGCTGCGGCGGATCTTCGACGCCGACGAGGGTGCCCGCTACACCGGCGAATGGTCGATCGGCTGCAACCCGAAGATCCTCAAGCCGATGCGCGACATCCTGTTCGACGAGAAGATCGCCGGCAGCTTCCACCTGACCCCCGGCAACGCCTACGACGAAGCCGACAACGGCAACAAGTCGAAGATCCACTGGGACCTCGTCCAGATCCAGCGCCCCGACTACGGCGGCGGCACCATCGCCTTCGACGGCGAGCCGATCCGCATCGACGGCAAGTTCGTCGTCGACGACCTGCGACCGCTTGATTCCTACTGATGGGAGATGCGGTACAATAGCTAGCTAGTCTAGCTATGGAAAGGGGAGGGCTTATGACCTGGAAACTTGCCGAAGCCAAAAACCGACTCACCGAAGTTGTGAACCTGGCGCTCACCGAGGGGCCGCAGACGATCACCAGGCGGAGTGATACGGTCGTCGTCATTTCGGCGGCGAGGTATGCCGAATTGACGGGTCGGAAGCCCGATTTCAAGGACTTTCTCTTCCAGGGGGAATCGTTCGAGGGGCTCGACCTGACGCGTGATCAGAGCCCGATGCGGGACGTCGAGTTGTGAAGGTGCTGCTTGACACCTGCGTCCTCGCGGAGATTCGGCTGCCCGAGGGCGATCCCTTGGTGAAGTCGGCGGTACGGGAGATTCCCGCGGACGACCTTTACCTTAGCGTGCTGTCCGTTGGCGAGATCGCCAAAGGCATCGCCCTGCTGGCCGTCGGCCGGAAGAAGAAAGCCCTCTCCTCGTGGCTTGTGGCGCTCGAAACGCAGTTCGGCGACCGCATCCTCGGCGTCGACGTCGAGACGGCCAGGATCTGGGGCGAATTGACGGCGCGATCGCAAAAGACCGGCGTCGTCATCCCCGCCTCCGACGGCCTCCTCGCCGCAACCGCCCTCCGTCATGGGCTCCACGTCATGACCCGAAATACGCGTCACTTCGAGGCAAGCGGGGCGCTTCTCATCAACCCTTGGCCGGGCGCGTGACGGCCGTGGGCGGAACAGGGGGACGGGGCGCATTCTTGATCGCTAGAGGCTCCCATCCCCCTCTTGGGTCGTCCCCCGCAGTTGCGGATTCGCATCGATGATTCGGCTTGGAGCTTGCTCATGAGACACGAAGCTTGGGCACCTACTTCCCGGCGACGGACGCTCTCAATCTTCATGGTGATCCTAGCCGCGATGGGGTATCGACGATGGTTATCCCGCCCCTGGCAATGGTCGCTGAAAGACTACATGGTCGTCGTCGCCGTCTGCTCGGCGGGACTGCTGGCCTGCCGCTTCCCGACGCCCATGATCGTCTTCTTCACAGCGCTCGCCGGAGCCGTCTTCGCCTGCCTGAGCCTGGCCAGGCACGGCTTCAGGCTTGCCGACGTCACGACCCTCATAGCGATCATCCTGCTCACCGCCGCGATCCTGCTTCCGGCGATGGAGAGGACGAGAAACCGCACGCTCGGAAAGAGCTGTTTTCCATTTGCGGTGCCCTCCAGGTATATCCCCCTGTTGTATGGCTCGGAATAAGGACCGTTGATCGAACGAATCGTCATGCCGCCAGTTTGGGGTGCCCGACCTCATGTGAATTTCCGGTCGGCCAGCGGGGAATTCACTCGCTGGCGCTTCGGGCTTCCATTTCGCTCCCCGGGCCAGGAAAACTCGGAGCCTTCCTCCGTCGGCTTCTCGTGCCATCATGGACATTCGTCTAGGTCTAAGCTCGCAGGCCGTTCACACGGGGTATATTCTGGAGAGGCGTTCCGTCGAGTCGATGCCGAGAAGGTCGGGAGCGTGAGCGCCACATTGGATCGTTGCTGTAATTGAATCGAACGCCGGGACCGGTATGGAAGACGAGGGGGGCTTCACGGCCTGAGCTGAGATGGCGTTATCCAACGTCGAGCGGCAGGGGGGCGTGAGTGTGATGCTCCTTCAAGGGGATGCGCTTCAACGCAAGATTATTCATGTCGACATGGACGCTTTCTACGCGTCGGTGGAGCAGCGGGATCATTCGGAGCTGCGCGGCAGACCGGTCGCGGTGGGTGGGGCGCGCGAACGGGGCGTCGTGGCGGCGGCGAGCTATGAGGCACGGAAATTCGGCGTGAAGTCCGCGATGCCCTCGGTGACGGCGAGGAGGAGGTGTCCGGAGCTGGTTTTCGTGAAACCTCGGTTCGATGTGTATCGAGCGGTGTCGCAGCAAGTCCGTCGGATTTTCGAAGAGTACACGCCGCTCATCGAACCGCTCTCGCTCGATGAAGCCTATCTCGACGTCAGTGAAAACTCGAAGGGTATTCCCACCGCGACCGAGATCGCCCGGCAAATTCGGGCGAGAATCCACGCCGAGACCGGGCTCACCGCGTCCGCGGGCGTCTCCTATAACAAGTTCCTCGCCAAGATGGCGTCCTGTGAGCGCAAACCCGATGGGTTGTTCGTCATTACACCGAAGATGGGCCCGGCCTTCGTCGAAACCCTACCTATCGGAAAGTTCCACGGCATAGGCCCGGCGACGTGCGCGAAGATGGAGCGACTCGGCATTCGCCTCGGCACCGATCTCAAGGCCCAGACGTCGTCGTTTCTTCAGCAGCACTTCGGCAAGGTCGGCCCCTACTACTATGGGCTGGCGCGGGGCGTCGACGAACGCCCGGTCTGCGCCGATCGCGTTCGCAAATCCATCGGAGCGGAGAACACATTCAGCGCCGATCTCTTCACCCTCGACGAGGCGATCGCGGCTCTAGAGCCGTTGATCGCGAAGGTGTGGTCGTACTGCGACGACTCCAAGATCCGGGGGCGCACGGTGACCCTCAAGGCCAAGTTCGCCGACTTCGAACAAGTCACCCGCCGGCGGACCGTCCCGACCCCCTTCACGACCCAAGAGGCGGTCGAGGAGATCGTCAGATCGCTCCTCGAATCCCTGTTTCCAGCAACCAAGGGCATCCGCCTGCTCGGCGTCACGCTGTCGTCGCTCGGCGAAGGAGCCGCCAATGAGCGCCAACTTCGCCTGTGGTTCTGAACCGACGCCGAATCTTCTTCGCCAAAGTGTCCATCGTGAAGGAGAGCCCATGCGCAGATTGGATTTTCTGATCTTCCAAGATCGGTCCAGTCGAGACCTGACGGGCGGAAAGCCGAATCGATCGATACTCTTCGAGTGGATGGAGAGCACGTCCTCGGGCTCGAGGAATAGGGGCTCGCTCATTCGGCGAGCGCTTTGAAGGCCTTGGCGTGCACCTTCATGACACGGTCGATCGCCTTCTCGACCCGGGCGCGATGGGCCGCGCGATCCTCCTCGGATCGTGGCTCGGCGTCGGCCGCCGCCGGCGTCAGCAAAAGGCCCTTGCCGTCGGGGGCGAGCGTCACGTCGACGGTCGAGCCGTTCACCAGCCCGAGCAGGTCCAGGACAGGCTTGTCGATAATGATGCCGAGGCTGTTGCCGATCGGCCGGATGGTCCGAAGGATATCGCCCCCCTTGCGAGACTTCGCCGTTCTCATGCCCACTGGCGTTATAACAATACGAGCGCCTCAGTGGGACGTCAAGGGGAGCGATCGAAGACCGCTGGCTCGGGTTAGTGGTGCTGTTCCCAGCTCAGAATGGCGCCGGTGTCGGCGCTGGTGGCCATGGCCTGGTAGCGGGCGAGCCAGCCGGTCTTGAAGACGGGCGGGCGGGGCTTCCAGGCTTCGCGGCGGGCGGCGAGTTCGGCGTCGGTGAGGCGGACGGCGAGCTTACCGTTGGGGATGTCGATCTCGACGACGTCGCCGTCCTGGATCAGGCCGATCGGGCCGCCGACGGCGGCTTCGGGGCTGACGTGGCCGATCGACGCGCCGGCGGTGCCGCCGGAGAACCGGCCGTCGGTGATGAGCGCGCACTTGTCGCCGAGGCCGACGCCCTTGACGGCGGTCGTGGGGGCGAGCATCTCCTGCATGCCGGGGCCGCCGCGCGGGCCTTCGTAGCGGATCACGATCACGTCGCCGGCCTTGACCTTGCCGAAGACGATGCCGTTGTAGGCGTCGATCTCGCTCTCGAAGATCACGGCCGGGCCGGTGTGGACCAGCATCTTGGGATCGACGCCGGCCGTCTTGACCACCGCGCCCTTGGGGGCGAGGTTGCCCTTGAGCATCGTCAGGCCGCCGGTCTGGGAGTAGGCGTTGTCGACGGTCCGGATGACGTCGAGCGGATCGAAGCCGTCCGAGCCATTGGAACCGCCGTCGCCGTTGTCGAGCGGGATCGGCCCGCCGTCGTCGGGCGTTTCGGACTCGCCTTCCGACTCGAGCACCGCCAGTCCGGCGGACTGTGACCCGGCCGCGCCGACGCTTGCGACGGTCCAGGCCTGCGAGGTCCGCTCGCCGCCGGCCCGGACCCGGGTGAGAAGCTCGGCCGCCTGGGACGAGGACGTACTGCGGACGTCGAACTCGGCGATATTCTCGCCCAGCGTCTTGCCGGTCACGGTCGAGCACGAGAGATCGAGCAGCCCCGGCTTGCCGCGGGCGATCTCGCCGAGGATCGCGTGGATGCCGCCGGCCCGCGCGACGTCCTCGATGTGGTAGCTGCTCGACGGGCTGACCTTGCAGATGTTGGGCGTCTTCTTGCTCAGCTCGTCGATCCGGTCGAGCGTGAACGGCACGCCGGCCTCGTGGGCGATGGCCAGGATGTGGAGCACGGTGTTGGTGCTGCCCCCCATCGCCATGTCGAGGATCATGGCGTTGTCGAAGGCCGTCGCCGTGGCGATCTCGCGGGGCAGCAGGCCGTGGCCCTCGCCGACGCGGCCGAACTCGCGGGCCATCTCGACGATCCGCTTGGAAGCGTTCTCGTACAGGATCTTGCGGTCGGCCGAGGTCGCCAGGATGGTTCCGTTGCCGGGCAGCGACATACCAAGCGCTTCGGCCAGGCAGTTCATGCTGTTGGCCGTGAACATGCCCGAACAACTGCCGCAGGTGGGACAGGCGATCTTTTCGATCTCCTCCAGCTCTTCGGCCGTGATCTCGCCCCGGGCCTTCTGGACGCCGCCGACGAAGGCGTCGATCAGGTCGACGGTCTTGCCGCTGGCGGTCTTGCCGGCTTCCATCGGCCCGCCCGAGACGAAGACCGTCGGCACGTTCACCCGCATCGCGCCCATGAACATACCGGGGACGATCTTGTCGCAGTTGGGGATGCAGATCATCCCGTCGAACATGTGCGCCTGGATCATCGTCTCGACGCAGTCGGCGATCAGCTCGCGCGACGGCAGCGAGTACTTCATCCCGTTGTGGCCCATCGCGATGCCGTCGTCGACGCCGATCGTGTTGAACAGGAACGGCACGCCGCCCGCCGCCCGCACGCATTCCTTGACGTAGTTGCCGACCTCCTGAAGATGGACGTGGCCGGGGATGATGTCGACGTGGCTGTTGCAGATCGCGATGAACGGCTTGCCCCAGTCGTCCTCCCGAACACCCGTCGCGCGCAACAAGCTGCGGTGGGCCGCGCGGGAATCGCCTTGCTTGATTTCATCGGAACGCATGGGCTCGTCCTCGGTCTGGCTGGGGGGGGCGGGGGGGCGTCGCTACTGAACCATTAATCGTAGCAGAGCCCTATCCGACATCCAAGTCGAGTAGCGGGCCGCGGGGTGATCGCTCAGGTGGGCGAGTCGATTTAGGGCCCTACGTCGCCAGGACTCCCACAGTCCACTTCCAGTGCAAGACGATAGGAGCCTTTGGAGCCGCATGCTTCCACGTCTGCTCTGCCAGGAGGCGTGGTGGACCGTCAACCCGTATTTCGAGGAGTGAAAGGCGAATCAGGCCGGAGCGTCGACGAGTCTTCGGCTGCGTTGAATCCCGCCCTGGCTGTGCGAAGCAATCAGCCGTCGAAAGTCGCTCTCGAATTCGACCTGCAAGAGATCCTTGACTCAGAGGCTATCCCGTAATTCTAGAAGATCGTAAACTCTTGTCCTCCCAGGAGGTTCGCAGGATTCATCGCCGCAGGAGCACCGTTCGATGCGTAAGCCCTACCCGTCCGACCTGACCGACGAACAGTGGGCGATCGTCGAGCCCTTGATCCCCGTTCCCCAGGTCGGACGGCCCCGGACCAACGACATGCGGGAGGTGCTCAATGCCATCCTCTACCTCAACCGCTCGGGGTGCCAGTGGGATATGCTGCCGCACGACCTGCCGGCCAAGAGCACCGTCTACAACCACTTCGCCCAGTGGCGGGACGACGGCACATGGCAACTCATCCTGGACGCCCTGCGCCGCCAGGTCCGCACGACGGCCGGGCGGGAGCCGTCCCCAAGCGCCGGGAGCATCGACAGCCAGACGGTCAAGGGGACCGAGACAGGGGGCGAACGGGGCTACGACGGCGGCAAGAAGCTGACCGGCGTGAAACGACATATCATCGTGGATACGCTGGGGTTGCTGCTGGTCGTGGCGGTCTCGGCGGCGTCCGCCGACGACGGGACGCACGCCCCCCAGGTGCTGGGGCGGCTGACGGCCGAGCATCGAAGCCGGTTGGCGTTGGTCTGGGGCGACGGCAAGTATCGCAACCACCACCTCGACGGCTGGCTGGCGGAGGCCTCGGCCGGGTACAGGATCGAGGTCGTGGAGCGGCCGCCGGGAAGCCAAGGGTTTGTGAAGCTGCCGAGGCGCTGGGTGGTGGAGCGGACGTTCGCCTGGCTGGGGCGGCATCGGCGACACAGTCGGAATTACGAGCACCACGCCGAGAGCAGCGAGTCGATGATCCGCATCAGCTCTATTCATCGCATGCTCAAGTTCTTGAAGCCCGATCGCTCAAGGCCGGCGATCCCGTTCAAGTACCATAAAAACCAGGACATCATTACGGGATAGCCTCTCACAACGGCCGCCGACGCACTTGATTCATATCGGGACAGTCACAAACCACCCACCGTTATTCAGAGAGTGTAAAAATGCATACGCCCGAAAAGCCCGGCTGAAATCCAAGCAATTCCGATAGCCAAGCCGAGCCAATCCAGCCACCCGCGAATTCGAAATCTGCGGCTCAATACAAGGCCGATCCAAATTACCGCGATGCTCCCTCCGACGTATCCCGTCATCCCTCCTGAAAATAGTCGCATCATACCTTCGGGTTCTGGCATCTCCACCAACATAATAAAAATCAAAATAGACAACGCAGACGAACTCGCGTGAGTGGCAGTGGCTAGCACAGGAATGAATCTGATACTAAGCACCAAATGTTTAAAGCGAGGCCGAGGTGATCGTAAACACAGTAACGCAAAAGCAAGCGAAAACACGGTGAGAAAACTAGCGACGGAAGTTACCAGAGAGGCGTGGCGAAATGCGTCAACAGTCTTGGCCACCTCGACTGCAAGGACCGTAGGCCCTTTCGTAGGCCGCATGGTAAAAGGGGACCTGTACGCCTCCGGTGGAAGGGGGGGCACCTCAAGTGAATCCGGGGGGGACACCTCAAGTGAATCCTGGGGCGGCACCTCCAATTGGTCAGGCGATTCCTGTACTTCTGAATCCGCCCAAGGCACAGGCGGCTGCCCCACCGGAGTGTCGACGAGAACTCGCGAAAATAGGGCTCTGGTCTTGTTGGTTTCAAGTTCGAATTGCGCAAGCGACAACGCCAGCCCAACGGCGATTATCGCGATAATCAACATTGCATCAGAGACTGCAAATGGGCGCGAATTCGAGGTCGCCATGATCACGCCTCCACCTAGCTATTTCCAGACGAAATGACCTGTAAGGAGGCCGGCGAGGAAGGCCAGGGGGACGGCCATCAGGACCAGCAGCGACCAGGCCAGGACGATGAGCGGCGAGAGGATGACGTCGTGCGCCGGGCGTTCGGACTCGTCGCGGTCGCGACGGATCGAGGGGGGCTCGACCTGGATGGCGACGATCAGCGAATCGTCGACGGCCGGCCGCGACGCCGAGGGGGTGACCGAGAAGACGTCCGGAATCGCGACGTCGGGTTCCGGCTTCGCGGCGGCCGAAGCTGAGGCCGAGGCCGGCTCGACGGCGACCTCCGGGCTCGCGTTCGGGGCCGTCGGTTCGGTCGCGCTTTCGAGGCGCGGCACCTGCAACTCGGCCTGGCAGCGCGGGCATGCCACGATCGAGCCCACCTTGCGGGCCGGGACGCCGAGAAGCTTGTTGCATTGATAGCAACGGAACTTGATAGGTTCCTCAGAGATCGCCGACATTGCGAACGCCTCTCCGCCCCAGCCTGAAACCAACGAATCGTCATGTCGCCAGCATTGGGACGCCCGACCTCATGAAAATGAGCTGACGAGACGTCCCTCGTGCGACCACCCACCGATCGACGTCCATCCAGCCTACGGTGTTCCACCGATTGTCGCCACACTTCGATGCGCGACCAGGAGCGACGGCAGAGCCGGAAGGGGCCTTGCGAATCGAATAATCGGCAAGCTTGATACGTCTCGCCTCGACCGGGACCGCGCTTCTTCGGCTACAATAGAAAGTTGGTGGAGCGGGTCGCCGTTCCGGTCGCGGCGGGACGGAGTCTGTTCAGGGAGGCAGCGATCACCCATGAATGTTGATCCGAGAAGTGGATGGGTCTTGCGGCTCGCGGCGCTCGTCCTGGCGGCGACGGCGCCCGGCTCGCCCATCCTGGCCGACTCCGTGATCATGAAGAACGGCATGACGTTCCGCACGGTCGGCCCTCCCGACAAGGACGGCACGCTGGTCTTTTTGTGGGACGGCCTCAAAAAGACGGTGATCCGCGACTCCAAGATCGAGCGCGTGGTCCCCGACAACACGCTGCGCACCGGCGAGAAGTTCCAGCTCGTCCAGCCCTTGATCGTGCATGCGGGGATCATGCCCAAGGAAGTCATCAGCGTGGAGGCCGGGCCCTGGAACGAGAAGGGCCGCCGCCAATTCCGCTACGCGGGTTCGAAGTCGAACCGGCCGATCGCGATGGAACAGGCGATCAACGAGATCGGCCCGTACCTGGTCCGGTATCGGGGCGTCGACGGCTTCTGGCACGGCGAGTTGGCCGTGAGCCAGGTGCCGAGACCTGTGATGATGAGCCTGCTGCATCGCGTCGAGCAGAAGAACCAGGACGAGCGCGAGCGGGTCGTACGCTACCTGATGGGCGCGGGGTGGTATCCCGAGGCGCGGGAGGAACTCGACCGGCTCATCAAGGAGTTCCCCGCGAGCGACCTGAGCGAGCGCGCGGCGAGCGCCCGGACGTTCATCGTCCAGGCCGAGGCCACCCAGCGCCGCGCCGAAGTCGACGTCCGCCGCCGAGCGCAGCAGCCCGAGGCCGCTTCAGCCCTCTTGAAGACGTTCACGGACAAGGAGATCGGCACCGAGATCCAGGTCGAGGTCCGCGACGTGATGCGCCGCGACGACGACCAGCGCGCGGCCGACGCCGAGGTCGACAACGACCTCCGCAAGCTCGAACTCAAGCTCTCGCCCAAGGTCCACGGCGAATGGAAAGCGCGGATCGCCGAAGTCCACAAGGCGCTCGACGAGGCTCCCGACGCGGTCCGCGGCCGGTTGGCCGCCTGGCGGAAGGCGCGGAGCGGAGCGGCGATCAGCGACGACGCTCAGCTCGCGCTGGCGATGTCCGGATACGTCGTGGGTCATGAGGCGGCGGTCTCCGAACTGGAGGCGGCCGACGCCCTCTGGAAGGCGCGCGACCTGATCGCGACCTACCTCGGCGACGGCGAGGACGCGTCGCGCGAGGAGATCCTGGCCCAATTGAACGACGTCGCCTGGCCCGGCGGCGAGACCGGCGTTCCGGGCTATCGCCAGCTCGAACTCGCCAGCCTGATCGTTCCGCTCCTGCCGCCGACGCTTCCCAAGGGCGAAGCCGAGGGGGACAAGGGGCGGATCCACAACGTCGTCGAGGCCGCCGACTCGGAGCCGACCGAGTACTACGTCAAGCTGCCGCCGGAATACCACCCGCTCCGTTCTTATCCCGCCCTCGTCGTGCTGCATTCGGGGAGGGGGCCGCAGTCGGCCCTCGAACAATGGGAGGCTGAGGCGGCGCGTCGCGGCTACATCTTGATCGCGCCGGGATACAACGTGGCCGGCCAGTCTCCCGAGTACCGTTATTCCGCCAGCGAGCACGCGGCCGTCGAACTGGCCTTGCGCGACGCCCGCAAGCGGTACGCCATCGATTCCGACCGCATTTTCCTGGCCGGCCAGCTTCAGGGGGGCAACATGGCCTGGGACTTCGGCCTGGGGCACCCCGACCTGTTCGCGGGGCTCGTCGTCGTCTCGGGGTTCCCGGCCAAGTACGTCCCTCGATACCTCAGCCAGCACGAGCGCCTGCCGCTCATCTGTGTGCTCGGCGACCTCGCCCCGGCGTCCAACGAGGTCGTGTTCGCCAACTACGTGAAGCCCATGATTCTCAAAACCTGGGACGTCACGTACATGGAGTTTCACCATCGCGGGCTGGAGGAGTTCCCGGAGGAAATCCCCACGTTCTTCGACTGGATGGACCGCCGCCGCCGCGACCCGGTGCCCAAGGCCTTTGACGCCGTCTCCGCCCGGACCTGCGACGACCGCCGCTACGGGATGGTGATCCGGGGCTTCGCCGAGGGGCGGACCACCGCGCCCGAGGCCGCCGAGGTGCTCGGCCAGAACCTTCGACCGGCCACGTTGAAGATGAAGACCAGCAGCATCAGCAATCTGGTCGATCTTCAGCTCGACGGAATCACCCAGGTCGACATCTGGCTGAGCCCGAAGCTCGTCGACTTCAAGCGGAAGCTGGAGATCCGGATCAATCGCGGCCGCAAGTCGTTCTACAAGGGACAGCCGATGCTCGAACTCAAACCCATGCTCGAAGACCTGCGCGTGCGCGGCGACCGTCAGCAGATTTACTGGTTCAAGATCGCCGCCGGCTGATCGATCGTCCGACTCAGGAAATCGGGGCCGCCGTGAATCCTTCGTATCGCTCGGGAGTTTATTCGTGTCAGATGTGCAAGTGGATACGCCGCAATGGGTGCGGGACGCAATTTTCTACCAGATTTTCCCCGATCGATTCGCGCGTAGTCTGAGCGTGCCGAAATCCAACCACCTCGACGAATGGGGCTCGCCGCCGACCTACAACGGCTACCAGGGAGGCGATCTGGCGGGCGTCGCCGAACGCCTCGACTACCTGCGCGATCTGGGTGTCAACGCCGTCTACTTCACGCCGGTCTTTCAGTCGGCTTCGAACCACCGCTACCACACGCACGACTACGAAAAGGTCGATCCGATGCTGGGCGGCGACGCCGCGCTCAGGCGACTGATCGACTGCGCCCACGCCCGAGGGATGCGCGTGGTCCTCGACGGCGTGTTCAACCACGCCAGCCGAGGCTTCTTCCAGTTCCACGACATCCTCGAGAACGGCTCCGACTCGGCCTACCTCGACTGGTTCAATGTCTCCCAATTCCCGCTCAACGCCTACCACCCGGACCAGCCGCCGAATTACCAGGCGTGGTGGAACCTGCCCGCCCTGCCGAAGTTCAACATCAAGTGCGACGCCGTGCGCGAGTTCCTGCTGAGCGTCGCGGTCCGCTGGATCGAGTTCGGCATCGACGGCTGGCGGCTCGACGTGGCCAACGAGATCGACGACGACGGCTTCTGGCGCGCGTTCCGCCAGCGCGTCCGCCAAGCCAACCCCGACGCCTACATCGTGGGCGAAGTCTGGACCGACTCCGAGCACTGGCTTCAGGGCGATATGTGGGACGCGGTGATGAACTACCAGTTCACCCGCGCCTGCGTCGCCTACTTCATCGGCGACCGCGTTGAGAAATCGGAGCTGGAGCGGACGAGCCTCCACCCGGTCGGCCCGAAGGGGGCCGAGGCGTTCGCGAAATCGATCCAGCGGCTGCACGGCCTGTACGCGCCCGAGGTCACGGCGGTGATGCTCAACCTCCTGGGCAGCCACGACACCGCGCGGTTCGTCTCACTCGCCCGGGGCGATTTCTCGGCGCTCCGGCTGGCATCGCTGTTTCAGATGACCTACCCCGGCGCCCCTTCGATCTACTACGGCGACGAGATCGGCATGCAAGGGGGCCACGACCCCGCCAACCGGGGCGCGTTCCCCTGGCACAAGACCGACTCCTGGGACGTCGACCTGCTGCGCTACTTCCAGCGGCTGACGAGCTTGCGGACGTCGCGCAAGGCCCTGCGGCGGGGCTCGTTCCGGGTCTTGCACGCGGCTGGCGACGTCTTCGCCCACGCGCGGAAGCTCGGCGACGACGTGGTCGTCGTGATCTTCAACGCGGGAACGTCGACTCAGCGGCTCGACCTTCCGGTCCACGATCAGGCGGCCGACGGGGTCGAGCTGACCGATCCATGGTCACACCAGGGGGCTCAAATCGACGCCGGAATGATCCGCGGTCTGGAGCTGGCGCCGCGATCGGGGACGGTGCTCGCCACGCGTCTGAACTCGTGAGGACGCAACGATGAACGCACGCCGTCCGCCCCCTTCCTGGCGGTTGCCCGAGGGGGTCAACCCACCCCTCTGGGAATACCTGAACACGCCGAGGCTCGCCGCCGAGGAGGACGCCTACTTCGCCGGCCACCCACTGTTCGACGCCGACGCGCGCGCCGTCGACGAGCGGTTCCAGACGCCGGGCCGGCTCATCGACCTGGGCTGCGGCGCGGGGCGACACGCGGTCCGGTTCGCGTCGCGCGGGTTCGACGTCGTCGCCGTCGACCTCTCGCAGACGATGCTCGACATCGCCCGGCGGAAGGCCGAGCAGGCCGGCGACCGCCTGCTCGCGGTGCAGGCCAACCTCTGCGATCTCGGCTGCTTTCCGGACGCCGGTTTCGACTATGCGCTTTCGATGTTCAGCACGCTGGGGATGATCCGTGGCCGAGACGCCCGGCGGCGGGCGCTCCGGGAAGCGTTCCGGATTCTCAGGCCCGGGGGCCGGATCGCGCTCCACGCCCACAACCTCTGGCTCAACCTCCGCGATCCCCAGGGTCGAAAATGGCTGTTCGGCCAGGCCCGGCGATGGATCGCCAGCGGGGGCGAGCTGGGCGACCGCCGAATGACGTACCGCGGCATCCCCGGCATGGAAGTCCACCTCTACCGCTGGCGCGAGCTGACGAGCGACCTCCGCGCCGCCGGCTTCGTCATCGACGAGGCCGTCCCGCTCGACGAGGTGACCGCCCAGCCGATCGCCCGCCCGCGCCTGCTGCCGGGCCTCCGCGCGGGGGGATGGTTCGTGTTCGCGCATCGGCCGGGCGAGGGGGCGTAGTCCCGCTACAAGCCCGAAGCGCCAGCGAGTGCATTCCGAGCCAGCGTGCTGAATAAGCAAACGCAAAACAATGCACTCGCTGGCGCTTCGGGCTTGTATTCGGAGGCCGCCGACGTGACTCCTCGGTGCCCCATTTTCATGAGGTCGGGTGTCCCGCTAGATCTGATAGTCCAGCCGCTGGAAATAGGCGTCGTCCATGCGGACGTCGGGGCTCTCGCGGTAGCGGAGCTTGGGGTTCTCGATGGTCACGGTCGTGTACGGGGCGACGCTTCGCGTGAGCCAGGCCGACGAGCCGATCACGGCGTGGTGGCCGATGGTGGTGGCGCCGCCGAGGATCGTGGCGTTGGCGTAGATGACGACGTCGTCCTCGATGGTCGGGTGCCGCTTGGTGCCGCGGACGACTTCGCCTGTGGACTCGTCGCGCGGGAAGCTGATCGCGCCCAGGGTCACGCCCTGGTAGACCTTCACGCGTTCGCCGATCTCGGTCGTCTGGCCGATCACGACGCCGGTTCCGTGGTCGATGAAGAAGTGGCTGCCGATCCGGGCGCCGGGATGGATGTCGATTCCCGTCTTGCCGTGGGCGTACTCCGACATCATCCGCGGGATCAGCGGGACGCCGAGGTTGTAGAGCAAGTGGGCGAGCCGATAGACGGTCACGGCCGACACGCCGGGGTAGCAGAAGACGATCTCGTCGAGGCTGCGGGCCGCCGGGTCCCCCTCGAAG
Organism: Paludisphaera borealis; assembly: GCF_001956985.1. Classification (NCBI taxonomy): domain Bacteria; kingdom Pseudomonadati; phylum Planctomycetota; class Planctomycetia; order Isosphaerales; family Isosphaeraceae; genus Paludisphaera; species Paludisphaera borealis. The sequence goes on from NZ_CP019082.1 coordinate 6,115,018, forward strand.
GCGGCTTCGACGTCCTGGGCCAGGATTCCGCGGAGTTCGGGGATCTTCTCCAGGAACCCGACAGTGAGGTGCTGAGCCCGCTCTTCAATCTGGTCTTCTGGCTCGCGCGAACGACAGTCGTGCTGAAGGGCGCGGGCGATCTGCTGGCGGAGCCGGTCGTACAAGCTGTCGACGAGGTCGCCGACGTGGTACGCGACGTTCCCCATATGGAGGTTCTGCCGCCGGCCGTAGCCGGGATAGAGGATCTCGCGGAGGTCGCCGAGGATCTCGACGACTTCGCGGTAGCTCGGCAGCGGGGAATGGCCCAGGTGGTTGATCGAGCCGCATTCCTCGTAGGTCGCGACGATCCGCCCGGTCAGTCCGGGGAGCACTTCCCGTATCGTTGGTTCCGTCGCCATGTGCCGCCTTTCGCGCTCGCCGTAGTCTCGAATTCCTATCGACATCTTACGGGAAGGCCGCCGGGCGAATCAACGTGGACGACGTCCGCGCGGCTCGCGCGGGGGCTCGCGTTGCGTTGACTTCGCCTGGGAGCCTGCCTAGCATAACTTTGAGAACCCCTGGAATCACGAGATCCGAATTCCTTCGAGAGGCAGGCGATTGATGGCGACGGATCGGCCCCGGACCGTGGGCGAGCTGCGGCAGAGCGGCTATCGCGTGGAATCGGTCAAGGACGAGATGAGGCGCAACCTCGTCCGCAAGCTTCAGTCCGGCGAGTCTTTGTTCCCCGACATCCTGGGATACGAAGAGACCGTCGTCCCGCAAATCCAGAACGCGATCCTCTCGCGCCACGACATGCTTTTTCTCGGATTGCGCGGTCAAGCCAAGACGCGGATGCTCCGTCAGCTCGTCCACCTGCTGGACGACGCCATGCCGATCATCGCCGGCTCCGAGATCAACGACCATCCTTATCATCCCGTTTCCAGCTTCGCGCGCGAGCTGGTCGCCGCACAGGGCGACTCCGCGCCGATCGCCTGGGTCGGCCGCGATCAGCGGTATCACGAGAAGCTGGCGACCCCCGACGTGACCATCGCCGACCTGATCGGCGAGATCGACATGATCAAGCACGCCGAGGGCCGCTACCTGTCGAGCGAGACGACGATGCATTACGGGCTGATCCCGCGCACCAATCGCGGGATCTTCTGCATCAACGAGCTTCCCGACCTCGCGCCCAAGATCCAGGTCGGCCTGTTCAACGTGCTCGAAGAACGCGACATCCAGATTCGCGGCTACCCGGTGCGGCTGGAACTCGACCTCTGCCTGGTCTTCTCGGCCAACCCCGAGGACTACACCAATCGCGGCCGGATCGTCACGCCGCTGAAGGACCGGATCGGCTCGGTGGTGCGGACGCACTACCCGACCACCCGCGAGATCGGCATCGCCATCAGCGACCAGAACGCCTGGCTCGACCGCGCCAGCGGCGACGCCTCGAAACCGTCGATCCCGCTCTACGTCAAGGAAGTGGTCGAGGAGGTCGCGCGGCTGGCTCGCAGCTCGCCGCACGTCAACCAGCAGTCGGGCGTCTCGGTCCGGATGTCGATCGCGAACCTCGAAAACGTGGTGTCGAACGCCGAGCGGCGGGCGCTCTGCAACAAAGAGACGTCCATCGTGCCTCGCGTGGCCGACCTGGCCTACGCCGTGGCGAGTTCGCGGGGCAAGCTCGAACTGACGATGACCGAGGAGGAAGGGCACGAAGACAAGGTGATCCAGCGGATCATCGACGAGGCGGTGAAGAACATCTTCGGCCTCCATTTCGACGTCCGCGAGTTCCGTCCGATCGTCGACTTCTTCGAAGCCGGTCAGACGATCGAGACCACCGACATGCTGCCGTCGAAGACGCTTCTGGAGCGAGCCGGCAAGGTGCCGGGGCTTCGCAAACGGGCCGAGGAGATCGCCGCCAAATTCTCTCCCGATCTGACCGACGCCGACGGTCGCACGGCCGCCGCCGCCAGCGCGGCCGAATTCATCCTCGAAGGGCTGCACGTCCACAACAAGCTCAACAAGTCGGCCAAGGGGGGCGCGACGGCGTACAGGCGCTGAGGAGTCGCTCCGACCCCGTGCGGAACGGCCGAGGCTCTTGGGGCACGGGGGGAGTACGACCCGTGGCACCCGGCACCCGGCGAAATACAAGCCCGAAGCGCAAGCGAGTGCATGGTTTTGCGTTTGCTTATTCAGCACGCTTTCTGGGAATGCACTCGCTGGCGCTTCGGGCTTGTATTCGGAACTGCGTCCGCCCATGCTTGCTCAACTCCACCGTCGTCGCCCAGGGAGGATCACTCGATCATGTCGGAATATGAATACTCCAAGTGGGACGGCTCGCAAGAGTTCCTACCGCAGTCGGCCGACAAGCTGTTCGACCAGCTCTCCGAGTACATCCTCCAGTACGGCGACGACGTCCTGAGGAACCTCGAAGACGTCGACGACGACGATCTCCCCGAGGTGATCGAGCTGATCCAGAAGGACGGTCTGATCGAGCGTGACGACGAGGGCAAGTGGCGGGTCACACCCAAGGGAATCCGGCGCATCCAGGACAAGTCGCTCCACGAACTCTTCCAGACGTTCAACCGCGACGGCATCGGCCGGCACGAGACCCAGCAAAAAGGGGAGGGGACCGTCTCGCTCGAAGACACCCGCCCGTACGTCTACGGCGATTCGCTGGCCAACATCGACATGCACGAGACGCTCAAGAACGCCTACATCCGCCAGGGGGGCGGCGTGCCGATCCGGCTCAGCCACGAGGACTACATCGTCCACGAGACCGAGTACCAGACCCGGTGCGCGACCGTCGTTCTGATCGACATGAGCGGCTCGATGGGCCGGTACGGGAAATACTACACGACCAAGAAGGTCGCGATCGCGCTCCAGGCGATGGTCCGGGCCCAGTACCCGCAAGACTCGATCCAGATGATCGGCTTCTACACGTTCGCCAGCCCGATGACCGAGCGCCAGCTTTTGAACTCGGCGCCCAAGCCGGTGAGCATGTACGACAGCCGGGTGCACTTGCGGTTCGACCTCGACAAGCCGCAGGGCCGCGTGCCGCAGCACTTCACGAACATCCAGGCCGGCCTTCGCCTGGCGCGCAGCCACCTGCTGCGGCAGTCGGCGGCGAACAAGCAGATCATCGTCATCACCGACGGCGAGCCCACCGCCCACCTCGAAGGCCGCGAGGTCGTCCTGATCTACCCCCCCGCCGAGAAGACCGCCGCCCACACCTTGAACGAAGTCCGCCGCTGCGCCGGGGCGGGGATTCGCGTGTCGAGCTACGCCTTGATCGAGGATTACTTCTACATCGGTCTGGTCAACTTCGTCCAGGAGATGGCCCGCGTCTCCAATGGCGTCGCCGCGTATTGCTCGGTCGACGACCTCGGCAAGTTCGTCTTCGAGAGCTTCATCGGCGGACGCCACACGCGAAGGTATCGGGAGTAAACCGCGTCGCTCACGCGCTCACGCCCACTGCTTGGCCATGCTGTAAGGGAGCACCTTGACGCCGCGCTCGCGGAGCGACGACAGGCTCTGGCGAAGCAGGTCGAGCTGCTCGGCCCAGGCGGATTGGTCGAGCGGGGTGAGGCCGGGATTCGACGAATCGGCGATCTCCCGCTCGTCGAGCAGGAAGACGAGGTCGCCGCGCGTGAGGGCCAACGACTTGATGAGGCGGGCCGTCCTGGCGATGTGATCCGCGGCCCGTTCGTTTCCGCCCCCGCCGACGAGCGTGAGCACGCTCAGTTCGACGTCCGACTCCTTGGCGCGGGAGACGAAGTTCTGAAGGTCTTCGTCCAGCCAGTCCTTGCCGTACAGCCGCCTGACGTCCGGATCGCCCGACTCGACCCCGAGCGCGATGTGCGACAGCCGGCGTTTATGGGCGCCCGCGAGCAAGTCGACTCCGGCGATCGGCCGGGAGAAGTCGTCGAGGAAGACGTGGACGTCGTCGATCATCGGGCTCGATTCCGGATCATCCGACCGGGTCGTCCGCGCGTTGGCGCTCAGAGGGAGCACACGGCCGATGGCGTCGAGGTAGCCGAGGACGTCGTCGGCCGGCCGGCGGAGGACGTCGGCACCGGCGAGGAAGACGGCCCGGGTCTGGAGCAACCGGCGGCCGAGCAGGGAGGCGACGTCGCGAACGTGCCGCTCGAACTCCTCGGGCGTCCGGACGCCGTGGTCGTGAATCGGCCCACCACCGAAACTCCGCCCCCCCGCGTCTCCCCGGGTCGCCTGGAGGATCACGGCGTTCTGGCAGTCCGGGGGGGTGAACGGCAGCGGTCCGTACGAGTCGTGGTAGAGCTTCCGATGCGCGCTCCAGGCGGAGGCGTCCCAGGCGGCGATCCGGTCCAGGAACTCGCGCAGCGCGGCGTCGTCGATCACCTTGGCTTTTTCGCCCGGCGGGTTCTCGACCCGGAACGCCTGTGCGTCGAGCCCGGCTCGCAGGATCTCGGCCACCTCGCGGATCTCGGAATCGAGCCCTTGGGCCTCGGCGTCGTCGAGCACCCGGCGCTTGAGGACGAGGTTCGCCCCCTCGCGAACGCGATTGATCTCGTGGATGGAGGCGTCCAGCCGCTTCAGGTAGTGGCGGTCACGGACGTAGGCGCGCTGCCAGCGGCCTTCGAGGTCGAAGTGGAAGATCGGGGCGTCGCCGAAATAGAGCGAGAACGCGCCCTGCTTGAAGCCGGCGAAAACGAAATCGCCCTCGCCGTCACCCGGCTGGAGGCCGATCCGATGGTGATAGATCGCGCCGGACTGGAGGAGGCATGCGGCCTCGGTCTGGTGGTGTTGCGACATCTCTGCTCCGTCGATTGCGTTACGAGGGTCCGGCCTGGCGTTCGCCTCCATCCATGAAGGGGTCGCCAATCGAGCCGGGCGGCGGCTCAAGGAATCACTCTCGCCGGAATTCCAGGTCCGATTATACTACGCGACGGCTGCGGTGCGGCCGACTTGATCGGTCTCGAAAAAAACAACGGCCGCGCCGGACGGCCCGTTGTCGGTATGCGCGGAGGACTTGCACATGGGCCAGGACGGCCTCGATCCGATCGACCCGACGACCCTGGACGATGCGCGGGCGATGCGGATCTCCTGGCGCGAGCCCGCGCTGATCGTGATCGTCTGCCTGATCCTCTTCCTGGCCGGCAACGCGCGGACGGGCTTGTGGGATCGCGACGAGCCCCGCAACGCCGTCGCGGTTCATGAGATGCGCGCCCGGGGCGACTGGCTGTTCCCCAGCTTCAACGGCGAGCCGCGCTATCATAAGCCGATCCTCATCTACTGGCTGATGGGCGTCTCGACGGCGGTGTTCGGTGAGAACCCGGCCGCCGCCCGGTTGCCCTCGGCTCTGGCGGGGACGGGTGTCTGCCTGCTGACCTGGCTGCTCGGCCGGCGGATGTTCGGGCCCCGGGTCGGATTTTTCTCGGCCTTGATGCTGGCCGTCGCGCCGATCATGGTCGCCGAATCGAAGCTGGCGACGACCGACGCGACGCTCACGCTCTGGCTGACAGGCTGCCAACTCTGCCTCTGGGAGCTAAGCCGGCGCGACGCGCCACGACTCGCCGCGACGTTCTGGGTGCTGCTCAGCCTGGCGACGCTGACCAAGGGCCCCGTCGGGCCGGCCTTGCTGGCGATGACCGGCCTGTTCGCGTGGTGGTGGGGATGCCCCGCCGCCGCCGTCTGGCGACGGCTGCATCCGCGCCGGGGCCTGATCGGCTTCGCCCTGCTCACCGCGCCCTGGTATCTCGTGGCGTTGCTGGGCTCGAACGGACGCTTCTTCCAGGTGGCGGTCAACCAGCAGCTCGTCCAGCGGGTCGCCACGGGGATGGAACAGCACGGGGCGTTTCCTGGATACTACGCGGCGCTCTCCCTGCTCGTCTTCTTCCCCTGGTCGTGCCTCGTCCCGATGGCGGTCCTCGGCGCCTGGCGAAGGCGCAAGGTCGACAGGAACCTTGGGTTCCTGCTCGCCTGGGTGGTCGGTCCGATGATCTTGCTCGAATGCGTTCAGACGAAGCTGATCCATTACTATCTCCCCGCCTATCCGGCCTGCGCGCTGCTGGCCGCCTGGGTGGTGGTCGCGGCGAGCCGTGAGGAAGTCACGCTGCGGCGATGGACGCTGGGACGGCTGGGGCAGGGCCTGATCGCCGGGATCGGCCTGACCGTGGGGGTCGGGATGACGGCGGCGGCGATCGTCGTGTCGGCCCGGCTTCGGCTGCCGCTGATCACCTGCGGCGCCGTCGTCTCGCTGGGCACGCTCGCCAGCCTCTTGCAGTTGCAACGCGGCGCGACCCAGCGCGGGACGTTCGGCCTGATCGCCACGACGGGCGGGATGATGCTCATCCTCGCCGGCTGGCTGATCCCCTCGGCCGAGTCGCTGCGCGTGTCGCGAATCGTCGGCGAGCGGCTGGCGGCCCTTGAGGCGGAGACGGGCTTCGAGCCGCTGCTGATGAACTACCAGGAGCCCGGCGTGATCTACGCGATCGGCAAGCCCGTGGCCGCCGTGCGCGACCCCCAGGCCTTGCTCACCTGGCTCGACGAGAAAAAGGCCATGATCACGGCCGTCACGCCCGAGGAACTCGAACTCTTGTCGACGAATTTCGGCGTCGCGCTCACGCCGCTCGAAGAGGTGAAGGGGTTCAACCCGGCCAGAGGCACGAGATACAAGCTGCTGCTGGCGGTCGTTCGCCGCGCGGTGGACGCGCCTCGGCCGGACGAGTCAACGGCCCGCGCCGGCGGCGACGAGCAGACGCTCGTAAAGTGATCGAAGCTGGCTGGTCATCGTCTCATGGCGAAACTGGTCGGCGAACCGGCGTCGGCCTTCGCAACCCATCGCGTCGCGGAGACTCGGGTCGGCCGCGAGCCGGAGCACGGCGGCGGTCAAGCCGGGAAGGTCGCGAGGCGCGAGCAAGATCCCCGTCTCGGGCAGAACGACCTCGCGCGCGCCGTCGACGTCGTAGCTGATCACGGGACGGCCGACGAGGAGCGACTGCGGCAAGACCCGGGCCAGCCCCTCGCGGAGGCTGGGGTGAATCACGCCGTCGACCGCCGACAGCAGCTCGGGAATGCGATCCGGGGCGACGAGCCCGGTCAGGATGAAGGCGTCGCGGACGCCCCGGGTTTCGAGGTCGGCGATCAGCTTGTCGCGGAGGATACCGTCGCCGATCCAGACGAACCGGACGCGCGGATCGGCCTTCAGGATCTCCGGGGCGACCGCCACGACGTCGTCGTGCCCCTTCAGCTGGAAGAGTCGCGCGACGGTCGCGAACGCCACGTCGTCGGCGGCGAGCCCAAGCTCGCGCCGGACCTCGTCGCGCGGGCGTCTCGGATGAAGGAAGGCTTCCGTGTCCATGCCGCTGTAGACGGTGGAATACTGCTCCGGCCGACCGACTCCGGCGTCGAGCGCCTGCCGGGTCATGGCGTCGCACACGCTGACGATCGCGTGGCAGCGGCGGGCCGCCCAGCGTTCCAGGGCGATGTAGAGGCGGTTACGCGCCGAGGACTCGAACGGCCCGAACGGCAGGCCGTGGATCGTGTGGACGACGGCCGGCACGTTCTCATGCCAGGCCGCCGCGCGGCCCACGATTCCGGCCTTCGAGCTATGCGTGTGGACGACGTCGGGCTTGAGCCGTCGAAACGCGGCGCGCAGCTTCCGGTAGGCTTTCCAGTCGGTCGCGGGCCGGACCGCGCGGACCAGCTCGGGCATGACCTCGACCTTCAGCCCGAGTTCCTCGGCCCTGCGGAACAGGTCGCCTTCGGGCCCTTCGGCGGGTCCGGTGATGAGGGTGACGTCGTCTCGATGGTGATGGTGCAGACCCTCGACGGTCAGCAGCGTATTTTCCTGGGCGCCGCCGACGATCAGCCGGGTGATGACGTGGACGATCTTCATTCCGAGCCGGCCTTCCGGGCGTCGCCGTAGTCGACGCGGAGGAGGAAAAGTCCGTGCGGAGGCGCCGTGGGGCCCGCCTCGATCCGGTTCTCGGCGCGGAGGACGTCGCCGACCCAGCCCTCGGGGCGCTTGCCGCTTCCCACGAACGACAAGGTTCCGGCGATCGTCCGCACCATGTTGTACAGGAAGCCGTCGGCCTCGACCTCGACGAACACGAGGTCGCCCTCGCGGATCGTGACGACGTCGAAGATCGTCCGGACGGAACTCATGCGGTTGGGCCAGTCGGTCTCGAAGCTGCGGAAGTCGTGGCAGCCGAGCAGGGCTTCCGACGCGCGGTTCATGGCGTCGACGTCGAGACGGTGGAAGACGTGCCAGGCGTATCGAAGCTCGAACGGATTCGCGATCCAGGCGTTGTCGATCCGATAGCGATAGCGTTTGGAACGGACGTCGAGCGTCGCGTGGAAGACCTGGGGCTTCTCGCAGGCTTCGAGCACGCGGACGTCGTGCGGGAGGATGGCGTTGAGCGCCTTGACGAACACCTCGGGGCCGTGCCGCGAGGCCGTCAGGAACTGGACGACCTGGCCCATCGCGTGAACCCCCGCGTCGGTCCGGCTGCTGGCGGTGGTTCGCGGCCTTGAGCCCGTAAGCTGCTCGATCGCCTCGTTGAGCACCTGCTGAACCGTGCGGAGGTCAGGCTGACGCTGCCAGCCGTGGAAGTCGGTGCCGTCGTAGGCGATCGTGAGCTTGATGTTGCGCATCATGCGGCGTCAGGTGCGGTTTTCTTTCGGATTGCGGAGAGTGATCAAAACAGGCTGCCGCGAGCATGCCTTCTCCCCTTGCGGGAGAAGGTGGCCGGAACGGCCGGATGAGGGGTTTCATCATCATAGGGATTCGTCGGACGCCTCGGCGACCGAAGAACCCCTCATCCGCCCCTGCGGGGCACCTTCTCCCGCAAGGGGAGAAGGGAATACGGCCCCGCCTGCGTGCAACCTAAATGCAAACCGCGCTCGATCACGCGCGGGCCGGTTCGAGCTTCAGCAGCTCTTCGGCGATCTGCACGGCGTTGGTCGCGGCCCCCTTGCGGAGGTTGTCGCTGACGCACCAGAACACCAGGGCGTTCGGGTTGCTCAGATCGCTCCGAATCCGGCCCACGAAGACGTCGTCGCGTCCCACGGCGTCGGACGCCAGGGGGTATCGCTTGTTCGCCGGGTCGTCGACCACAGTGACCCCCGGGGCCTTCATCCAGAGGGCGACGGCCTCCTCGGCGGTGATCGGCCGCTCGGTCTCGACCACGATCGATTCGCTGTGCGAGTAGGCCACTGGAACGCGGACGCACGTCGGACAGACGTCGATCGACGCGTCGCCGAGGATCTTCCGCGTCTCGTTGACCATCTTCATTTCTTCCTTGGTGTAGCCGTTGGGAAGAAAGTCGTCGATCTGCGGGAGGCAGTTGCCGAGGATCGCGTGAGCGAACTTGGAGGGCGCCGGAATCGGCTCGTTGCGGACGCCGGCGCCAGTCTGGGCCTCAAGCTCGACGATGCCCGTCATCCCCGCGCCGGAGACCGACTGGTAGGTGCTGACCACCACGCGCCGAATCCGCGCGACGTCGTGCAGCGGCTTGAGGGCGACGACCATCTGGATCGTCGAGCAGTTGGGGTTGGCGATGATCCCCTTGTTCCACAAGACGTCCTGAGGGTTGACCTCGGGGACGACGAGCGGGACGTCGGGGTCCATGCGGAAGGCGCTCGAATTGTCGATCACGACCGCGCCGACCGCGGCCGCGATCGGGCTCCATTCGCGCGACACGCTCGCCGGCGTGCTCGACAGGACGATGTCGACCCCCTCAAGGGCTTGCCTCGTGATCGGTTGGATCACGAATTTCTCGCCGCGGAACGTCACCGATTTGCCCGCGCTGCGCTCCGACGCCAGGAATTTGATCGAGGCGACGGGGAAGTTCCGTTCCTCGAGCAGCCGGACCATTCTCTCGCCCACGGCCCCACTGGCGCCGACCACGGCAACGTTTTTCACGATCACGATCTCCGAACGATGATGAGAAGGCGGAAGGCCCTCGAAAGCGGGGGGGATCAAGCGGAGGCCAAGATGCACGACCTGGCGGCGGTCGGGCCGACGTCGGCCCGCGGAATCAACCATGTCATCTTACGATTTCGCGGCCTGCGCCGCCACGGTAAGGCGTCGGACGCCCGTCTCGAAAAGTCTGTGCTGTTCGCCGCCGCGCGACGTTCTTAGAATAAAGGTTTGAAGTCCCCGTGCCTTCGGCCGTGCCGAGGACCGGCCGCCCTCGCGGCGGCCTTTCCCGAGGCGTGCGACGACCTTCGGTTGGTTCGACGCGCTCGATGCCTGTGAGGTTCGTGTTTTCCCCGGGAGTCGTCTCTTGAAAGTTCTGGTCATCGGCAAGGGAGGACGCGAGCACGCGTTATGCTGGAAGCTCCTTCAATCGCGGCGTGTGAAGGCGGTCTTCTGCGCGCCCGGCAACGCGGGCACGGCGCTCGACGTTCAGAACGTCGCCATCGAGCCGGGGGACCATCGCGGCCTCGCCCAGTTCGTCAAGCGCGAGGGGATCGGGCTGACGATCGTCGGCCCCGAGGAGCCGCTGGTCAAGGGCCTGGTTGACTTCTTCCAGCGTGAGGGCCTCCGCGTCTTCGGTCCCCGCAAGGACGCCGCCGAGCTCGAAGGCAGCAAGGTCTTCGCCAAGGAGCTGATGCGGCAGGCGGGCATCCCGACGGCCGATTACCGGATCTTCCGAGGAGCGCCCGACGCCGAGCATTACATCCTCTCGCGCGAGGTCGCCCTGATCGTCCGGTCGCGCGGCCGTTCGACAGTCCGCAACACGATCCACTGCCGGACCGCCGCCGAGACCCTCGAAGCGGTCGAGCACATCCTCGACCCGCGCGAGATGCTCGCCCCGGGGGTTCAGGTCGAGATCGAGGATCGCGGCGAGAAACGCGTGTACAGCAGCCTCGCCGAGGCCCGCGACTTCGTGCTTGGGCGTCCGCTCGGCGTCGTGGTCAAGGCCGACGGGCTGGCCGCAGGCAAGGGCGTGTACGTTTGCAGCAACCTCCGTCAGGCGATCGAGGCGATCGACCAGATCATGGTCCGGCGGATCTTCGGCCAGGCCGGCGACCGGATCATCATCGAGGAACGGCTCGACGGCCACGAGACCAGCATCCTCGCCTTGACCGACGGTCGGACCATCGTGCCGCTCGTCTCCAGCCAGGATTTCAAGCGGGCTTTCGACAACGACGAAGGCCCGAACACCGGCGGCATGGGGGCGTTCTCGCCGACCTCGCTGGTCACCCCGCAGCTCATGGAGGAGGTCGAGCGGGAGATCCTCGTGCCGATCGTCCACGCGCTCAAGCGGGCGCGCCGGCCGTTCCGCGGAGTGCTCTACGCGGGCCTGATGTTGACCAATCAGGGGCCGAAGGTGCTGGAGTTCAACGTTCGCTTCGGCGATCCCGAGACCCAGGTGATCCTGATGCGGCTGAAGTCCGACCTCCTCGACGCGCTCGAGGCCGTCGTCGACGAGCGGCTCGACACGATCAACCTGGAGTGGGATCCGCGGCCGTCGGTCACCGTGGTCATGGCGGCCGAGGGCTATCCGGGGCACTACGAGCGGGACCGGCTGATCGAGAATACGGCGGCGGCCGACCGGCTTCCGGACGTCAAGGTCTTCCACGCCGGGACGAAGCTCCGGAGCGAGCAGGGGTCGGGACTCGCGCCGCGGATCGTCAGCGACGGCGGCCGGGTCCTCAACGTCACCGCCCTGGGCTCTGACCTGAACCAGGCTCGCGAGCGGGTCTACGAGGCGGTCCGAACCATCCGCTTCCCCGGCGGCTTCTACCGTCGCGACATCGCCGAGCAGGCCGCCCGCGAGGGCGAGGGCGGCGGCTCGTGACGCGGCCGGCGATCATTTGGAGCGGCGGAACGTGCCGTCGCGGCGGAACGCTCCCTTGAGCGCGCCCTGCCACTTGGGCGGCGTTTGCGGCGTGGGGTTGTACGGCGGCTGGTTGACGGCCGGCGGGAACACCGCGCCCTTGACGACGCTGACGCTCTTCGCGAAGAAGGCCGAGTTCGATGGCACGTCGGCGGACACCAGTTGGTTCGAGCCCGACTGGATGCCGGAGTTGTCGATCTCGCCCTCGACCTTGGCGTTGATGTAGCCGCGAGGCAGGACGATGTTCTCGGGCGCTCCGAACGGGAACCGCTTGTTCGAGATCCCTTGGAACTGGCCGGGCTCGTTGATCCCCGACGGGTCGGGGTCGACCGAGACCGAGACGACCGAGTTGACGACGCTGCCGGCGATCCGGGCGTTGATCCCGCCGCCGCCGTGGGCCGTCGGCAGCGAGCCGCCGGCGAACGTGTTCTGAACGCGGTCGCGGATGTTGGGCGGAGCGACGCCGTTGAACGCGCCTCCGCCCGCCGAGAACGTCGAGCCCGGCGAATTGGCGTCGGAGACCAGGGTCTGCGTGTAGCCCGACTGGATCAGCGAGTTGACGAGGTCGCCGCCCAGAACCACGCTGTCGATCGTCCGCGAGGCCGTCACCGACGAGTTGACCGCGCCCCGATTGGCGTGCAGGTGCGAGATGAACTGCGTGTTGATGACGACATTGTCCATGCCCTGGCCGAACGACACGTCGCGCGAGCCCCCCGGCGCGACCATCATGACGTTGTTCGTCTCCCCGCCGATCATGAAGTTGGTGATCTTGGGGTCGAGCGAGTCTCCGGACGCCGTGAAGACGTCCACCGGCAGCGCCAGGACCGTGAAGTTGGTCGCGTCTCCACCCACGCGAACGTAGCCGATCTGGCCCGTCACCGCGCCCCCTTGCGAGACCACGTACGTGCCGCCGGGGCTCGTAGCCGTCGAAGACGAGTTGAACTGCGACGGCGCGAGGCCGGAGGTGGTGTTGCCGTAGATGGCGTTCGCCTGGAACAGGTTGATCCGGCCCGTCACCAGGAACGTGACGCTCTGCTGGTTGATGGTGGGGGTCGTCGAGCCCGACGTCACATCCGAACTGGCGTCGGTGGTGACGCTGTCCACCGTGATGGACGTGCCGGTGGTGATCGGCAAGCCCAGAAACACGACGAACTCGTTCTTCTGGGCGGTGGACGTCAGGGGGGTGCCCCCAGCAGGCGTGTAATCGACGTTCACACCGCCGAACCGCAACACGTTGATCCCCTCCGGCGCGGTGATTCCGCCCGCGAGGAACGAGCCGGGATGGACCTGCGAACTCACCGTCGGCTTGACGCCGCTGGTGTTGCCCAGCCAGAAGCCAGGCATGTCGACCAGACCGATGCCGTTCTGGGAGATCTTGCCGAGCCGGTCGACGTGGGAGGGGTCGATCTCACCGTACGTGCCGTTGGCCTGAACATTCAGGTTCTGAAAGTAGACGCGGCCGTCCGAACCCGCCGCCGGAGTCACACTGCCCACCAGCCGGCTGCGCGACGTGACCGTCCCCGCGACCGTGATCGTGTTGATCAGGTCGGGCGTGTTGGCCGTCGCCTTGGTGAAGGCGGCCCCCGTCTTGTCCACGACGTTCAACGTGCCGGGACCGTAGAGCGTGAGCGTCCACTTGTCTCCGTCCGCGTCGGTTCCCGAGACGGAGGCCGTCGGAATCGTCGAGTACGCGGAAAGCAACTGTCGGGTTTCCAGACCCTCGGCCTGGGGCCGAAGGAAGCGTCTCGAAGGCGTTCGCTTTCGCGTAGACATGGATCAGAACCCCTATATCAGGAGGCGCGCCTCGGTGGTCATCCGTGAGCGACCCCCGAAATCCAACCAAGGCGTCAGCTCAACCCAATCTCCAGCTTGATATCCGAAATCAGAGGCGATATGCCGCAAGCAGTCTTGCGTGTATGCGGTCGTCTTGCCCGGGGGAGATGACCCTGGAGATTTGGCACACCTTGTTCGATAATCGGTTCACCAGCCGGCGTCCTTGAGAAATTCGTCAAAATCGACATATTCCTCACAAGCCGAACAGGGCTGTCCTTTCTATCGACCATCGTCTCGGGTTCCGTGACTCGCGGAGAGGGATTTCTCGGCATGTCGCGGAGTCGGGACGCCTTTCGACCGCAGTTCGAACGTCCGCGCCGGGATGGCCGGACCAAGTCTCAGGACCTCAAGGAAGAGCCCGCATCGGTTTGGAAGGACTGTCTGACATGACCGACTCTCCTAGCGGCCGGCGACGTCCCTCGATCCATATCACGCTAGCGAGGGCTTCCCGACTTCATCGGCTGATCTTGTTTCTGGGCGAGTCCCCACGCACGCGCGACGTGGTGCTCTCGCAACTCGGCATCGGCCTGCGGACCTTCTATCGCGAACTCGAACTGCTCGCTCGATGCGGCGTGAAAGTCCATCACAAGGGCAAGCAGTACACGCTGATGGCGACGGTCGAACAGGCCGAGGGGCGGCTGCCGTTCCCCGATCCTCAGCTCAGCTTCTCCGAGATGGCCGAGCTGGCGCGCTGCGATTGCGAATCCGCCCGACGGCTGTCCCGCCTTCTCACCTCCGTGACCAGTCACCCCGGACCAACCCCCAAGAAGACCCCCCGGGCCAAGAAGCCCAAGTGATCGCGACGACGCGTCTCGCTTCGCCCAACTCGAACGCCTTCATCGCGCTCGCCGCAGCCTTTTTGCTCAGTTCTGGGCATGGCGCTTGGCCGTATAAAGTGTCAAGTCCCCACCGGGCCGTTTAGGACGATGCCGTCCGCGTCGGGGCGATGCGACGGAAGGTCGCAAAAGCCCACATTGAAGGGGAAGGCGACGCACGACGGCTGCTCCAGGTCGAAAGGCCCTTTCAGCGGTCTAATCGGATGGTTGATCGCGGGGATCGAGACGTCAGAGCCGGATCCATCAGTTTGAGAAGTCCTGATTCCAGTCGGCGACGCCCTCGACTCGTCACGCGTTGAGGGTGCCGTCCAGGTGCCTGAGGGTATCCGTCGAGCGTTCCGCTCGCGCGGAGGAACCACGGGGGCGTCTCGCCAGAACAAGGCCAACGCTCTCGGTTGGACGCATCGTCGCTCGCTCTCCCTCATGCGCCGCGACGGTCTGCAAGCCGAAGGCTTCCGTTCGTGATTCGCCACTCGATCCAGGATGGGGCTATCTGGTCCGACCCAGCTTCGAGTGGATCCCACTCATCTTAAATCTAGAAAGAAAACAGTCGCAATTCATCCATCAAGGCATCGTGCGGGGCTCGAATCGGGGGGCACCGGGCTTCGTCACCGGCGGCGGCGGGCTGTTCTCAAAAACTGGAACCATCATGGATCGTCGACAAAGCCTCGCCGTTCTTCTCGCATTGAATGTTGGACGTTCGTCTCGCGGGACCGTGATCCTCCAGGAAGTTCATCGACGAGATGTCGAGGTACGTCGAGCAGTGGGACGAACCGGTTACTGCGTTCATGGAGCCAACGGATCATTCGGGGGCGAATCTCGACGAGGAGGAGATTGATCCGGCGAGCTTGCCGTTCCAACTCACGGTGGGTTCGTTGATCGACTCCTACGTCGGGCGGCATCTGGCCAATCGTCGACTCGTCCTGGGCTGTCACTCCCACCGACAGAACCACCTCGCGCGACTCAGCGGAACGCCCGGTGCCCTTTCGTTTATATCGTATATCGCCGAAAACGCCGTGAAGTCGCGAATTCAGATGGCGCGGTCGACCTCGAAGAATTTCGTCGTCGCCCTCCGCCGTCATTGGTGGGAGCTTGGTCAGGAGAGGCGGCATCGCGCGGCGATCCGTCAGGCGACGGGAGTTCGATGAAGGCCGACGTCGAGCGATTGAGGCTCGGCGACGGCGTCCGATTCGCTGGAGTGCTCGATTTCAAGACGGAACCGACGCCTTTCACGAAGCGCTGGGCCCACCTATTCGTGTGTTGCCACCGCTCGGGAGACCCTTCCTGCACCTATCTGGGGACGATGTCATGCGGGGTGCCGATCGTCGGCTACGAGAACGAGGCGTTCAAGGGGCTCTCTCAAGAGTCCGGCGCAGGTTTGGTGACGCCGATGGATCGGCCAATCCAGGTGGCGGCGAAGATCGCGGAACTTGGCATGAATCGTTGGGCCATGGTCGACGCCTCGCGTCAAGCCCTGGCATTCGCACAACGCTGGACTTTCGAGGAGACGTTCAAAGCGAGGATCAAGCACCTGAAGTCGTGCTTCGCCCAGGCGCGTCCCGCGTCGGATTGGAGCCGTCGGACCAGCGTTTCGAGCCGACATCAAAACAACCAAGGCCAACACGTATCTTCGTCGTAAACTTTTGTAGCTAGAGCGTTTACTTAAGTGACCGGGGTGGGGCTCGAACCCACGACCAACGGATTAACATTCCTCCGAACGGCCCTAGTAAGGCGAAGCCAGCCAAGGGGTTGCGGCTTTCGCCCGAGTCTGTTGCCCACCATTTGCCCACCGACACTCGTCGGAGTGAAACCGACGCCGATCTCACCGAATTAGTGGATGCATGGACCCGCCTGCCCGACGCGATCCGCTCCGGCATCCTGGCGATGGTCCGCGCGTGCAAGCAGTAATTCGACTCACAGGGCGGGGCCTTCGCATCCGTCCTCAAGATGTACTACCGGGGGAGGCCCGGCGGGGAGCCGCATCCGATGCGTTCTATCCGCCCCGTGCACACTATGCGTCGCTCGTTGCCCGCCGCTTAGACACCGAATTGGGGGGGGGCGGCGAGCATCGAGCATTGGACGCGAAGCGCGCGGCACGAATCAGCCGATCCGTCTACCACAACCGCCGCGCCATATTACACAGAATGCGGCGATAAGGCGATCTGCAAGGCACAAGGCGAAATGGCGGCCTTGCGTCTCACTGACGAACTCGCCGCCGACCTGCGTCTCGATGTGGAGAATACAGCCTCTGCCGCTCTCGTCCTCCTAACCAACCGGCGACCGAGGCTTGGCCATGCTCCGCGCCGAGCTGGAACGCGCGGCGTTCTCTACCGCCAGGTGATCGGTCTGGAGTACGACTTGACCCGAGGCCGCCGACTCTCGTCAGGCCGACTCCGGTCGAGCCGAGGCCGATGTATCGCTGCGTTCTCCCGAGGTGATCCGCGGGCGATGCGAGAACGACCCGGAGCGGTCCGGGCCGCCCTGATTAACGTTAATGGCCCGAGCAAACCGCCGGCAGACGCCGAGTAGGCTGAGAACTCCAACTTCCTCCGCGGCGCGCGACGACAGGACCTCCGAACTCGGACGGCGATCACATCTTCGACGGCGGCGCTCGGGCCGCAGTCGATCACGGCTCCTTGCGGCCGCATGCCGGGTGGATCTGGATCCGCGAGCGGGCGCAGCGCTATGGATGACGGCCGGCGACGATTCAAAGGCCGATCTCTCCGACCTTCATGGGCTGCATCGTTCGATCCCCGAGGAACGACTCTTCGCCGTCCCATCTCGGACGAGGTGGGCCTCGGAACGTCGGCGGCGACCGCCGGCCCATTGGGCCTTCCGTCAGGCTCGGCGCCGACTCGGCGTCGCGCGGCTGCGTCGCCTGGTCTTTGAGACGGCGCGGCCGATGGAGACTTATCAAGAAGCCGGCGCCCTTCGGCCGCGGCCGGCGGTTGATGGGGGTCGACTGGATCTTACTCGAGCTGCCCGACTCACTCGCCTGCGAACGCCCGGTCTGTCTAACGGCCCTCGACTCGATGCGCCGAAGGGGAGTTCCCGCAAATCCGGCTCCCGGCGCTCTGCGAGCTGGGTATGCACGCCGTATGAGGGCCGGCGGTCAAGCTGTTTCGTCGCGGCGCGACTTCGGTGGTCGGCACGTTGCTGGACCAGTTCGGACCGGGGACCTGCTGATCCGGGACCGCGGATTGTTCGGAGACGCCCTGATCGCGGAGGTCCTCCGCCGCGGCGCCCACTTCCTGGCGAGGGCCAAGTGCAACTCCGTCCAGAAGCCGATCCGCAGCCTGACGGAGGGGGCGTTTCTCTCCAAAGATCCATCCGAGAGCGGAAGGCCGGTCGCGAGACTGCAACGGGTTGTTGCTCCGTGGCATCGAGTGCAACTACGACGGCCGACCCAGTTATTCTGACGTAACCCTTTCGGTAGGCGTTAGTTCTGGTTGTCTTAAGGGCGTTGGGTCTAGGCGGCGTCGGGGGCGGAACGCGTTGGATGTAGTTTGAAGTAATCAAATTCGTGAAGCTTAATAGATGTAGTCAAATGAAACATGGGAATTGTCCTAGTGAGTCCTGTGGCGAAGGTTAAAAGTCATTCATTTTATAGCTGGCGTGATTTTTTTAATTGACTAGGTTTAAGTATATGTTGATATTTAGTACGTCAGTACTACGTCGTTGAGAGGCGATGACGCCGTCTGCGGCTCCCCAAGACGCCGTTCGCGTCATCCGTCGTGCACTCGTTCTCGACGACGCCTGTTTCGGGTCGTGCTCCCCCACCGTCTCGAACTCCGCATCGCTGATCGTTACAGCAAGGTGGCACCATGCGCCGAGAGAGCTTCTCGCAGCGTCGTCGCTTCCAGTTGGCGCTCCGGCCGGTCGCGGTCGAGGCGTTGGAGCCTCGGAGCCTGATCACCGATCCGCTCAACCTGACCGCCATGGCCTTGGGACTGCCGCTCGCCCTGCGAGGAGTCGTTTCGGCGCAAACCGGAGGGCTCGCTCCGGCGCGTCATGCGGCCGTCGCCAAGGGGACGGCCGCGAGGTCGAGGTCCGTCGCCCGGCCTGCGTCCGGGGAAGGCCCGAACGCCGTCCTCCCCGTCGCGAAGGCCGAGGGGGGCCGATCGAGCGAGGGGCTCGCACGGCCGCTCGATTCGCGGGCCGCCAAGACCGGCGACTGGCTCACGCTCCGGGCGCTGGACGGCGACGCGGCCGAGGATGGGGCCGGCCCTGCTCTGTAGAAAACCCGCAGTCGCACAATCATAACGTTATGGGTAATGGCCCGGAGGACGATCTCGCGGCACTGGGTCGGATGCTTCCGCGCGAAGGGCCGAGCCCAGACGCCGCTTGAGCATCGCGTTCACCGTCTCCACCTGCCATCGTTGGCCGTACTTACGCTTGAGCCGGGCGAACCGCTGTTTCATGACCCGTCGCCAGCGGCCCGACGGGGGCTTGTCGGTCGGCCGGCCCCGCTTCGGCGGGATGATCGTCCGCACGCCGTGGGATCGCACGGCCCGGTGGATCCGCTCGGCGTCGAAGTCGGCGTCGGCCAGCAGCGTGTCGATGCGGGCGCGGCGCACGGCCTGGGTCCAGGCCCGGCCGAACTGCACCAGGTCCGACGCCGGGCCGCGCCCCGGGACCGCCGAGAGGATCATATGGCTCTTGCAGTCGACCACGAAGACGACCTTCGGATAGTGCGCGTAAGTCCTGGCGGGGTCGGAGTCTCCGGCGTAGCGTCGCTTGGCGTAGTAGCGGCTGACGTGCCGCGACTCCATCCCCGTGCCGTCGACGGCCGCCAACGGGACGCGGCGTTTCAGCGTCCCGTCCCGCCGCGCCCGATCGAGCACGGCGTCGAACGTCCGGCGGCCGGGGGCCGAGGCCAGCAGGCTTTGCGCGGCCTTCTGGAACGTGGTGAAGTGGGGGACGGTCTTGAGCCCGATCCGGTCGCGGAGGTCGACGTGGTCGGCCAGATGCGCCGCCAGCCCCCGATAGTCGAGGCGGAGGAACTCCTTGAGCACCAAGCACGCCACGAGCTGAGGCTGGGTGAACTTCTTGGGGCTGAACGGGTGGCGGTGCGCCGGGAGGGCGCGGCTAGCCGCCTCGTAGGCGACCTGGAACACACGCAGCGGTGATTTGCTCGTAGTCACATGTCATTCTACGACCGCGACTGGACGACGGTTCACGGGTTTTCTGCAGAGCAGCGGGCCGTGGATTCCTGATGTTCGAGGACCTGCTGCGGCGTCGACTGCCGGATGTAGACGACGGCAGATCGGTCGAGGTGCCAGGACTTGAGCTTGGAGGACGATGGTGCGTCACGCGAAAGGGTGGTCATGACTTGCCTCCCCTGGCGCAGCCGCGTCGGTGTCCAAGGGGCGTGCGAGGAGTTCGGCGAGGAGGCGTTGGAGCCTCCGCCGACGATCCGGCGGGAGTTGAGCCCAGATCGCGGTCAGTGGGTTCGGCGGAGAAACCGCGGGCGGGGGGGGGGACGCAGATGGATTCACTATTGAGCATGAGTCACCTCCGTGGTCCTGAGTGCTTCTGTCGCTCCACGCGGCCAACGCTAACAGAGCGTCTACGGCGATGGTAATCGGCCCTTCTGACGGCGCACAAGTTGTTGCGTCGTGGGCCTTCTGGCTGGGGGATCTCCACCGACCAGTAGCCTCGCACGGCGCGGGCGAACAGGTCGACGTCGACCGCCAGGCTGCTGAGGTAGTAGCGGATCTCGATCGACTCCTCGCCATTCTTCACCCGTCGCGACGTGACCACGCCGATCGACTTCAGCCCCTTCCACGCCGCTCGGCCGGGCAGCGTCTTGGGGACCGGGAGTTGAAGATACGTCCGTTCGTCCTGGCGGCCGTGCCCGCGCTCGCGCATCGTCAGTTCCTGGGCGCCGGCGAGGTCCCGTTCGAGTCGCTCGTCGATGTGCGCGACGACGTCGTGGTGCAGCGATTCGTGGTTCCTCTTCAGGGCCAACACGTAGTCGGCCTTGCCGCGGACCACCTCCTCGGCGATCGTCTTCTGAGCGCCCATCGCGTCGATCGTGACGATCCCGCAGCGGACGTCGATCTTCTTGAGGAGTTCGGGGATCGCCGTGATTTCGTTGGATTTCGCGGCGCAGGCCTCCTGGCCCAGGGCCAAGCCGTACTCGCCGGCCCAGGCGGTGACGACGTGCAACGCGCCGAGGTTGTTCTTGGCGTCATGGCTGCGGCGGGCCGTCTTGCCGTCGATCGCGACGATCGGCCGGTCGATGCCCGTGGAGGCGACGGCCTCGTCGCGGAGCCGCGCGATCCAGGCGTTGAAGGCGGCCTCGAAGGCGTCGGGCTTCAGCAGCATGAGGACGCGGCGGAACACGTCCTTGTCGGGGACGCCGCGCGGCAGGTCGAGTATCCCCGTGAGGAGGTCCTCCTTGTACTTCGCCCAGCGGGCGATCGCCGTCGGCCCGGCGGCCCCGGCGAGCACCGCCAGAACGGCGATCACCAGGATGCTCGGCAACGGATGCCGCCGGTTGATCTCCGAACGGGGATCCTCCAGCGTGGAGAAGGATTCCACAATCTCGTCCAGCTTGCTGCGCGTGCTCGACATCGCCTCACTCCGCCCACCGGGTCTCGTTCACGACACAGTGGACGGTATACCAGCTCAACCCGTCAGGCGAAACGCCGCAAACTCCGCCGGATCGTCATGAAAGTGCGCGCTGGCCCTGGCGCTCGGATCCCCTGACATCGCCGTGACGTATACGGCGCGTTTGACGCTCGGATTCATTTTGCGCGTCCAGAAGACCTTCGCGCGCGGCTGGACGAGAATCAGCCTCGAGTCGCTCTCGCCTTTGTATCGCAGCTGCTCGAGGAGGGCTTGATCGCCATGGATCTGCTTCCACGCCTCCTGGGATCGGATGAAGTGCGACTCGCCGTCTACGTAGAGATACGAGCTATTGGAGGACGATGTCTGCATAAGCTGACCCGAAATCGACGATCGGCTGCGCGGCCCCGGCGCTCTGGCATATCCGCCTTGCCAGGGCGGTAGATTCTCTGTTATTCACTTCCAGGAGTCAAGTTGCGTCGATCAACCCTGACCGGTGCGGTATCCGTCGATTAACGTTAATCACTCGGCCAGACGGACCTATGCAAAAGAGAAAGACCCGCGGGCGCTGCTGGACTCGCGGGTCTTTGTATTCGCCGTAGATCAGCGTTCGTCATCTGCGCTGGAACTTGGGGATCGAGAACTCGGTCCCCCTGAGTTCAATCACCGCCCTGTGCGCCGCCTGCTGGAGATAGACCGCGTACTCGGCCGACATCCCCTCGGGGCGGAACGCGCACCCGACCGCCGTCTTCCCGTAGAGCGACTCGTAGAAGACCAGCGCCCCCAGATACTGGCCCGCATCGTTGGCGTGGCGGAAGTCCTCCTTTCGAGTCGCGTGGCCTGGGACCTAGACGCAATACCGTTCAACAGCGGATGACGATCGCCTCTCGGAACTCCTTGGTTGGCTGAGGGTGGTGGCGATGTTCGGGGCGTTTCTTCTTCCAGTTGCTCATCTTCCGTTTGATGACCCGGGGGTTGATGCGATTGCGGCGTTCGGGCAGGACTTCCTCGCCGATTTCAGCGAGCACCGCCTGATACCATCGACTTCGGCCCTCGCGTGATCGCGGGCATTCGGGGAGGCGGCAGCGGAGGATCTTCAGCGTCGCCGTGAACGACAGCCGTCGGGGGTCGACCTGCTGGCGTTTCGCCGTCTCCTGCATCAGTACGCGGTCCACGTAATGACCAAGGAGCAGGCCGTACAACTCCTGAACCACCCCTCGGGGCGTCTGGCTCCTCAAGACCGGGCGTTCGCGTTGGTGGGTCTTCAACTCGTCGATCGCCAGCTCTTGTTCCCAGCGTTCGTGGTAGAGGACGATCAGCGTCTCCGCCGGGTCCGGCTCCGGGTCCAGGAGCGTCGTCAGCAGGCGGTGGACCTCCCCCGAGCCGGCGCGGTTCGGATCGCCGAGCGTGTATTCGATGATCCGAACCGCGATCCCGCCCCGATCCTCGCGACGGTCCTTGGCCGAGGCGTAGAACCGGGCCAGGAACGAACCGTCGGGCAGGACGCGGATCGGCTCGAAGATCCAGTTCGACTTGACCCGGGCCAGGAGGTGGGCCTTGGTCGCTTGGACCTCCGTGAGCGTCTTGTAGCTGAGGAAATTGCGGTCCCAGAGCAGAAGCATATCGGGCTGGAGGTATCCCAAAAGCCTGTGCGCCATCGTGACTTCGCCGACGTGGCAGGGCCTGATCCGCCACCGCCAGAGCACGTGGCTGCCGATCTCGCAGAGGGCCAGGACGCGGGCCTGGGGGAAGGCTCCCGGGGCGCGACGACCGCCAGGACGTCCGAAGGCATGATCATTCTTGGGCGTGTCGGAAAGGTCGACGGTGAAGCCGTCCAACGCCATCAACCGCATGTCGCGATAGAACGCCCCCGGGGTCAGGGGTCGTCCCAAGAGGCGGACGACCTCGCGGGCCAGCAACCGCAACGGAGCGAGCCCCAGACGGCGGCGGGCCTCGCAGAAGGTCGATCGCGGCGGGACGCCCCCCGGCCGATAGGGTTGGAGCCAGCGGAACACCTGGCGATAGCAATCGCGGGAGAACAGCCCCAGAGCGACGACGAACCAGACCATGAACCACCCCGGAAGCCGCGAGCAGGGGGAGCGATCTTGGCCCGTCCGAGCGAGGATGTCTTCCACGCGGGCGCGGGGCAGGATACGTTTCAAGGCGCGGAGTCGGTCGTGAGTGGGCCACGACGCGAGAGCGTCGGCCTCCTTGCGGATGTCGATCACCGTAGCCTCCTGACCAGTCATGGAGTTGTGGCAAACCCATGCTGGTCAGAGGCTTTCAGTTTAGCAACGCCCGTTGAACGGTATTGGACCTAGACGCCATTCCAAGTGGGCGGCGAACCACAGACGTCCGTCCCAGGCCAAGTTGGCTGGATCGCGTCAGTTCGTCGTTTCCGAGGCGACGTCGCGAACCACGCCCAAGCCTTGCCACGCCCCCGCGAGCCTTCGGCCGGAACGAGTCCATCCTGCTGGAAGCCTTCGCTGCACCATCAAGTTGGTTTGCGGCGTCGCCGACCACCAAGCCGGTCTTCTCGACCCACTCATCGATCGGACGATGGAAGAAGTCGGAGCGGACGTCCCGCCGGTGGACGTCGCGTCGACGGCCGCAATCTGGGCGAACGCGTCGTTCGTCGAAAGAGCGGAAGCAGCCGCAGTGTCCCCTCCGCCTTCCGACGTCGGCTCGGCGGCCACTCCCTCGACGCTCGATGCGTCGAGAAAGACCATGGAGGACGCCGGCGTATACGTCCCGACGGTGCTCGCCTCGTTGATGGCCAGGATCTTGACATTCGAGTTACTGGGGAGCGTTATCGAAACGACCACTTTGGCCGAATTGACCGTGAAGCTGTATCCATACACGTAGCTCGTCACGCCAATCTGAGAGCTTGTGGTCCCGTTATAGTAATTGTAGTGGCCGAGCGATTTGGCGATCGACTCGCCCGGCGCAGTCGCGCCCGTGTACGCGCCGTTGTAGCCCGAGACCCAGTCGCTGATGCTCTGCGTGAAGGTGTCGGAGGTGCCGCCTTCGTAGTTGACGGTGAACGTCTGGTTCAGCTGGGTCCCGTTGGTCGCCGCCCCCAGGATCATCAACTTGTTCATGTAGCCGTGAGGCAAGGCGACCGTCTGGCCCGTGGCCTTGATCACGTTGTTGTTCAACACCCCGCCGACATTGAAAACCTGACCGTTCCACGCGATGGTGTTGCCCAGCATCACAGCCGAATAGCTGTGCCCTCCGCCGTCGAGATCGGCATACTGGGCGCCGCCGTCGAGTGAGATGCCTACCTGGTTGAACCCGGCGCTGGTAGTGTCGGTGGCCACGCCCAGGTTCACCTGTGAGGGGGCCGAGACGAGGTCGAGCGCGAAGATCATCATGTTGTCGTTGTTGTTCAGCGACAGGGATTTCACCGTCTTGGTCGGGTCGAGCGTGAAGGTGTAGCCGTAGATATAAGAGTTGTCGAAAACCTGCCCCGTGCCGGCACGGTTGTATCTGGTTGGCTTGGCGGCGATCGACTCGCCAGGAGCCGTCGACCCCGGCGTGCCGTTGTAACCTGAGAGACGGTCACTGATGGTCTGGTTGAAGGTGACGCTGGTGCCGTCGTCGTAGATGACGGTGATGATGGCCGCCTGGGGCTGCTGCATGGCCGTGGCCAGCATCATGAGGCTCGTGTACTTGCTCCGCGGCAAGTCGATGAACTGGCCGCGGAAAGGGCTGACGTTGGGCTGCCCCGCCGGTCCGAGGTTGAAGGTCTGGCCTTTCCAGACGTACGCCTTCCCCGAAGTCCAATTGGCGGCGGTCGCCAGAGCATTGGCCGAGAAGGAGTCCTGCGTCGTGTTGAGGCGTCCAAGGTCGACGTTGTTGTCGGCGGTGATCCCCACCACGCTGAACGGGATTGAACGATTATCGCCGCTCGTCTGGTTGAGCAACGACCCGAGGTTGATCTGTGGGGGAGAGTTGACGAGGTCGAGCGCGAAGATCACCATGTTCTGGTTGTTGTTCAGCGACAAGTACTGCACGGTCTTGCTCGCGTCGAGCGGGAAGCTGTAGCCGTAAATGAAAGCCTTGGTGTTGTTGACCTGCCCCGTGCCGATGTGGTTGTAGTAGTTCGTCTGAACGGCGATCGACTCGCCTGGTGCGACCGTGTTGGCGCCGGTATAGCCGGTGAGGTGGTCGCTGATGGTCTGGTAGAACGTGACGCTGGAGCCGCCGACGTAATAGACCGTGATCGCCGCCGCCTGGGGCTGCGGCATGGCCGTGGCCAGCATCATGAGATGGGTGTAATTCCCCTTGGGCAAATCGAAGTTCTGGCCGCCGAAATAGGTAACGTCCTTGTAGCCCGCCGGTCCGAGGTTGAAGGTCTGGTTGTTCCAGACGCCAACCTTGCCTGAGGTCCAATTGGCGGCATTCGCCAGGGCAGTGGCGGAGAACGAATCCTGCGTCGCGTTGAGGCTCCCTACGTCGACGTTGTTGTCCTCTGTGATCCCCACCATATTGAAAGGCACCGGCTTGCCCCCGCTGGCGGGTTGATTGAGCGTCGCCCCCAGATTCACCTGAGGGGGCGCCGAGACGGCGTTGAGGGCGAGGATCTTGACCTTATTCTCGTTGGGAAGAACGAGATCCCGCATGATGCGCTTCGGGTCGACGGGGATCACGTAGCCGTAGACGTAGCGGGTGGCGGACGCTCCCGTCTGGGCGACCTCGACCCCGCCGCTGAAGTTGTTGTAAGACGGCAGGGTGGCGGCTATCCCCTCCCCGGGCGCCGTCGACCCGGCGGTGCCGTTGTAGCCGGTGCGCCAGTCGCTCACGCCGAGGATGAACTGGTCGGCGGAACCGTCCGTGTACTCGACGCGAAACGGTCCGCCGTAGGCCCGATCGAAGCCGGTCGACATCCCCAAGAGGTAGAGCGCCGAGTAGCTCCCTTGCGGGACGTAAAGGGATTGCCCTCTTGCATAGATCGCATCGTTCGCGCCGATCGGCCCGAGGTTGAAGGTCTGACCGTTCCAGACGTAGGCCTTCCCCGAAGTCCAATTGGCGGCGGTCGCCAGAGCCGTGGAGGAAAGGCTGTTGGCGTACTGATCGATGTTGCCCTGGACGCTCGTCGTCGGCTGCGTGATGCCGACCAAATTATAGTCGGCGCTCAGATCTACTTGCGGTCCTTGCTTGACGACGTTGAGGGCGAGGATCTTAATCTTCGTTTCGCTGGGGAGCGAGAGGCTCGCGACCGTTCGACTCGGATCGACGGGGATCATGTAGCCGTAGACGTAGCGTACGCCGGCCTGGGCGACCTCCAAGTGGCTGGTGGAGTTGAAGTTGTTGTATCCATTTAGGGTGGCGGCTATCGCCTCCCCGGGGGCTGTCGTCCCGACGGTGCCGCCGCCGAGGTAGCCGTTCCCCCAGTCGCTGACACCCAAGGTGTACGTGTCGTGGGTGTTGTCCGTGTAATTGACTTGGAACACCTGCCCCATAGCCTGGTTGAAGCCCGTCGCCATCGCCAGGAGGTAGAGCGCCGAGTAGCTCGCCTGCGGAAGGTTCAAGACCTGGCCGCCCGCCGGGAGCATGTTCTTCGCATTGACTGGGCCGAGCTGGAAGGTCTGCCCGGCCCAAGAGATGGTGTTCCCGACCAGAGTCGTGGAGGAGAGGCTGTTCGCGTACTGGTCGGCGTTCCCTTGAACGCTCGATCCCGGCGACGTGATCCCAACGACGCCCCACTGGTTGAAGGCGGAACTCAGGTCGACCTGGTTGGTGGAGGACGTCGAGCCGGACTGGTTGACGTTGAGGTTGTGCGCGTTGAAAGGCGCGTACTTCAAACGCAGGTCATTGCCCGGCGGATGCCAATTACCAAGGATAGGATCAGTCCAGTTGATGTACGGGTAAGCGGTGGAAGGAGCGATGTTGCCGTTGATGACTCCGGAGTAAACCTGGCCGGTATTGCCCGTCAGCACCTGAGTTCCGCTGGGCGAGATGGTCTTCGCAACGTTGCGGTCGATCGTCAAATTGATTTGACGTGGGTCTATGTAACCGTTGAGATAACCGTTGGTGCTGTCGTACGTCAAGGGGACTCGGAAGTCTCCCGCGCTGAAGGCGTTCCCGACGGTAATCGACGGCGGAGTGGGATCGTCACCGGACCAGTTCGCATAGTTCGTGCCGCCGCTCCCGGTCGGAATGCCGTAGAATTTCGTCGTGTCCGTCGTTGGCTTAGTGCTCCAGTCGGTCAGCCACTGCGACGTCCATTGGATCGTATTGTTCTTAACGGTCGCCTTGACGTAGACCCGCCCCGTCGGGCCTTCGCCCTGGGTAATACCCCCGGTGACCAGGATCGGGTTCGGGAAGTTTTGGATCGTGTTCGAATCGACGATCACGTCGAAGCACGGGTCCAAGCTCCAGTACTTGGGCAGGGGAAAGTTACCAGAGTCGAGTTCCGATGGTCCAGGGGCCGCACCGATTGCGATCCCGGTCCCCGTCCATCTCCCCCAAACGCCGCCTCCGTAGACTTCGTTGCCCGCTACGAGCGTGCCGAACTGGGCTCCGGTGAGGATGAAACCGTAGGAGATCGTGCCCTCGAGATGGAGCTTGTTGTTGAGGTATTGATCGTCGATGAAGGCGTTCGCGATGTTGATCGCATACGATCCGGCGGGAACCGGCGACGTCATGAGGAACGTCGGGGGCGAGTCGGCGAGTTTCTGGGCGATCACGAACCAGCGGCCGGCGTTCGGATTCGCTGCGTCCACGATCGAGACGACCATACCGGGCTTGCCCGGTGTCTGCCCTCTGTAAGGGACCGTCGACGACGGCGTGGGAAGCGTGATCACCCAGCCGTTGTCCAGAACGCTGCCGATCGGTCCCTCATAGGCGACTTGGTAGCCTTCGGTCAGGACGACCTCTTGCGAGTTGCCTCCGTCGGCCTGCCCATTGACGACGGTTTCGCCCCCCGTGAACTGATTGCCGCTCACGACGTTGTGATACGCGACATCGCCGACGCCGTTGAGGCCGAAATTGACTAATCGATGTATCAGGCCATTCGATTCCGGGTGCGCCGGATCCGTCACCACCTGCGACACAATATTGCCCACGAAATTGACGTCGTGCGGCTTTTGCACACCGACGAATCCTTGGCTCAACGTATGCGGTTGGGCGCCGTCGCTCTTATTGTCCCTGATCTCCCACGGGCCGCCTTGGAGCTCTATAGGTCCGCCCCTGAAAGTGCAGTTCATGATCGACCCGCTCGATTGCTCGTAACCCGCATAATTCGCGACACGCAACAGACTGACGGCCGATTGGAGCGAGGAGCCTGGCGAAACGGCCGGCGGGCCGGCGATGTTAACGCGCGACAGATTCAGGAAAACCGGGTTCCCGTTTTTCCCCGGACCGGTCGTCAGATCAATGACGGCTTCAGCACCGGTCCAAGCGGTGCTTGAAGCGGTGTCGAATGTGATGTTGAGATCGTCGAAGTCGACGGCCAGGTCCTGGTTCCAGACCATGGGATGCAGATTGGAGGGGTCGGAGTTTATGACGATCGCCCCACGCGTGTTGGTCCATGACGCCTGAAACTTCAGCGTGGCGTTCCTTCCGATGATGTGTACGGGGTGGTTGATCTTGAGCGGTTGCGTCAGGATGATGGTCGCGTTGGGGGGCAATCTGATCGTGTCGTGGGGTGTGGCTCCCGACTGCCAGTTCAGAGCTGCGGAGAGATCACTCGCAGTTGTTACGTCCCAGGGGCTGGCCTCGTTGTTGAAGAAGCTGTAGTCGAGTTTCGCTGCCAGTAGGCTGTGGTCCCACGGCCCGCCTGCAAACCTTGTGACGTACTTTTTCGTGTCACCGGTGAAAGTCAAGGTCATTGCCATGTCGGTGGCCACGTCGACGCCCGGCGCGCACTTCGTCTCATCCCGCACGGGAGGAAAGTAAACGTCCGCAGTTGTGTTGTCTACGGATTGCAAGAACGCGACAGGATGATTCGCATCTGCAACCGCAGGATCTTCTTTTAGCCAGAAATTGCCGGCTTGATTGCTGATCGTTATCGTGTCGATCTTCTTGCTTAGTCCGGTGACCCTTAGATGAACCCACCCAAGCAAGCCGGAGTTACTGTTATCCTGGCCGCTGCGTGCGAACTGCGACCAGGAGACCTGGAACGCGTTGTCCACAACTGTAAGTGGAGTCGCCGCCGTGGTGTAGGAGAGGGGAGGATTGGCGAGGGACAGGGGTCCGCTTGCAGTAGAAGCCGTGTAGGGGTCGTAATGGGCACCAGATGAGCCGGCCTTGTAAAAATAAGTGACCGTCACCGAGAGCTGATCGGTGAGCGTGGGTTGAAAGGTCGTCAACGCTCCGGTGGACGCGCCCAGGCTTTGCGGGGATCCGCCGCCGCTCGACGCGCTGGCGACGACGGGGTTCAAGTAGAGGTCGCCCTGACCCCGATCGGGCTGGGTGAAGAAGAATTCGGCGTGCGACCATCCGGTTTGTTGATTCATCGCGTCGTCCCATCCATTGGACACCGCGTTGTTGTACTCCCACTTGAAGATCGTCTGCCCCTGGCTGCCAGGAGGTCCCGTGACTACGATCGACTGGATGATGTCTGCACCCGACGCCGTCAGCAAGCCGCTGAGATGCAAGCGGACGTCCGCGACCCCGTCGGGGCCGACGGACGAGTTCGGACCGACGAGGTCCACGAGGCTGGTCCCTTGCCCCATCCACTGGACGCTCAGCGCCAGGAGCCGACGCGCTTCCAGTTGACATAGGGACGGGACCTGCATTCGAAGTCGTCGTCTATGAGATCCCCGTCGCCGATTCCTGGATGCGCTCATCTATGTGGAGTCCTGGTGTCCGAGCGATCCTCGCTCAGCAGTTCGTCCCCTTCGTCCATCAGGGAGCGTGGCGTGATGCCCAAGCGTGTGTAGTCTTCGATGCGTGTCTCAATTGAGCCGGTCGAGCAAGGCTAACGAGTCACGCCCGTCGGATGCAAGGGGCACCTGAAAAAGCGCTAAGCCTCGCCCCGGGGCGATCGTCGGCGCAACCACTCTGGAAGAGGGGTTGTTACGACGGCGATTCACGAGGCTCTCGCTCCCACCGAAACATGCTTGGATCGTATTGACACCCGTCTGAACTTCGCTTAATTTTCAAAGCTCGCACGGGCCGACCTCGGTTTGGACGCCGAGGCCTGAGACGACAGAAGCACAGGGAAGGGACCATCATGCTCACGCGATCGATGCGGAAAACTCCCGGAATCAGTCTCGGTCGGACCATCCTTTTAGTCGCGAGGCAGGCATTGGCCATTGGGGTTTGCGTCGTGGCCGCGGGGCGGGCGGGGGCGTCGCCTTACATCGTCACGGATCTCGGCCGCGTTTCCGATATGCAGCAGAATGGGCAGAGCTTCGACAACACGAAGACAGGCGTCTCCTACGCCTTCCCCAACACGTTGAGGAACTTGACCGACGCGGAGATGGCGAATCTGCCGACATACTCGGCGACCATGAGACAGCCTCCCCCTCCCAATTGGGATAACTCCCCAAGTACAAAAATCGTCACGATGAACGCGTGGAGGATAAACGACTCGGGGACGGTCATCGGCACCCTCGATAAGGTAGTCGATCGCTTCGGCAACCCAGTTAACAGCGATGTCGGGTATACCGTGAGGTCGCCTGACGGCACCTATTCGCCGTTCGTGACGCTGTCCGCCTACCCCGCTTCCGCGTCCGCCCACTACTACCTGAGCCAAGCGAATCAGATCCTCATCACCGACCCAACAGCGACCCGTCTTGTGGACCTGAACACCGGCAGATCGACTTCGATCGATCAATTGATTCCACAACAGCTCCTCCAGAACTATCCGGGAATTCCTTTCGTCCAGGGCATTGACGACCGGGGAGACATCGTTATTTATGCCGACAACCAATATACCGGGTCGGAAGCTTTCATGCTGACGCCGCCGGGCCTGGACCCGCCCCCGGTGCCGGAGCCGTCGACGCTGCTGATCTTCGCCGCAGCCGGCGCGCTGGTCGTCCGCACCGCCCGCCGTCGAAGGCTCGCCTAGCTAACGAGAGGATTCGTGAACGGATGCTCGCGCTTTGGCTGCTGCACAACGGAGACACCCGACGAAGGGCGGCCGAAATCGTCGGGGTGGGTCGGGCCACCGTCCAGCGTTATGTGGCCGCGTACCGCGACGGGGGGTTGGACGGCCTGCGACGATGGGACCCCAATCGCCCCGAGAGCGAGATGGCCGGCTATCGCGAGTTGATCCACGAGTCCCTCGAGAACCAACCCGTCCGCACCGTGGCCGAGGCGTGCGACCGGATCTTTCAACTGACCGGGCTGCGACGCGGTCCCAGCCAGGTGCGGAAGTTCCTCAAGGATCTGGGCCTGAAGTTCCAGCGGGTCCGCATGATCCCGGTTCCGCCCAAAAAAACTTGGCCGAGCACGTCGCGATCCAGGCCGAGTTTCTCGAAGCCGACTTGAAGCCCCGCCTGAACGCCGCCGGGGCGGGGCGGGGTCATGTGTTCTTCGTCGACGCGGCCCATTTCGTGTTCGGCACGTTCTTGTGCTGCCTGTGGTCGTTCACGCGGATCTTCGTCCGCGCGGCTTCGGGTCGTCAGCGATTCAACGTGCTGGGGGCGTGGAACGCAACGACGCGCGAGTTGATCGCCGTGACCAACACCACGGTCGTCAACACCGAGACGATGTGCGAACTGGTGCGAAAGATCACCGCGTTGGGACTGGCCGGACCAATCACGCTGGTGCTCGACAACGCCCGCTATCAGCGCAACGCCGCCGTGCAGGCGTTGGCGGAGGAGTTGGAGATCACGCTCCTGTTCCTGCCGTCGTATTCGCCGAACCTGAATCTCATCGAGCGTCTGTGGAAGTTCATCAAACGCCGTGCGCTCTACGGCCGCTACCATCCGACGTTCGCCGATTTTCAAGCCGCCATCCGGGAGACCCTCGACGGCCTTCCGACCACCCACGCCGAGCCACTGAAGACCCTAATGACGCTCAACTTCCAGCAATTTGAAGATGTCTCGCTTATGGCCGCGTAAAGTATAGTGGGTGCATGGCCCCGCCTGCCCGCCGCGATCCGCTCCGGCATGCTGGCGATCGCCCGCGAATGCAAGCAGTAGTCCGCCTCACAGGGCGCGGCCCTTCGCATCCGCTCTCGATAGGCGCTACCAGGGCGACCCGGCGGGGAGCTGCGCCCTACGTGTCCGATGCGTTACATGCGCCCTATGCCCGCTATGCGTCGCTCGCGCTTGGCCGAATACTAACAGAGTTGGGGTGCAGCGAACCTCGAAGCATCGGACACGAAGCGTGCGGTATGAATTGACTGATCCGTCCACCATAACCGCCGCGTCATATTACACGGAATACAGCGACAAGGCGATTTGCGAAGCATAAGGTGACAAGGCGACCTTGTCTCTCGCTGACGAACTCGTAGCCGACCCGCATCTCGACGTGGGGAGCGCAGCCTCTGCCACGCCCGTCTTCTTTCTAGCCGTCGACCGCGGCGCAACCATGATCCACGTCGTCGTGGAACACGCAGGGATTAGTCTATTGTGAGGCGAGTGGTCCGAACTTCGACCTCCATGCCCTACGATCCCTGTTCGCAACGCATTTTGACGCTGTGGGGATCGCCCCTACAGCGAGCAGCACCTCTTTTGACGCTGTGGGGATCACCCCTACAGCGAGCAGCACCTCATGAGAC
This sequence comes from Paludisphaera borealis, assembly GCF_001956985.1. Classification (NCBI taxonomy): domain Bacteria; kingdom Pseudomonadati; phylum Planctomycetota; class Planctomycetia; order Isosphaerales; family Isosphaeraceae; genus Paludisphaera; species Paludisphaera borealis. The sequence goes on from NZ_CP019082.1 coordinate 6,147,747, forward strand.
ATAGCACGTTGGACAACAGCCAGCACTGGAGCCTCGACTTCGTGATACACGAAAACCTGTGCCGAGCCTGCCGCCGAGCTATGAACCTGATCCGCAAGGAAGCCTCCAAAACTGCCCGCTTCGAGATCAAGAGCCGCACCGCCGGTTGGACCGATCAGCTCATGCTCCAAATCCTTACCGCGGGCTAAACTCGAAGTAGGATTACCCGCCCTGGAGTTCTGCGTAGGATCGCTTGCGTTCACCCCTTGTTTGGTTGTCACTGTTCGCGGATGATGCCGTTAGTGCTTGTGCTTGACGATGATGTGAAGGGCGAAGCATAACGATGAATCTGTCATGCCGACATTGGGCTGACGCGATCGGGCGGGCGACCTTCTCGGACTTACACGCCCATCGGGTCGTTTACCTCGCAATCGACAAAGAGGCGATCGGCAGGATCGGCAGGGAGTTCGATCTCGAGCCCGAAGCTTCCTATGAATCCTTCCGGGCCGCGGTGATCAGCGAGGTCCAATACGGCTGGCCCGATCCCTCGCTGCGCTTGAGACAGGGGCAATTCCCGCGTTACCTCACGGTCCTGGCGGCTCAGGTCGTCTCCGCCTTTCAGATGCACGACGATGAGTTGGCGGGTGCCAAGGCGTATTGGCGGAGACTCCGAGAGTTCCTCGGCCAAACATCCGAAGACAAGATGCCCGAAGGGCTCGTCGGCTGGCGGCATACAGCCCTTTGGAAAGGCCTCAGGCAGTGGGCTAACGAGGTAAATGGCGAACGTCTAGGACGCGTGCGCCTCGTAGAACAGGTCAGAGGGCATCATCTCGTCGCCGAGCCTCTCAGCCAATGCCTGCTGCGTAGGGCTGACCTGGAAAAATTCCGGCAACTGTTCGCAGAACGCGGGCGGCCGGACCGCGAACCCTTCCTCGGGGATAGGCTCAGGAACCTGGTGGACGAGGCACGACGGTTACCTTCCGGGCGATACTTCACCAAGCACAGCGAGCGGATCCTGGACGACCCGCGTCGGAATAAAGAGGCTTG